>DASWVL010000186.1:0-7520 GCA_036406255.1 Zeimonas sp.
CCGGGATCCTGTCCCGGAGAAAGAGTCAATGCGAACTATCGCGATTGTCAGCGAGCACGCGTCCCCACTCGGAGTGGTCGGCGGCGTAGACGCCGGCGGACAGAACATCTACGTGGCGAACGTCGCCCGCGAACTCGCCCGGCTGGGCCTGCTCGTCGACGTCTTCACCCGCAGCGACGACGCCGCGCACGCGCGCGTTGTCGACTGGCTGCCGGGCGTGCGCGTCGTTCACGTGCGCGCGGGTCCGCAGGCCGAACTGCCGAAGGAACGGCTGCTGCCGCACATGCCCGCGTTCTCGGCGGCGATGCACGCATTCGCGCGCGAGCAGAAGATGCGCTACGACGTCGTTCACGCGAACTTCTTCATGTCGGGCTGGGTCGGGTTGCGCTTCGCGCGCACCTTCCGTACCGCGCTCGTCACGACCTTCCACGCGCTCGGCCGCGTGCGAAGGCTGCACCAGGGGCGCGACGACGGCTTCTCGGATGCGCGCTTCGACATCGAGGACGAGCTGGTTCGCGAGTCGCATCGCATCGTGGCCGAGTGTCCGCAGGACCTGCGCGACATGATCGAGCACTACGGCGCCGATTCGTCGCGCATCGAGATCGTGCCGTGCGGCTTCGATCCGCAGGAGCTGCAGCCGATCGATCGCCTCGTCGCGCGCTCGCACCTGAACTGGCCGTCGGATGAATTCACCGTGCTGCAGCTCGGGCGCATGGTGCCGCGCAAGGGCGTCGACAACGTCATTCGCTCGATCGCGGTATTGAAGAACCTCTTCGGCCGGAATGCGCGCCTCGTCATCGCCGGCGGCAACTCGAGCGATCCGGCGACCAACCACACGCCCGAGCTGGAACGGCTCGCGCGCATCGCTCAGGACGAGGGCGTGGCCGATCGCGTCGATTTCATCGGGCGCTGCGACCGTGACCGCCTGCGCACCGTCTACGGCGCGGCGGACGTCTTCGTCACGACGCCGTGGTACGAACCGTTCGGCATCACGCCGGTCGAGGCGATGGCGTGTGGGCGGCCCGTGGTCGGAGCCGCGGTGGGGGGGATCCAGGACACCGTCGTCGACGGGCGCACCGGATACCTCGTGCCGCCGAACGATCCCGTCGCGCTCGCCGGGCGGCTCGCGCAACTCGAGGGACAGCCCGCGCTGGCGCAGCGGATGGGCCGTGCAGGCCTCGTACGCGCGCGAAAGCTGTTCACCTGGGAGCGCGTGGCGCGCTCGCTGCTCGACGTCTACCGCAGCGCCTCGCAGTACGCGCTTGCGCACGCGGGGTCCGCCGCACGCGCGGGCGGCGTCGCCACGGCGCGGCGTGCCGACGGCGTTTCGCCCGCGGCGCGCCTGCCGGTGCAGACGTTGCGGGCGCGTTCGAGATCCGACCTTCGAATGGGGAGAACCGATGCAGCAGCCGTCGGCTGGAAATGACCGGGTGCGGGCGGGTGCGCACGACGCGCCGCAGCCTGCGGAAGGCCTCGCCGGGCGCGTCGTCGTCGTCACCGGCGGCGCCAGCGGGTTGGGTGCTGCGACGTGTGCCGAACTCGGCGCGGCCGGCGCGCGCATCGTCGTGGCCGACCTCGCCGAAGAGCGCGCGCGCAGTTGCGCCGCGCAGCTCGGCGAGATGGGCGTCGAGACCGCTGCCGCGGCGGTCGACGTCGGCGACGAAGGCCAGGTGCAGCGCCTCTTCGCGCAGGTCCTCGAGCGTTTCGGCGCCGTCGACGCCGTGGTGAACAGCGCGGCGATCGATATCACCGCGCCGATGTCGCAGCTCGCGCCCTCGGACTGGGAACGCATCGTGCGCACCAACCTCACCGGCGTGTTCCTCGTGTCGCGCCAGGCGTGCGCGGCGATGGCGGGACGCGCCGGCGCGATCGTCAACGTGGCGTCCACCGCGTCGAAGCGCGCATGGCCGAACGCGAGTGCCTATCACGCGACGAAGTGGGGCGTGCTCGGCCTGTCGCACGCGCTGCACGCCGAACTTCGCCCGCGCGGGATCAAGGTGTGTGCGGTGGTCGCCGGTGGCATGCGCACGCCGTTCCTGCTCGATCGTTTTCCGGACATCGACCCGTCGCTGCTGCAGGATCCGCGCAACGTCGCGCGCGCGATCCGCTTCGTTCTCGAGCAGCCGGCCGAAACCGTGATTCCCGAGATGATGGTCCTGCCGATGCGGGAGACCTCGTGGCCCTGAACGTGCTGCGGCCCGCGCTGTTTCTCGACAAGGACGGAACGCTGATCGAAGACGTGCCGTTCAACGTCGATCCGCGGAAGATGCGCTTCTCACCCGGCGCTCGCGAGGCGCTCGCCCGCTTCGCGACGTTGGGCGTTGCGCTGTTCGTCGTCAGCAACCAGGCCGGCGTCGCGCTCGGCAGGTTCGATCCGGCGCGGCTCGACGACTTGCGCGAGCACCTGTCCGCGATGTTCGCCGAATGCGGGGCGTCGCTCGCCGGCGCCTACTTCTGCCCGCATCATCCGCACGGGAGCGTCGCCCGATACGCTTTCGACTGCGACTGCCGCAAGCCGCGCCCGGGGCTGCTGCTGCGCGCCGCCGCCGAACACGCGATCGACCTGCACCGTTCGTGGATGATCGGCGACATCCTGGACGACGTCGAAGCCGGCAAGCGCGCCGGTTGCCGTTCCGTGCTCGTGTGCAACGGCAACGAGACCGAATGGCGGGGCGGGGTGTTTCGCCAACCCGATCATCTCGTGCGCGATCTCGCCGAAGCCGCGCGGCTGATCGAGGCAGCGTGGGTGCGCCCGGTTGCGGGCGTCGTCGCATGAACGATGCCTGGTCGCGTGCCGAGCACGTGCTGTGCGTGCGGCTGGACAACATGGGCGACGTGCTGATGACGACGCCGGCGATCCGCGCGCTGAGGGCGGCGAAGCCGTCGCGGCGCATCACGCTGCTCGGGTCGTCTTCCGGCGTGCGAGCGGCCGCGCACGTTCCGGAGATCGATGCCGCGATCCGCTACGAGGCCCCGTGGGTGAAGAACGCACGCACGCAAGAGTCGGGCACCGACGTGGATCGCACGCTCATCGAGGTACTGGCGGCGCACCGCTTCGACGCGGCGGTGATCTTCACCGCGTACAGCCAGAGCCCGATCGCCGCGGCGCTCACCTGTCGGCTGGCCGGCATTCCGCTGCGGCTCGCGCATTGTCGCGAGAACCCGTACCTGCTGCTCACCGACTGGGTGCCGGAGTCCGAGCCCGTGCAGCAGCTGCGGCACGAGGTCGAGCGCCAGCTCGATCTCGTCGCGCGTTTCGCGCCGCGCCCGGCCGATCTCCGACTTTCGTTTCGCGTGCTCGAGCCTGACCGCGCCATGCTCGCCGCGAAGCTGCGCGAAGCCGGCGTCGACCCGCGCACGCCGCGCATCGTCGTCCATCCGGGCGCGAGTGCGCCTTCGCGTCGCTGGCCCGCCGCCCATTACGCACGGCTGGTTCACGAGCTTGCCCGGCGACAGTACCGTGCCCTCGTGCTCACCGGCGACGCGAGTGAAGCGGAGCGGGTGGCCGGTGTCGTCGCCGATGCGGGCCGCCCACCGCAGGTGCACGACCTGTGCGGTCGGCTCACGCTCGGCGAGCTGGGCGCGCTGCTCGAGCGCGCCGACCTGCTCGTTGCCAACAACACCGGACCCGTGCACGTCGCGGCCGCGCTCGGTACCCCGGTGGTCGACCTCTACGCGCTCACCAATCCCCAGCACGGGCCATGGCAGGTGCCTGCGCGCGTGCTGAATCGCGACGTGCCGTGCCGCCATTGCTACAAGAGCGTGTGCCCGAATGGCACGCAGGCATGCCTCGCCGGCGTCGAGCCGCAGGAAGCGGTCGACGCCGCACTCGCGCTGCTCTCGGCGCGGCGCTCGATCCGCGACCTCGAAGAACGATTCACCCAGCAGGAGTCCTGAACCGGATGGCGGCCTTGCCCGTAGAACCCATTTCCTCGACGCCGGTGAAACCCGGCCGGTACCCCGCGGCGATCTCCCTGCGCGATGGGCGCCGCCGCACCGCGGACGCGCCGACGACGGGCGATGCCGAGGTGCGCCGCATCGCCGTGTTCCGGGCGCTGCAGCTCGGCGACATGCTGTGCGCGGTGCCCGCGCTGCGCGCGCTTCGCCATCGGTACCCGCAGGCGCAGGTCACGATGATCGGACTGCCGTCGTGCGCCTGGTTCGCGCATCGCTTCGCACACTACGTCGACGACTGGCTCGATTTCCCCGGTGCACCCGCACTGCCCGAGCAGGCGCCGCGCAGCGCGCTGCTGCCGGCATTCTTCGCCGAAGCGCGCGCACGGCGCTTCGATCTGGCCCTGCAGCTTCACGGCAGCGGCGAGCGCACCAACGGGATCGTGCGTTTGCTCGGCGCGAGGCGCACCTGCGGCTTCACGCCGCCCGGCGCGAGCGCCGACGGCGGGGGTGGCGGCTTCGTGCGATGGCCCGAGGAGGGATCCGAGATCGAGCGGCTGCTGCGGCTCGTCGATCACCTCGGCATCGCACGCCAGGGACGCTCGCTCGAGTTCCCGATCGAAGAGCAGGAGCGTCAGAACTGGCGACGGCTCGCGCGACGCCATTCGCTCGATCCGGCTCGCCTCGTGCTCGTCCACCCAGGAGCGCGTTTCGCGTCGCGCCGCTGGCCGACGGAGCGATTCGCCGAGGTCGCCGACCGGCTGGCGTCACACGGCTGGCAGATCGCGATCACCGGGAGTGCCGACGAAATCGACCTCGCCGCATCGGTGCGTCGTGCGATGCGCACCGTCGCCGTCGACCTGAGCGGCGCGACGACACTCGGCGAACTCGCCGCGGCGATCGACGATTGCCGAGTGCTCGTCTGCAACGACACCGGCGTCTCGCACCTCGCCGTCGCCGTCGGCGCGCGCAGCGTCGTCGTCGGATCGGGAAGCGAGATCCGCCGTTGGCGCCCGCTCGACCGCAGCCTGCATCCGATGCTCGCGGCCGACCTGCCGTGCCGCCCCTGCTCCGAACCGGTGTGCCCGTATGCCGGACATCCGTGCGCGTCGGCGATCGAGGTGGACCCGGTGTTCGCGCTGGCGATGCATCAGCTCACGATGAGCGCGCTGCCGTCGCTGACGGCGGCGAAGAGTGCCTGAAAGCCGGCGCCCGGCGGCCCCGATGCGGGAAGGATCGACGCGACTGCAGGTGCTGACCTGGCACGTGCACGGCAACTACCTCTACTACCTGAGCCAGGCGGCGCACGATTTCCACCTCGTCACGCTGCCCGGGCATCCGGCCGGACACGCCGGGCGTGTCGGAAGCCTCCCCTGGGGCGACAACGTCTTCGAGGTTCGCGCCGACGAGGTCTCGCGCCGGCGCTTCGATTGCGTGCTGTACCAGTCGCGGCGGCACTGGGACGAGGACCGTTTCCGCTGGCTCGGCGATGCGCAGCGTGCGCTGCCCGCCGTGTATCTCGAGCACGACCCTCCGCAGCAACACCCGACGGCGACGCGTCATCCGGCCGCCGACGGCGACGCGCACATCGTGCACGTGACGGCATTCAATGCGCTGATGTGGGACAACGGAAGCGCGCGCACGCGCGTCATCGAGCATGGCGTGCTCGTTCCCGAAGACGTCCGTTATCGCGGCGATCGCGAGGAAGGTATCGTCGTCGTGAATCACCTGCGCGAGCGCGGGCGGCGGCTCGGCGCCGACGTCTTCGCCCAGGTGCGCGAGCGCGTCGCGCTCACGCTGGTCGGCATGGGCTCGGAGGCGATCGGCGGCATCGGCGAGATCCCGAACCTCGAGCTTCCCGCGTTCGTCTCGCGCTTCCGCTTCTTCTTCAACCCGATCCGCTACACCAGCCTGGGCCTGTCGGTGCTCGAGGCGATGACGGTCGGCGTGCCGGTCGTGGCGCTCGCGACCACCGAGATGCCGACGGTGATCCGCAACGGGGTGAACGGCTACGTGGACACGAACGTCGACACGCTGGTCGACGTGATGCGCAGCCTGATCCGCGACCCGGCGCTCGCCCGCCGCTGGGGCGAGCAGGCGCGCGCCGATGCGCTCGCGCGTTTCTCGATCGAGCGCTTCGCGCGCGACTGGACGGGGTACCTGTCCGCAGTGGCGCGCGGCGGCTGAGGAGGGACGCTTCGTCGGCCACGGGTTCGCGCAGCGCGCCCGCGCAGTCCGGCCGAGGCCCCGCTCTCACGCGGCCTCGGCCGGGACTGCGCGGGCGATCAGGCTCTGCCAGCCGGCGGCGTCGCTTGGCCATCCGCGTTCGCCGTTCGCCTGCAGGAGTCGCAGGACCTGGCCGAGCTGCCAGGTGGGTGGTTGTCCGATTCCGGCCGGGCGCTCGCGCCAGATTCGTCGCACGACGTTGTCGTCGACGGCGAAGCGCTGCGCGATCGCCTCGATCGTCGCGCGGTCCTGACCGGCGTCGATGGCGCGCTTGAGCACGGCCGCCCAGTACAGGCTGTGCGCGCTGCGTTCGCGCGACGCGATCGCACGCAGCTCGAAAGTCGGGCGCAGGGCGCTCGCCCCATGCGCCCGCTCGGCGGGAGGCCGATCGTCCCCGGTGTCGCCCTCGAGCGCAGAAGCGTCGATCGGCACCAGTGCATCGGCGAAGAAGTTCGCGAACGACGGCAGTCGGGCGAGCAGGTGCGCGCGCGGCGCGGCGTGCCGCGGATCGAGCCGCAGCCAGTTGTAGCAGCCGAGATGGATGCCGGCGCCCGTCTTCGCGAGCTTGGCGAGCGTGACCGGGTCGAGCGCCGACTCGAGCACCGCCCGCACGCGCGCGTCGATCGCGTCCTCGCGCAAGTCGATCGAGCGCAGCGCACGACCGTAGAACTCGACGTCGACGATCTCGTCGCGCAGCGCGGCGCGCAGGCTCGCGAGGAAGTCGGGGTGGCGCCCCGCGCGGTCGAACAGCGACGACGGTGCGTGCGGCTCGATGCGGTGCTCGCGGTCGAGATGCCGTCCCCAGTCGTCGCGGCGACGGTCGAGGGTCGTGAGCATCTCGTCGGCAAGCGACGCGAAGAGCAGGTCGAGCGCGTCATTGCCCGGTCGGGCGGCGCCGGGCGCGACTTCGCTCCTGGCCAGCACGTCGACGAGCAGGCGCAGCGTGCGGTCGGACAGCAGTGCGCGGAAGTCGTAGACGAGCTGGTCGCGGTCGACGCCGACGAAACGCGCGTTCAGCCCCCACGCGCGCGTGAGGTGCGCGAAGATCGGGTTCGTCATCAGCGACAGCCGCGAGGCGAGCGGCAGCAGGACGACGAACAGCCGCCAGTCGGACGACGGATCGCGAAAGACGAGCGCCCGCGGGCTGTTGGCGTAGCTCGCGGCCAGCTGGGCCAGTTCCGGTCCGGTGTTGCCGGCGTCCTGCAGTTCGCGGTCGATCGGAACCGCATCGACCGTGAAGAACTCGACGTCTTTCAAGACGCTAGTCGGCCTGCTTGGCCAGGAAGAGCAGCCCGCCGCCGAAGAGGAGCAGCGCCGTTGCCATCAGGATGCGGGCGATCGACCCGCGCCACAGCGCTTCGGCTGCGAAGAGCGCTCCCGCCGTCAGCACGATGCGTGCG
>DASWVL010000187.1:0-11049 GCA_036406255.1 Zeimonas sp.
CCTCGAGTCGCTCGGCGTGCTCGACCGGGCCGTGTGCGCGATCGGCGGCGACACGACCGCCTTCGCCAAGCCGCACCCCGAGCCGCTCCTGCACGGCGCGAGACTCGCCCGCGCCGAGGCAAGCGCGTGCGTCTACGTCGGCGACGACCTGCGCGACATCGTCGCCGGCCGCGCCGCCCGCATGCGCACGATCGCCGCGGCCTACGGCTTCTGCGGCGAGGAGTCGCCCCCGCACAGCTGGGGTGCCGATGCGCTCGTGCGCGAGCCGCACGAGTTGCTCGGGCTGCTCGGCTTGCGCCGAGCAGGCCGAGAAGGGAGAAGGGAGAAGGGAGAAGGGGAAAACCGCGCGTGAGGCCGGCGCACGCAGCCGGTGTTCCCCTTCTCCCTTCCCCCTTCCCTCTGCTCTTCCCGGGTCACATGAACCGATCGAGCAGCTTCCTGCTCGCCGTGTCGAGCGCTTCGACGTCGCGCACGAGGTAGTGCACGCCGTTCTGGTCGGCGATCAGCAGCACGTTGCCGGACAATCGCCGGATCGCTTCCTCGCCGCGCAGGACGAAGTGGGTCTCGCCGCGGTCGGTCGCGACGTACCAGGTCGACGGCGTCATGAAGCTCGACACGCCGTGGATGCGCCGGATCTCCGGGACGAACTCGCGTGCGGCCAGCTCTTCCTCGAGGATGACGCGCTGGCTTTCGTCGAGCGACGACAGCCGGTCGATCCACAGGCGCTCGCGCCCGTCGGGGCCGAGCAGGGAGACCCCCTCGTCGGGCGCCGAGATCGGGTAGGCGCGTACCGGAACGACGCCCACGTGCGCTACGCCGTCGGCGTCGCGCAGCACCAGGCGACCGAGCGCATCGCGCGACAGCGAGAACGCGGTCCTGTCGGGAGCGGTAAACACTAGCTCTCGGCGACGAGCGCGTCGACGCGGTCGTCGGCGTTGCCCGAAGGCTCGATCTCCGCGCGACGCTGCTGCGCGCGGTACAGGTCGTAGTACGCCCCCTCGCGCTCGATCAGCTCGTCGTGCGTTCCGGTCTCGACGACGCGACCGCGATCGAGCACGACGAGACGGTCGGCCTTGCGCAGGGTGCTGAGCCGGTGCGCGATCGCGATCGTCGTGCGGCCCTGCACCAGGTTGTCGAGCGCCTTCTGGATCTCCTGCTCGGTGGCGGTGTCGACCGACGACGTCGCCTCGTCGAGGATCAGGATGCGCGGATCGATCAGCAACGCACGCGCGATCGAGACGCGCTGTCGCTCGCCGCCCGAGAGCGCCTGGCCGCGCTCGCCGACCAGCGAGTCGTAGCCGTGCGGCAGGCGCAGGATGAACTCGTGCGCGTGCGCGGCGCGCGCCGCCGCGACGATCTCCTCGCGCGTCGCCTCGGGCTTTCCGTACGCGATGTTCTCGGCGATCGTGCCGAAGAACAGGAACGGCTCCTGCAGCACGAGGCCGATGTGCCTGCGGTACTCGGCGATGCGAAACGAACGGATGTCGGTGCCGTCGACGCGGATCTCGCCGTCGGTGGGATCGTAGAAGCGGCAGATCAGGTTCACCAGCGTGCTCTTGCCCGAGCCGCTGTGCCCGACCAGGCCGATCATCTCGCCCGGCGCGATGTCCAGGCTCAGGCCGCGAAGCACGGCGCGGTTGCCGTAGCGGAAATCGACGTCGCGTATCTCGATGCGGCCCTTCATCCGCCGCATCGGCACCGGATCTGCCGCTTCGGGAACGCTCGACACGTGGTCGAGGATCTCGAAGATGCGCTTCGCGCCGGCTGCCGCCTTCTGCGTGTGCGAGACGATGCGGCTCATCGAGTCGAGCCGCGTGTAGAAGCGACCGATGTACGCGAGGAACGCGGTGAGAACGCCGACCGTGATCCGACCGCGCGCCACCTGCCAGATTCCGAAGGCCCAGACCACCAGCAGCCCCACCTCGGTGGCGAGCGTGACCGACGGCGAGAACAGCGACCACGTGCGGTTCAGACGGTCGTTGGCGATGCGGTTGTGCTCGTTCGCGGCACGGAAACGCTCGGTTTCGCGCCGTTCCTGCGCGAACGCCTTGACGACGCGGATGCCGGGAATCGTGTCGGCGAGCACGCTCGTGACCTCGGCCCAGATCCGGTCGAGCTTCTCGAAGCCGTGGCGCAGCCGCTCCCGCACGAGGTGGATCAGCCAGACGATCAACGGCAGCGGCATCAGCGTGACCAAGGCGAGCCCGGGGTCGATCGAGACGAGGATCGCCGCGGTCATCGCGATCATCAGCACGTCGGTGGCGAAGTCGAGCAGGTGCAGCGACAGGAAGACGTTGATGCGGTCGGTCTCGCTGCCGATACGCGCCATCAGGTCGCCGGTGCGCTTGCCGCCGAAGTACTGCAGCGAGAGCTTCAGCAGGTGCTCGTAGGCCGCCGTCCGCAGGTCGGCGCCGATGCGCTCGCTGACGAGCGCGAGCAGATAGGTGCGCCCCCATCCTAGCGCCCACGCGAAGAGCGCCGCGGCGAGCAGGCCGCCGAGATACACGGACACGAGACGCGCGTCGATCGGCACGCCGTTCTGGAACGGGATCAGCACGTCGTCCATCAACGGCATCGTCAGATAGGGAGGCACCAGCGTCGCGCCGGTCGAGGCGAGCGTGAGGAGGAAGCCCGCGAGCAGGCGCCGCCGGTACGGACGGGCGAAGCGCCAGATCCGGAACAGCGTCCAGGTGGACGGGCGCTCGTCGGGCGACGCTGCAGCGTCGCCGGTTTCATTCGTTTCGACGGTCTCGGACTCGTCGGTCGCCTGCGCCGCCTCGAGCCGGGCTGGCTGCGCCGCAACCGCGGCCGGGTCGGCTGCGGCCGCAGCGGCCGCCGAAGGCGACGCGGCCGCTTGCTCGAAACGCTCGGCGAAGCGCTGCACCCCGGCAAGGCGAGCGAGCGTGAAGCGCCACATCGCGACGCGCGCGCCGTCGTTGCACAACTGCAGGCAGCCCACGCCACCGTGGTCGGTGATCTCCAGCCGCGCGCCGGCAACGACGGGAAAAGACGCCGGTGCGCGCCCGTCGGCCGTGAAAGACCATAACGCAGACGAGGTCAAGACGAGCACGCCGCGGCCGTACCGCAGCCGCGCGTCGAGGTCGAGCTCCACCCAGGCGAGCACGGCGAGCGGAGCGGCGTCGGGAGACTGGACGGCGATCTCGCGTCGCCATTCCGCGGGAAACGGGTCGCCGGCAGGCCGGGCGGCGGACGGAATCGTGGCCATCGAAACCAGGAAGCTTACTGCATCCGGTCGCGCACTACGGGTCGTCCCGTATGGCGTCCGGGAGCGGGACGTGCTTGCCCGTCAACCGGAACTACGCTGCAACGTTGTACGCCTACCCACCTCCTGGATTCCTTCATGCTCGCTCCGCGCCCGCAGGGCACCTCCGACCCCCGACTCGACATCGACATCGTCGAAGTGCACTACATCCGGGGGCCGGGCCGCTGGACCTATCGCCCCGTACTCGAGGCGGTCGTCGACATCGGCGGGCTGGAAGACTTTCCCTCGAACCGCATTCCCGGGCTGCCGCAGCGGCTCGAGCAGTGGCTGCCCGGTCTCGTCGAGCACCGATGCAGCTACGGCGAGCGCGGCGGCTTCCTGCGCCGCCTGCACGAGGGGACGTGGCCGGCACACATCCTGGAGCACGTCGCCGTCGAGCTGCAGGCACTCGCCGGTGCGCCCGACGCCGGCTTCGGCCGTGCCCGGGAGACGTCGACGCCCGGTGTCTACCGGGTCGTCATCCGCGCCTTCCAGGAGGAAACGGCGCGCGCGGCGCTGGCGGCCGCCCGCGATCTCGTCATGGCCGCGATCGGGAACCGCGCCTTCGACCTCGCCGGCACGGTGGCCGAGCTTCGCGCGCTGAACGACGAGCACTACCTCGGTCCGAGCACCGAGTCGATCGTGCTCGCAGCGGACAGCCGCGCGATCCCCTTCGTGCGGCTGAACGACGGCAACCTGGTGCAGCTCGGCTACGGATCGGCGCAGCACCGGATATGGACGGCCGAAACCGACCGCACCAGCGCAATCGCCGAGGGCATCTCGCGGGACAAGGACCTCACCAAGGAGCTGCTTCGCTCCTGCGGCGTGCCGGTCCCCGAAGGCCGCCCGGTCGCCGACGCCGAAGACGCGTGGAACGCCGCGCTCGAAGTCGGCCTGCCGGTGGTCGTCAAGCCGAGCGACGGCAACCACGGTCGCGGCGTCTTCACGAACCTGGTCAGCCGCGACGAGGTCCTCGCCGCCTGGAACGTCGCGCGCGAGGAAGGCAGCGGCGTCCTCGTCGAGCGTTTCGTGCACGGCAACGAGCATCGCCTGCTCGTCGTGGGCGGGCGCGTCGTCGCCGCCACGCGCGGCGAACCGGCGCACGTCGTCGGCGATGGCCGCTCCACCGTCACCGAACTCATCGACCTGCAGCTGAACAGCCACCCGTTGCGTGGCAGCACCGAAGACTGCCCTCTGAACTTCGTGCGCATCGACTCTTCGGCACGCATCGAGCTGGCACGCCAGGGCTTCGATGCCGACTCGGTTCCTCCGCCCGGAAAGCGTTTGCTGATCCAGCGCAACGGCAACGTATCGATCGACGTCACCGACGAGATGCACCCGGAGGTCGCTGCGATGGCGGCGCTCGCCGCGGACGTCGTCGGCCTGGACATCGCAGGCATCGACCTCGTTGCCGAGGACATCTCGCGCCCGCTCGAAGAGCAGCGCGGCGCGATCGTCGAGGTGAACGCCGGGCCGGGCCTGCTGATGCACCTGAAACCGGCAGTCGGACGCAGGCGCCCGGTAGGCGAGGCAATCGTCGATCATCTGTTCCCGCACGGCGCCAACGGACGCATTCCGATCGTCGGCATCGCGGGCACGCGCAGCGGCGCGCGGGTCGCCGGGCTCGTGGCCGCGCTGCTGCAGGGCGACGGCCGGTGCGTCGGACTGGCGAGCGCGCAGGGCCTCTTCGTCGACGAACGACGCATCCTCGAAGGCAGCGCGGTGAACTGGAGCGCGGCGCGGCGGCTGCTGACGAATCGCTTCGTCGACTGCGCGATCGTCGAGAACGACGCGCGTTCGATCGTTTCCGAAGGACTTGCGTACGACCGCTGCAGCATCGGGGTCGTCACCTCGCTCGACCGGAGCGCGCGCGTCGACGAATTCGACGTCCGCACGCCCGAGCAGATGTACTCCGTCCTGCGCACGCAGGTCGATGTCGTGCTCGCCGGCGGTGCCGCGGTGCTCGATGCCACCGACCCGATGCTCGTCGAGATGGCGACGCTGTGCGAGGGCGAGACGATCTTCTATGCGGCCGACGCAGGCGGCGACGAGTTCATCGAGGCGCATCTGCGTGCCAACCGGCGTGCGGTGCGCGTCGGGCATGGGCGCATCGCGCTGTGCGACGGCACGCGTGTGGAGTACGTCGCCGAGGACGACGTTCTCGGCGACGACACGCTCGACGACCTGCTGCCTGCCGTGGCCGCCGCCTGGGCAGCGGGCGTATCGCCACGGCGCATCGCCGAGCGGCTGCGGATGCTCGCGCAACGCGCGCCGACCACCGTCGACGAGACCGCCTGAAACTGCCGCCGGGGCGACGACGGCGTTTCGGGCGCCGTCGCCGCCTCGCGGCTTCGGAACCGAACCGATGCACGTCGAACGAATCCGCGCGCTGCGCGGCCCCAACCGATGGACGCGCGCCCGCGCGATCGAAGCGCTCGTCCGCTGTGACGAACGGGAACGCGACATCGCGGCGATCGCCGGGTTCGTCGACCGGCTTCGCGATCGTTTCCCCGATCTCGTGCACCTGCCCAACGGCACGGGCACGCCGCGCTCGACTGCGCATGCGCTCGGCGCCGCGGCCTTCGCGCTGCAGTCGCGCGCGGGCTGTCCGATCGCCTTCGCCCGCACCGTCGCCACCTCCGAATCCGGCGTCTTCCAGGTCGTCGTCGAATACACCGAGGAAGCCGTCGCTCGCCTCGCGTTCCAGCTTGCCGAGGCGCTGATCGCGTCGGTCAGTCTCGACACGGTCTTCGACCTCGCCGGCGCGATTGCGCGCCTGCGCGCGATCGACGAGGACGAGCGACTCGGGCCGAGCACCGGAGAGATCGTCCAGGCAGCGTACACGCGCGGGATCCCGTACCGCAGGCTCACCACCGGCAGCCTCGTGCAGCTCGGCTGGGGCAGTCGCCAGCGGCGCATCCAGGCGGCCGAGATCGACGCGACGAGCGCGGTCTCCGAGCAGATCGCGCAGGACAAGGAACTGACGAAACAGCTGCTGTCGGACGCCGGCATACCGGTGCCCGAAGGCGTCGCCGTCGAAACACTCGACGACGCCTGGCAGGCGATGCAGAAACTGGGGGGCACGGTCGTCGTCAAGCCGCGCGACGGCAACCAGGGCAAGGGCGTGTCGGTGAACGTGCGCACGCGCGAACAGCTCGAGACCGCCTGGGCCCGCGCGCGCGAGTTCGAGAGCGAGTTGATCGTCGAACGCTGCCTCCCGGGCAGCGACTTCCGCCTGCTCGTCGTCGGCGGGCGGCTCGCCGCCGCAGCGCGCCGCGATCCGCCGGCGGTGCTCGGCGACGGCGTGCACACGATCGGCGAACTGGTCGACGAGATCAACCGCGATCCGCGTCGCAGCGACGGCCACGCGACCGCCCTCACCCGCGTCACGCTGGACGGCGTCGCCTGTGCGCGGCTCGCGGGGCTCGGTCTGACGCCCGCATCGGTTCCGGCGCCCGGCGTTCGCGTGGTGCTGCGGCACAACGCGAACCTGAGCACGGGCGGCAGCGCGACCGACGTCACCGACGACGTGCATCCGCACGTGGCGGCGCGGGCGATCGAGGCAGCCCGCATCGTCGGGCTCGACATCTGCGGCGTCGACGTCGTCTGCGAGAACATCTCGCGCCCCCTCGAGGAGCAGGGCGGCGGCATCGTCGAGGTCAACGCGGCGCCGGGGCTGCGCATGCACATCGCGCCTTCGTACGGCAAGGGGCGGGCGATCGGCGAGGCGGTGATGGCGGCGATGTTCGACGCCGGCGACGACGCGCGCATCCCGGTCGTCGCCGTCACCGGCACGAACGGCAAGACGACGACGGTGCGCCTGATCGCGCGACTGCTCGCCGAGACCGGCCTGCGCGTCGGCATGACGACGACCGACGGCGTCTACGTGAACGGCCGGCGCATCGACGACGGCGACTGCAGCGGGCCGAAGAGCGCGCGCAACGTGCTGATGCACCCGCACGTTGACGCCGCGGTGTTCGAGACGGCGCGCGGCGGCCTGCTGCGCGAGGGGCTCGGCTTCGACCACTGCCGCGTCGCGGTCGTCACCAACGTGGGCGAAGGCGACCACCTCGGCATCAACCACATCGACGACGTCGATGCACTCGCCGCGGTCAAGCGCGTCGTCGTGCAGAACGTATCGGTCGACGGCTTCGCGGTGCTCAACGCCGACGACCAGCGGGTGGCGGCGATGGCGCAGTGGTGCCCGGGATCGATCGTGTATTTCTCGCGCGACGCGAACCATCCGCTGCTCGCCGCGCACCGCGCGCAGGGCGGACGAGTGGTGCACGTCGACGGCGACGCGATCGTCTGCACGCAACGGGGCAGCGGGCAGCGCATCCCGTTGAAGGAGATCGCGCTCACCCGCGGCGGCACCATCGGCTTCCAGGTCGAGAATGCGATGGCCGCCGTCGGCGCCGCCTGGGCGCTCGAACTGGACGGAAACGCGGTGCGCGCGGGATTGCGCCGATTCGTCCCGGATGCGCAGACCGCGCCGGGACGCTTCAACGTCTTCGACGTCGCGGGAGCGACGGTCGTCGCCGACTACGGGCACAACGTCGACGCGATCGCCGCACTCGTGCGTGCGATCGAGACGATGCCCGCGGCACGCCGCTCGATCGTGATCAGCGGAGCCGGAGACCGGCGCGACGACGACCTTCGTGCACAGACGCGCCTGCTCGGTGGGGCATTCGACGAAGTGATCCTCTACGAGGACCAGTGCCAGCGCGGCCGCGCCGACGGCGAGGTAATCGCGCTGCTGCGCGAAGGCCTCGTCGGCGCGCGGCGCGCGAAGACCGTCCGCGCGATCCACGGCGAGCTCGCCGCGATCGACGCAGCGCTCGACGCGCTCGCGCCCGGGGAGCTGTGCGTCGTTCTCGTCGACCAGATCGACGCGGCGCTCGCCCATCTGCAGGAACGCATCACGCAGGCGGGAGCGGTGCCCGCCGCCTGAGCACCGCTCGCGAAGCGCTTCGCGGCGCTACGCGTGCGGCGTCGCGCGCTCGACGATCGCCGCGCAGTCGACGCCGCGGGGCAGAACACCGTAATTGTGATGGCCGTCGGCGCCGAGCCGCGACGCGCAGAACGCGTCGGCAATCATCGGCGGTGCATGGCGGACCAGCAGCGCGCCCTGGATCGCCAATGCCATCCGGTCGACGACGGCGCGCGCACGATATTCCAGGTCGGCGGGATCGGCGAACTCGCTGCGCAGCGCGCCGACGTACCGATCGAGCGTCTCGTTCGCGCCCCTGGCCTTCGCCAGCTCGGCGAAATACGCGTCGACCGTCGTCGGCGTCTTCTGCATCGCGCGCAGCACGTCCAGGCACTGCACGTTGCCGCTGCCTTCCCAGATCGCGTTGACCGGCGACTCGCGGAACAGCCGCGGGAACGGACTGTCTTCCATGACGCCGCTGCCGCCGATGCACTCCATCGATTCATAGGCATGCTGCGGCGTGCGCTTGCAGATCCAGTACTTGCCGACGGCGGTCACGAGCCGCACGAGCAGGTCCTCGTGCTCGTCAGCGGCGCGCGAATCGAGCGCGCGCGCGATGCGCATCGTCAGCGCAAGCGAACCCTCGTGCTCGAGGACGAGGTCGGCGAGCACGTTCTGCATCAGCGGCTGCCGGTTGAGCACCTTGCCGAAGACCGAGCGGATCGAGCAGTGATGCAGCGCCTGCGCGACCGCCGCGCGCTGGCCTGCGGTCGATCCGACCATGCAGTCGAAGCGCGTCATCGCGACCATCTCGATGATCGTGCGTACGCCGCGGCCTTCCTCGCCGACCATCCACGCGAGCGCGCCGCGCAGTTCGGTCTCGCTCGACGCGTTCGAAACGTTGCCCATCTTGCGCTTCAGGCGCAGCACCTGCAGCGGGTTCTTGCTGCCGTCCGGGCGCCAGCGCGGCAGCAGAAAGCACGACAGCCCGCCGGGCGCCTGCGCGAGCACGAGGAACGCATCGCACATCGGCGCCGAGACGAAGTACTTGTGTCCGACCAGCTCGTAGGCCTCGCCCGGTCCCTGCGCCGTTCCCACCGGGAACGCGCGCGTCGTGTTCGCCCGCACGTCGGAGCCGCCCTGCTTCTCGGTCATCGCCATGCCGATCGTCAGGCCCGCCTTCTGCGCGTCGGGCACGTTGCGCGGATCGTAGACGCGCGCAGTGATGCGCGGCTCCCAGAGCGCGGCGAGTTGCGGCGTCGTGCGCAGCGTGGGCACGGCGGCGAAGGTCATCGTGACCGGGCACTGGTGGCCGGCCTCGACCTGCGAATGCAGGTAGATGCCGGCGGCCCGCGCGACGTGCGCGCCGGCGCGCGGATCGGCCCACGGCGACGCATGCAGGCCGTGCTCGATCGCCGTCTTCATCAGCGCGTGGTAGGCGGGATGGAAGCGCACGAGGTCGATGCGGTTGCCGAAGCGGTCGTGCGTGTCCAGCTCGGGCGCAACGCGATTGGCGACGACGCCCAGGTCGAGGTATTCGGCCGTGCCGATCTTCGCGCCGAAGTCGGACAGCTGCGCATCGGCCCAGTCGGCGCCCTCGCGGTGCACCGCCTCGCGCAGCGCGGCGTCCTGCGTATACAAGTTGTAGTCGACCAGCTCGCGGCCGACGTTGATCACCTCGTGCGTTTCGGCGAGGTACAGCGAGTCCTTGGGCAGCGTCTGGGGAGCGTTCATGACGACTTCTCCGGGGTCGAAGAGGACAGGGCGGCAGGCGGTCGCACGCGCGAGGGCGCGGCGTTCGCCGTCGTGAAACCGGGTGTGGCCCGCTCGGGACGGACGAGGCCGCCCGTCGCACCGAGCAGGAAGCGGCGCCAGATCGAATGCCCCACCGCGTCGAAACGGCGCACCGCCTCGACGAAAGCGCGCCGCGCATCGACGTCGACGAGCGGCGCCGGCAACAGCGGGTCGAAGACGAGCTGACGGATCGCGTCGTTGCCCAGCACGAAGGACTCGCGCGCCGCCGCTTCGAGCGACAGCGCAGGCACACCGACCGACCAGCGGGCGAGCCAGGCTTCGAGGAGCACGCGTGTCTCGTGGTAGCCGCGGTCGAGCGCCTCGGCGTCCCACAGCTTCGCCGCCCGGGCGCCGCGTTCGTCGTCGAGCTGGTGCGCGACGAACACCGCCGCCTCGGCGCCGAGCCCGAGCCGAGCGAGACGCTCGCGCACCTCGGACACTCCGCCGGACAGGTTGTCGGGACGAACGAAAAGGCCCGCATCGAGCTCGCGCAGGCCGAGCAGTCCGAGCGCGCGCTCGCGCGCCCGCACCGCGCTTCGATCGCGTCTCCCGAGCGCGCCGACGTGCACGACGATCCAGCCGCCGTCCCAGTCGCGTACACGCCGCTCGACGTCGCGCCAGGTCGACACGTCGCGGGCGAGCCCCTCGGCCTGCGGGCCGAGGCGGTACTGGCCGCGCTCGACTGCCTCGATCATCCCTTGCGCGGCAAGCCGGGCGAGCGCGACGCGCACGCTGTTCTCGCGAATGCCGAAGAGCGCGCACGACGCCACGGCCTCGCGAGCGGACAGCCGCCGGTGCGCGGTCCCGAGCAACAGGTTGAGCACCAGGTGGCGAGGTTCGGGGCACATCCGGTCAAGATTACACCTTCTGTCGACCAACGCACCAGAAAGTAATATCCGACCGGGGGCTTGAAACCGCCGGAACGGCCTATACTTCGGAGGTGCGCGAAGTCGTCGCGCACGTGTTGCCAGATACCGAATTCGGGGCCGACCAGGTTTCGACGTGGGTAGCGAAGCGGCACAGGGCATGCCGAGGCGCCTTTTCCTCGTAAATCCATTGGCAA
>DASWVL010000188.1:0-14974 GCA_036406255.1 Zeimonas sp.
CGCTTCCAGGAACGCGTTCTCGTCTTCCGGCTTGCCGCTCGCTGCCGAGACCATGCAACATCAGGCGTTGGACAATGATGAACCTGCAATATAACTCATGATGCAAAGCCGCAACGAGCATTATTTTCACGTCGTCGCCGAGGGGCGGCGCCTCGAGTGCCGAGCGATCGGCGACCCGGGCTCGCGACCCGGTGCCCTCGTCTTCCTGCACGAGGGCCTGGGCAGCCTCTCCGACTGGCGCGATTTCCCGGATCGCGTCTGCGCGGCGACCGGCCTCCCCGGGCTCGTCTACTCGCGCGCCGGTTATGGGCGCTCGGATCCGATCGTCGAACCGCGCACGGCCCGCTTCATGCACGACGAAGCGATTCGCGTGCTGCCCGTACTGCTGCGCGAGCTGCACATCGAACGGCCGATCCTCGTCGGACACAGCGACGGAGCTTCCATCGCGCTGATCCACGCGGGCACCTTTCCCGACGCCGCTGCCGCAGTCGTCGTTCTTGCGCCGCACCTGTTCGTCGAGCCCGTGTGCATCGAAGCGATCGCCGAGGTCGCCCACCGCTACGAAACACCCGGACTGCGCGAGCGCCTGGCGCGACACCACGCCGATGTCGACGGTGCATTCCGCTACTGGACCGAAGTGTGGCTGTCGGACGCCTTTGCGTCGTGGACGATCGAGAAGGAGGTCGCCGCGATACGCTGCCCGATCCTCGCCGTGCAGGGCGAGAGCGACCAGTACGGAACGATGCGTCAGCTCGATCGGATCGCCGAGCTGCAACCCGCGGCGCGGCTGCTGAAGCTGCCCGACTGCGGCCATCGCCTGCACCGCGATCGACCCGACGAGGTCGCCGCGGCGATCGCGTCGTTCTGCCGTGAAGTCGCCGGGACGCAGGCCTGCCCCGGCGTTCCCGGCGGCTGAATCGGAACCGGGCCGCAGCGGGCCTACAATCGCGGGCTGCTTCGACAGGAGACAGGCATGCGGGTTCTGTGCGGAACCGACTTCAGCGATCGCGCCGAGGAGGCGGCCACGGTAGGGGCGCTGCTCGCGCAGCGCACCGCGGGCGAACTCACGCTCGTGCACGTGCTCGACACGCGCGGCGTGCTGCTCGGCCCGGCGCCCGTGCTCGACGCCATCGAGGAGAACGCACGGGAGCGGCTGCTCGTCGCGGCCGAGCGCCTGCGCGCGCTGGGCGCGAAGGTCGAGACGGAACTGCCGGCGGGATGGCCCGACGAGGCGATCGTCGCCGAAGCGAAGAAGCGCGGCGCGGGGCTGCTCATCCTGCCCGCGATCGGACGCCGCGACGGGGCCGGCGTCCGGCTGGGCAAGACCTGCGAGCGCGTGCTGCATACCACGGAAACACCGATGCTCGTCCTGCGCGACGCATCGCCGCTGCTCGCGTGGTTGCGCGGCGAGCGCGCGCTGCGCGTGCTCGTCGCCTACGACTTCACGCCGCAGGCCGACGCGGCGGTGCTGTTCGCGGGAAGGCTCGCCGAGCTTGGCGCCTGCCACGCAATTGCGGCGTACGCCGACGACCCCCGACGCGAGGCGGCACGCCTGGGGCTGCTCGACGAGCCGGCACGGGCGCAGCATCACGTACGAGACGAAATCGCGAACCGCATCGCACGCGCGCTGCCGTCGCTGCCGATCGAGGTCGTCATCTCGTCGCACGAAGGCGATCCGGCCGCGCGCCTGGCGCATCTCGCCGAGCGCGAGCAGGTCGATCTCCTGCTCCTCGGATCGCATCAGCGCAACTCGGTCGAGCGTCTGTTCACCGGCTCGGTCGCGCTCGACCTGCTGCGCGATTCCCCGGTCAACGTGCTGGTCGTCCCCGGCACGGCAGTCGCTTCGATCTCGCCGCTACCACCGGTCATCCGCCGGATCGTCGCCGCCACCGACCTGTCGGCGATCGGCAATCGGGCGGTCGCGCACGCTCTCGCACTCGCTCCGGCCGGGGCCGAAGTCGTCGTCGTTCACGTGATGAGCCCGAACCTGATGCGCAACGGGCAGTACGGCCGGCCGACGTACCCGCAGTTCGCCCGCGAGCATGCGGCCGTGGTCGCCGAGCGGCGCCACGCGCTCGACGCGCTGATCGCCGACGCGAACGACGTGACCGTGCGCGTCGAACTGATCGAGAGCGACCGCCCGGAGCGAGCGCTGCTCGAGACGATCGAGCGCGAGGCCGCCGACCTCGTCTGCGCCGGAACGATCGGACGCACCGGACTCGGCGCGATGCTCCTCGGCTCCACCGCGCAGACCCTTCTGCGCGGCACGCGGCGACCGATCCTGCTGGTGCAGCCGCAGGATCGGTGAGTGGGGGAAGAGAAGGGGGAAGGGGGAAAACAGGCTGCGTACGACCGTTGGCGCGCGGTTTTCCCCTTCTCCCTTCTCCCTTCCCTCCCCTCAGGCTGCTGCCCGCCTCAGCCGATCCCCCACCGCGCGCCACTCGGGCGTGCGCGGGACGCGTTCGATGACGATTCGGTCGCAGCCGGAGCGATCGAGGCGGCGCAGCGTGTCGTACAACTCGTGGGCGGTGGTGCGGGCATCGTGCGACATCGCCAGGCCGACGTCGCCGATCGATGTCGGAACCGAACGCGACCACAAGGCGACGCGTTGCCCCTGGCCGCGCAGAGCGGCCACGCGTGCGACGACCTCGGCCGCATCGACGAGTTCGACGGGAGTCGCCGGCGCGTAGTGCGCGTCGAGCGTGCCGGAAGCGCGCGGTGCGTGCGCGTCGCGTTCCAGCACCTCCTCGCCGAGCACCGCGGAGAGTTGCGCGACCGAGACGCCGCCGGGACGCAGCAGTACCGGTCGACCGCGGCTCAGGTCGAGGATCGTCGATTCGACGCCGACCTCGCACGGCCCACCGTCGAGGATGAGGGGTGCATCCTCGCCCAGATCCTCGACGACGTGCTCGGCGCGCGTCGGGCTGATGCGTCCGAAGCGGTTCGCCGACGGGGCCGCGATGCCGAGCCCGCCCAGCCGCCCGAAATCGTGCAATAGCGCGCGCGCCACCGGATGCGCGGGCGCGCGCAGTCCGATCGTCGACTCCGCACCGCACGCCCACGCAGGCGCACCGGCGGCGCGCTTCAGGATCAGCGTGAGCGGACCGGGCCAGAACGCCTCGGCCAGCCGCTGCGCGCGCTGCGACCATTCGGCCCACCCCTTCGCCGGGCTGTCGTCGAGCACGTGCACGATCAGCGGATGACCGGATGGACGCTGCTTGATCCGGTATACCGCGGCAACCGCCTGCGCGTTCGCCGCGTCGGCGCCGAGTCCGTACACGGTCTCGGTGGGAAAGACGACGAGTTCGCCGTGCGCGAGCCGGCGCGCTCCTTCTTCGATCGCGGCGGCATCGGCTGCGCGAACCGCCGTCACCGCGCGCCCGTCCCGGGAATTCCGAGCGAACGCTCGATCAAGTCCGCAACGGCGCGGGCCTCGTCGACCGAATCGCCGAGCACGGTGACGTGCCCCATCTTGCGTCCGCGACGCGCATCGCGCTTGCCGTACAGATGCAGCTTCGCCGACGGATGCTGCAGCACCGCCGACCAGTCGGGTTCGCGTGGCGCTGCCGAATCGGCGCCGTACCAGGCATCGCCGAGCAGGTTGATCATCACCGCAGACGCGAGCGCGCGCGTATCGCCCGGCGGCCAGCCGGCGAGAATGCGCGCCTGCTGCTCGAACTGGCTCGTGACACAGGCATCGATCGTCGCGTGACCCGAGTTGTGCGGGCGCGGCGCGATCTCGTTGACGAGCAGCGTCGCATCGGCGAGCACGAAGAACTCGACGCACAGAACGCCGACGTACTCGAATGCGTCCGCGATTCGTCGCGCCGCGTCGACGGCACGCTGCCCGAGCGTCGCGTCGATGCGCGCCGGCAAGGTCGTGCGCGCGAGGATGCCGTTGCGGTGCACGTTCTCGGCCACTGGCCAGGCGAGGCTCGCGCCGTCGAATCCCCGCCCGAGCAGCACCGACACCTCGCGCTCGAGCGCGACGCGCCGCTCGAGGACGCACGGCACCGAGCCGAGCGCGACGAAGGCCGAGAGCGCCTCCGCGGCATTCGCCACGGCCACCTGGCCCTTGCCGTCGTAGCCCAGGCGCGCGACCTTGACGATGCCGGGGAACAGCGCCTGCGGCACGTCGCGCGCGTCGTCTGCCGAACGCAGCGCCACGTACGGAACGGTCGCAAGGCCGGCCGCTCGGACGAAATCCTTCTCGTCGATGCGATCCTGCGCGATCGCGACGCTCGACGCCGACGGTGCGACGATCGTGCGCTCGGCGAGCCGCTGCAGTGCGCGCGCCGGAACGTTCTCGAATTCGGTGCTCACCGCCGCGCAGGTCGCGGCGAGTTCGTCGAGGGCCGCCTCGTCGACGTAGTCGGCTCGCAGGTGCCGCTCGGCGATCGAGCCCGCCGGGCTGTCCGCGCCGGGGTCGAGCACGCAGACCCGGTAGCCGAGACTGTGCGCGGCCATGCAGAACATCCGGCCGAGCTGGCCGCCCCCGAGGATGCCGAGCCAGCTGCCGGGCGCGAGCGGAGCGTCGGGCCGGCGCGAAGCGGCCGGATACGCGTTCGCGCCCACCGAGGAAACCTCGCCACCCATCGGAGGATCGTCAGGCGGGAGGAAGCGTCGTGCCGCGCGCCGAATCGGTCTGCGCGCCACGGAACGCTTCGAGCCGGGCGGCGAGCACCGCGTCGTCGACGGCGAGCATCGCGACGGCGTGCAGCGCGGCGTTCGCCGCCCCCGCCTCGCCGATCGCGAACGTGGCCACCGGAATGCCGCGCGGCATCTGGACGATCGACAGCAGCGAGTCTTCCCCGCGCAGGTATTTCGACGGCACCGGAACGCCGAGCACGGGTACGATCGTCTTCGCCGCAAGCATGCCGGGCAGGTGCGCCGCGCCGCCGGCGCCGGCGATGATCGCGCGCACCCCGCGCTCGCGTGCATTCGCCGCGTACGCGAACATCTCGTCGGGCATGCGATGCGCCGAGACGACGCGCGTCTCGAACGGCACGCCGAACTCGCGCAGCACGGCGGCCGCGTGCTGCATCACGTTCCAGTCGCTGCCCGAACCCATGACGACGCCGACGAGCGCGTCGACGACGACGGTTTCGCCCGGCTCGTTGCCCACGGACAGTTCGCTCATCGCACGACGCTCGCCGCTTGCTCGGGCGGAAGCGCCTCGCCCGTGATGCGGCGCAGCGCTTCCCGATAGCGCTCCGCGGTCTGCTCGATCACCTGAGGCGGCAGGTGCGGCGCGGGCGGCTTCTTGTTCCATCCGGGCACGCTTTCGAGGTAGTCGCGCACGTACTGCTTGTCGAACGACGGCGGCGACTCGCCGGGCCGCCACGCATCGGCCGGCCAGAAGCGCGACGAGTCGGCGGTGAGCACCTCGTCCATCAGATGCAGCGTAGCGTTCTCGTCGAGGCCGAACTCGAACTTCGTGTCGGCGACGAGGATGCCGCGTGCCGCAGCGTAGTCGGCGGCGCGTCGGTACAGCTGCAGGCTCACGTCGCGGATGCGCGACGCGAGCGCGGCGCCGATGCGCTGCGACATCTCGTCGAACGAGATGTTCTCGTCGTGCTCGCCCTGCGCGGCCTTGGCTGCGGGCGTGAAGATCGGCTCGGGAAGGCGATCGGCCATGCGCAGGCCGCCCGGCAGCGCGATGCCGCACACCGAGCCGCTCGCCTGGTAATCCTTCCAGCCCGACCCGATCAGGTAGCCGCGCACGACCGCCTCGACGAGGATCGGCTGCAGGCGCTTGACGACCATCGAACGGCCGCGGACCTGGTCGCGCTCATCCTCCTGGACGATCGACTCGGGGTCGATTCCGGTCAGGTGATTGGGCACGACGTCGGCGAGCCGGTCGAACCAGAACAACGCCATCCGGTTCAGGACACGGCCCTTGTCCGGAATCGGCTCGGCCAGCACGACGTCGAAGGCCGACAGCCGGTCGGTGGTGACGATCAGCAGCCGGTCGTCGCCGACCGCATAGTTGTCGCGCACCTTGCCACGCGAGACGAGCGGCAGCGAATGCAGCGTGGAGCGATGGACGATCGGCATCGGTCGGGGGCGGGAAAAGCGTCATTCTGCCCGATCGTGAAGCGCGATCAGGCGGCGAGCCGCCGCATCCAGCCCAGGCCGTCCCGCGTTCCGCTGCGCGGCCGGTACTCGCAGCCGATCCAACCGTCGTAGCCCAGCTCGTCGAGCAGCGAGAACAGATACGGAAAGTGCAGCTCGCCCGCGTCCGGTTCGCTGCGCTCGGGAACGCCGGCGATCTGGACATGGCCTACGCCGGAGAGATGGCGTCGGATCTTCGTCGAAACGTCTCCCTCGACGATCTGGCAGTGGTACAGGTCCATCTGCACCTTCAGGTTCGGCTCGCCGACCTCGGCGACGATCGCGTGCGCATCGGCCTGGCGCTCGAGCAGGTAACCGGGCATGTCGCGCGGATTGATCGGCTCGACGAGCACGGTGACGCCCGCACCCGCCAGGCGCCGGCACGCCCAGCGCAGGTTGCGCACGTAGACGGCACGCTGCTCGGCGCGTGCGGCCTCGTTGCGCACGATGCCCGCCATGACGTGCAGGCGCGTGCAACGGAGCACCGACGCGTATTCGAGCGCCTGGTCGATCGACGCGCGAAATGCGTCGACCCGATCGGGCAGGCCTGCCAGCCCGCGCTCGCCCGCACGCGCCTCGCCCGGCGGAGCGTTGAACAGGACCTGCTCGAGTCCGTTGGCAAGCAGCGCGGAGCGGATCTCGACCGCCGAGTGCTCGTACGGAAACAGGAACTCGACCGCGCGGAAGCCGTCGCGCGCCGCCGCCTCGAAGCGATCGAAGAACGGCAACTCGGTGTACAACCAGGAAAGGTTCGCAGCGAACTTCGCCATCGTCGCTCCCTGCGTCCGCGATCGGGCGGGCGCAATCCTTCATCATAGAGGCGCGCGTGCGATGGCACGACGCCCGATGCGACCTCACCCTCATTCTCGACGTCGATGATCTGGATCGCCACCTACCTCGCCGCCGGTGCCGGCGTCGGCTTCCTCGCCGGCCTGCTGGGAATCGGCGGCGGAATGACGCTGGTGCCGATCCTCGCGACGCTGTTCGGCGCGCAGTCGCTCGCCCCGGACTACACGGTTCACCTCGCGCTCGGCACCGGCATGGCGTCGGTGCTGTTCACCTCCAGCGCGAGCGTTCGCGAGCACCATCGACACGCCGCGGTCGACTGGAGTCTCGTCGCACGCATCGCGCCCGGCATGCTGCTCGGCGCGCTGTCGTCGACGCTCGCCGCCGGCTGGATCAGCCAGCGTACGCTCGCCCTCGCCTTCGCCGTCATCGTCTTCGCCGGCGCGACGCAGATCCTCGTCGGAAGAAAACCGAAGGCCGGGCGCGGAATGCCGGGCGCGGCAGCAACCTTCCTCGTCTCGTACGCGATCGGAGTCGTCTGCGGCCTCGTCTCGGCCGGCGGCGCCTTTCTCACGATCCCGTTCATGCTGTTGTGCGGCGTGTCGATGCACCGGGCGATCGGCACCGCTGCGGCGATCGGAGTGCCGGTCGCCCTGGTCGGCACGATCGGCTACGTGGCAGGCGGCTGGCGAATCGACGCCCTGCCGCCGACGACACTCGGGTTCGTCTACGTTCCGGCGCTCGTCGCGCTGGTGGCCGCGAGCATTGTCACCGCACCGTGGGGTGCCCGGAAGGCACACGCGCTGCCGGTCGTGACCTTGAAACGCGTGTTCGCGTGCCTGCTGTACCTGCTCGCGACCAAGATGGCGGTCAGCGCGTGGTGACGGATCTCACGACCTCGGTTCATCGCGCCGCACGCCGGAGAACGCAGCGGCGCAGTCCGGAGAAAGACCGATGATCAGCGAGCTCGTCTGGTTCGACCTGCCGCCGGGCATGCGTCGCGAAGAGGTGATCGAAGGGATGCGCGAGGTCGCGCCGGCGTGGCGCCGCAACCCGGAACTGATTCGCAAGACCTTCCTCTACGACGCCGACAACGCGCGCACCGGCGCGCTGTACCTGTGGAAGACGAAGGCGGCGGCCGATGCCGCGCACGACGATTCGTGGCGCGAGCGCATCCGCGTTAAATACGGCAGCACGCCGACCCGGCAGTTCTTCGAGACACCGCTCGTCGTCGACAACGCGCTGGGCGAGACGATCGAAGACATGGAGTAAAGGAGCCGCAGGACGAGGGTCATGCGTGCTGAAGTGCTGCGCAGTGCGCGGGAACCACCCGCAACGGGGCCGCGTCGGCGCGTCGGCGCGGCGGGGCGGCGGCACGGCGGCGCTCGGGGCTCCCGTTCGCGCTACCGATTCGAGCGCTCGCCTTCGTGGAGTCGATTCCGCGAAGGTGAACGCTTCAAATTGGCGCTCGGAGAGTGCGGTGCGTGGGGACGGCGCGCGGAGGGGACGGCGCCAGGGGGAACAGGGCGCGCCGTTTTTGCGGAAGACGAAGACAGCGGCCGACGCCGCCCACGACGATTCGTGGCGCGAGCGCGCAATGCGGCAGCCCGCCGACCCGGCAGTTGTTCGAAATGCCGCTCGTCATCGACGACGCACTTGGCCCGACGATCGACGACGCGAGTGAAGGAGCGCTGGAGGAGTGTCGTCCGTGCTGAAACGGGCGCAGAGCACCGGAACCACCCGCAACAGGCTGCGCCGGCGCAGGCGCGCTTCCATTCGCGCCACCGATTCGAGCGTTCGCGTTCGTGGAATCGATTCCACGCAGGTGAACGCTTCAAATTGGCGCTCGGGGGTGACGGGCACGCTCGGGGGAAACGGGCACGCTCGGGGGGAACGGGCGCGCCCGGGGGCGCCCAGGCGCGCCCGAGCGCAAACCCGCCCCGCATCCCCTCAGCGCACGACCTGCGCCAGCTCGCCCTTCCTGTACCGGTCGATCATCACGGACAGCGCGACCGGCTTGATGCGGCTTGCCTGCCCCTCGCAGCCGAACTCGCGGTAGCGCGCAAGGCAGACTTTCTTCGCCGCGGCATTCGCCGGCTTCAGGTACTCGCGTGGATCGAACTTCGACGGATGCTCCGCGAAGAAGCGACGGATCGCGCCCGTCATCGCCAGCCGGATGTCGGTGTCGATGTTGATCTTGCGCACGCCGAACTTGATCGCCTCCTGGATCTCCTCGACCGGGACGCCGTAGGTCTCCTTCATGTCGCCGCCGAACTCGCGGATCTCGGCGAGCAGTTCCTGCGGCACCGACGACGAACCGTGCATGACCAGGTGCGTGTTCGGGATGCGGCGGTGGATCTCCTTGATGCGCTCGATCGCGAGGATGTCGCCGGTGGGCTTGCGCGAGAACTTGTAGG
This sequence comes from Zeimonas sp., assembly GCA_036406255.1. Classification (GTDB taxonomy): domain Bacteria; phylum Pseudomonadota; class Gammaproteobacteria; order Burkholderiales; family Burkholderiaceae_E; genus Zeimonas. The sequence continues at coordinate 9,318 of DASWVL010000188.1, forward strand.
CGCCGTGCGAGGTGCCGATCGCGATCGCGAGCGCGTCGACCTGCGTCTGCTTGACGAAATCGGCGGCCTGCTCGGGGTCGGTGAGCAGCTGCTCGCGCGTCATCGTTCCCTCGGCACCGTGGCCGTCCTCCTTGTCGCCCTTCATCGTCTCGAGCGAGCCGAGGCAGCCAAGCTCGCCCTCCACGGTGACACCGACGGTATGCGCCATGTCGACGACGCGCTTGGTGACGTCGACGTTGTATTCGTAGGAAGCGACGGTCTTGCCGTCCTCCTGCAGCGAGCCGTCCATCATCACGGACGAGAAACCCAGGCGAATCGCCTGCAGGCACACCGCCGGCGACTGGCCGTGGTCCTGGTGCATGACGACCGGAACGTCAGGGTAGCTCTCGACGGCGGCCTCGATCAGGTGTCGCAGGAACAGTTCGCCGGCGTATTTCCGGGCGCCCGCCGACGCCTGCATGATCACCGGCGCATCGGCCTCGCTCGCCGCGGACATGATGGCCTGCACCTGCTCGAGGTTGTTGACGTTGAACGCGGGAATCCCGTACCCGTTCTCGGCCGCGTGATCGAGCAGCTGACGCATCGAAACCAGGGGCATGACGACCTCCGAAGTGGAACTTGGCGCAGCCCCCGGGGCGCGCGCGCCGGGCACTGTGGAGGCTGCGCGAAGTTCCCTCGCAGGGCGATTATCGCCCACGCGTCCCTCGCGCCTGCCGATCGCCTGCGCGGAAGTGCGACATGCGTCACGACGACGTCCGCTCCGCCGCGCCGGGGCACGAGGCGTGCTGCGTGCTCGGAATCGCTTCGGCACGGAACACACCGACGTGTACCTGATCGCCTTCGCCACCGATTACGACGGAACGCTCGCGCACCACGGGGTGGTCGACGCGGCGACGATCGACGCTCTCGAGCGCCTGCGCGACAGCGGGCGAAAACGGCTCCTGGTGACCGGAAGAGAGCTTCCCGACCTGAAGCGCGTCTTCGACCGGCTGGACCTGTTCGATCTCGTGGTGGCCGAGAACGGCGCCCTGCTGCACTTCCCGCAGACCCGGGAAGAACGACTCGTCGCCGCCGAACCGCCCGCCGAGCTGGTGGCCGTGCTGCAGGCGCGCGGGGTGCAGCCGCTGTCGGTCGGACGAGGCATCGTCGCCACCTGGGAACCCAACGAGCGGACGGTGCTCGAATGCATCCGCGAGCTGGGCCTCGAGTGGCAGATCATCTTCAACAAGGGCGCGGTGATGGTGCTGCCGCCGGGCGTAAACAAGGCGACCGGACTGGCCGCGGGACTGTCCGAGCTGCGTCTCTCACCGCTCAATGTCGCGGCGATCGGCGACGCCGAGAACGATCATGCGTTCCTCAGCGCGTGCGGCTGCTCGATCGCTGTCGCCAACGCGCTCGAGGCGGTCAAGAAGACCGCCGATCTCGTCACGCGCGGCGACCACGGCGCGGGCGTCATCGAAGCGATCGACGCGATCCTCTCCGAGGATTCGCGTCCGCTGGCAGCGGCGACGCGCCGACGACGGGTCACGCTGGGCGAAGACGACGACGCCGGGTTGACGGTCGACGGCGGCGCGGTGCTCATCGCCGGATCGTCCGGCATCGGCAAGTCGACGCTGGCGACCGCGCTCCTGGAGAAGCTCTCCGCGCAGGGTTTCCAGCTCTGCGTGATCGATCCGGAAGGCGACTACGACGATCTCGAAGGCGCGGTCGTGCTCGGCGACGCGAGGAACCAGCCCGCGGGCAGCGAGGTGACCGACTTCCTGCAACAGCCGGACGCCGCACCGCTGGTGGTCAACATGCTCGGGTTCTCGGTGCAGGATCGACCGGACTTCTTCCGGGAGATCCTTGCCCGCATCGGCGACCTGCGCGGCCAGTACGCGCGACCGCACTGGCTGTTGGTCGACGAGGCGCACCACATGCTGCCCGGCACGTCGGACGCCGCGGCCGTCGTGCTTCCCGCCGAACTCGCCGCGACGATCTACGTCACCGTCCATCCCGACCAGATGGCCCGGCAGGCACTGGAGAGCGTCCGGACCGTGATCGGCGTGGGCCCGCAGGCGGGCGAAGTCCTTCGCAGCTTCTGCGCGACGATCGGCGTCGACGCCCCGCCGGTCCCGGCAGGCGACGCGCGGGAGTCGGTGCTGTTCTGGCAACGGGACCAGGCCGGGATGCCGCGCTGGGTGCGGCCGGATCGTCCGAGCCAGGGGCACAAGCGGCACACGCGCAAGTATGCCGAGGGAGAACTGGGCGAGGACAAGAGCTTCTATTTCCGTGGCCCGGGCGGCGAGCTGAACCTGCGGGCACAGAACCTGATGCTGTTCCTGCAGCTTACCGACGGAGTGGACGACGCGACCTGGCTGTTCCACCTCCACCGCGGCGACTACGCCCGATGGTTCCGCGAGGCCATCAAGGACGATCGGCTCGCCGACGAGGCAGAAGCCCTGCAGGACGGCCAGGACCCCGCCCGTACCCGCGAGCAGATGCGCGAAATCGTCGAACGACGCTACACCGCGCCCGCGAGGGCTTAGCTAGGCGAACGATGGCCACCGAGAGAGAGAATCCGCCGTCGGTAGTCAACCCTGCTGCACAAAAAGCGAAGCGTGTTCGTCGGCGCACGCTCCACCTTCACACCGACGTCGAGGCGGCGGTGCGTTTGGGCGTCGGCCTCGAAGCCGCCGAGCAGCGCAGCCGACGCGGGGGACGTCGGCGAGCACTGTTCGAGCTCCGAAGCGCAAGGCCCCGGAGGGGCCGCCGCGATGAGGGCGAGTTGCGCAGCCGCCCGCGTCGGCGAGCAGCGCAGGGGACCCCGAAGGGGCGGCTTCGCGGCCGACGCCCAAACGCACCGTCGCCTCGACGTCCCGCTGCGAAAGAAGAAAACAGAGACGCGCCGACGAGCCGCGCTTCAGCCCCCGTGCTCTCCCACCCGCACGATCTTCAGCGTGTTCGTCCCTCCCGACTTCCCGATCGGCTCGCCGATCGTCAGTGCGATCAGGTCGCCCCGCTCGACGATTCCCGCCTCGAGCAGGCGCTGCTCGGCCTCGAGCAGCAACGCCTCGCGCTCGACGGCGTGGTAGGTCATCACGATGGGGTGCACCTCGCGGTACAGGCACATGCGGCGCCGGCTTCGTTCCTCCGGCGTGAGCGCGTAGATCGGAACGCCCGAGTCGATGCGCGACATCCAGAGCGCGGTGGACCCCGACTGCGTGAGCGAGACGACGGCCTTCACCTTCATGTGGTGCGCGACGAAGAGCGCGCTCATCGCGATCGTCTGGTCGATGCGCGTGAAGGTGCCGTTCAGGATCGCCGCAGTGAGCGGAGCACGTTCGGCGCGATCGGCTTCGACGCACACGCGCGCCATCGCCTCGACCGTCTCGACCGGATAGCGACCGGCGGCGGTCTCCGCCGACAGCATCACCGCATCGGTGCCGTCTAGCACCGCATTCGCCACGTCGGAGACCTCGGCGCGGGTCGGCACCGGCGACTCGATCATCGACTCCATCATCTGCGTGGCGGTGATCGCGACCTTGTTCAGGTCCTTCGCCATCCGGATCATCCGCTTCTGCAGCGCCGGCACCGAGGCGTCGCCGACCTCGACGGCGAGATCGCCGCGCGCGACCATGATTCCGTCGCTCGCCTTCAGGATCTCCTCGAGATTGCCGATCGCTTCGTAGCGCTCGATCTTCGCGATCATCAGCGCGCGTCCGCCCGCGGCGCGCATCAGCTCGCGCGCCATGTACATGTCGGCTGCGTTCTTCGGGAACGACACGGCGATGAAGTCGGCCTCGAAGCGAACGGCCGTCTTGATGTCGTCCATGTCCTTCGACGTGAGCGCGGGAGCCGACAACCCGCCGCCCTGGCGGTTGATCCCCTTGCGGTTCGAGAGCACGCCCCCCTGCGTCACGGTGCACTCGATCGTGCGCGCGTCGACCCGATCGACGCGCATCGTGACGCGCCCGTCGTTCAGCAGCAGCGTGTCGCCGACGCTCACGTCGTTGACCAGTTCCGGGTAATCGAGGCCGACCCTGCCCTGGTCGCCAAGCTCGCAGTCGATGTCGAAGACGAACCGGTCGCCGATCTCGAGCTGGACCTTGCCGTCGGCGAACTTCCCGATGCGGATCTTCGGGCCCTGGAGATCGGCGAGCACGCCGACGCTCTGGCCGATGCGATCGGCGATCGAGCGCACGTGGCCGACGACGGTCGAATGCTCTTCGGCCGTTCCATGCGAGAAGTTCACGCGAACGACGTTGGCGCCGGCGCGCAGCATGCGCTCGAGAACCTCGGGCGACGACGACGCCGGGCCAAGCGTCGCCACGATCTTGGTGGCGCGGGGAACGGGCTGGAACATGGGCGGAACCGGGGAATGCGGCGGTGGACGAGTCGACCGGGCGCAGCGCACGCGCACCCGGCGGCGGACGTTCATCCTAACGCAGCGGGGCGCGAAGCGCGGAACAGCTTCGTCCAGAGATGCCGTGCGAGCAGCCGCGGCGGGAAGCGGCGGGCGAAATGACGCGCCTTCAATGCGCGCTTGGCCCAGCGGCGCGATGCACTCACCGGCAGGTCGGGAGACGCGGGCAGCAGCGATCGGGCGACGAGCGCGTCCATCAGCAACGAAGTGGGCGGCGACGGCCGCGCGAGACGCGCGGCGTCGCGCGCCGCGTTGCGCGGAATCGGCGACGCGAGATACCGGCGCGCATAGCGCAGCCCGTAGTGCAAGGGCCGGTGCAGGCCGTGATGCGCGGCCGATGCGGCGAGGCGTTCATCGAAACCCGGATCGTCGACGCAGGCGCGCAGCATCGCATCGATGTCGAGCAGGTCGCGCATCTGGTGCCACATGTCGGAGTCCTCGAACAGGTGACAGCAGGTGTGCAGCAGCTGATCCTCGGGCGCCAGCACCCGCAGCGGCGTGCCGGGCAACGCGACCGAAGCGGCGACGAGCGCCTCGGCGTCGGGACGCAGCCGGCTCGTCACCGGCAGGATCGTGTGATGCAGGTCGATCGGCAGCGGGCGATCGGGGTGCATCAGCGGCGGCAGCTCGTGACTCCACTCGCGGTAATAGCGTTCGTCGTAATCGTCGATTTCGCCGAAGCGCCATCCGGCGGCGCGCAGCGCCGCCTCCGCGCGCCCCAGGTCGGATGCGCGCACCATCAGGTCGACGTCGCTGGTCAGGCGCCCGCGTCCCCACGGCGCGTCCTGTGCGACGTACGCGCTGCCCTTGAGGAGCACGAGCGGAATCTGCAGCGGCCCGAGCACTTCGGACACGTGGTGCAGATTCCAGTGCGTCATCTGGATGCGGTACTCGGCGATCGTGCGTTCGCTGCGCAATTGACGCGCAACCGGCGACGGCACGGCATCGAGTGCGCCGGCGGCTTCATAGCGCGCGTGCAAGAGGCTGGCGACGCCGCCGAGCCGGGCGATGCGAACGAGGCGGTCCCATTCGGCGAGCGTCGGCTGCTGCGGCTGCAGCGGGTCGGCGAGCAGCGACAGCAACCGTTGTGCGTTCACCGCCGCGCCGGCTCCGTCGGAAGCGTGACGACCTCGGTTTCGGCGAAGAGCGCGTCGATGCGCTCGAACGCCTCGTCGAAGCTCGAGTAGCGCAGCTCGTAGACGCGGCACTGCGCGAGCAGGTTCGTGAGCGCGACGAACGCGCTTTCGCCGAG
>DASWVL010000189.1:0-3557 GCA_036406255.1 Zeimonas sp.
TCAGGCGCCAGCGAATGGCCTGCTGGGCGTGCACGGCCGGCGCGATTCCCGCGCCCAGGATGCCGGCCATGCCGGCGCCTTTCACGAACGAACGTCGCTCCATCTTGCTGTTCTCCGGTGGACTTGTGATGAGGTCGACGCTCGACCACGGCCGTGCGCCGGTGCCGGGAATTCTAGCCCACGACCCGTTCGGTCCCGGCGCGAACGAGATCAGGGAATACGCGCGGCTGCCTCGACTGCATGCCCCTTCTTGATGGCACGGCCCTCATCGCCTGCGCGGGGGCGGCAGGTCGGTGCAGGTGCCTTCGGCGACCTCGGCTGCGAGGCCGATCGTCTCGCCGAGCGTCGGATGCGGATGGATCGTGCGCCCGATGTCGGTTGCGTCCGCCCCCATCTCGATGGCCAGCGCGATCTCGCCGATGAGATCGCCGGCATGCGTGCCGACGATCGAGCCGCCGACGATGCGGTGCGTCTCCTCGTCGAACAGCAGCTTGGTGAAGCCCTCGGCGCGTCCGTTCGCGAGTGCACGCCCCGAGGCGCTCCACGGGAACGTCGCCTTCGACACCTTCACGCCGCGCGCCTTCGCCTCTTCCTCGGTAAGCCCCGCCCACGCGATCTCCGGATCGGTGTACGCCACCGACGGAATCACGCGCGCGTCGAAGAAGCTCTTCTGTCCGGCGGCAGCCTCGGCCGCCACGTGCGCTTCGTGCGTCGCCTTGTGCGCCAGCATCGGCTGTCCGACGATGTCGCCGATCGCGAAGATGTGCGGGACACTCGTGCGCATCTGCCGATCGACCAGCCGGAGGAAGCCGCGCTCGTCGACGTCGATACCGGCCTTCTCCGCATCGATGCGCTTGCCGTTCGGCGAACGGCCGACTGCGCACAGCACGAGGTCGTAGGTCTGCGGGCCCTCGGGCGCGTTCGCGCCTTCGAAGGACACGCGGATGCCGTCGTCGGCCGCTTCGGCGGCGACGGTCTTTGTCTGCAACATCACGCGGTCGAAGCGCTTCGCGTTGTGGCGCTGCCAGACCTTCACCGCGTCGCGATCGGCGCCGGGCATCAGCGTGTCGAGCATCTCGACGACGTCGATGCGCGCGCCGAGCGATGAATACACGGTTGCCATCTCCAGCCCGATGATGCCGCCGCCGATGACGAGCATGCGCTTCGGCACGGACGGGAGCGCGAGCGCACCGGTGGAGTCGACGATGCGCGGGTCGTCGGGCAGGAACGGCAGGCGCACCGCGCTCGAGCCGGCGGCAACGATCGCCTGCGCGAAGCGGATCACCTGCCGCTTCGACTCGCCTTCCCCGGTCGGCTCGACCTCGATGCGATTCGCGTCGAGAAAGCGGCCGTACCCGCGCACGACGCGCACCTTGCGTGCCTTCGCCATCGAAGCGATGCCGCCGGTGAGCCTGCCTACCACCTCATCCTTGTGCGCGCGCAGCGCGTCGAGGTCGATCTTCGGTTCGCCGAAGGCGACGCCGATCGAGCCGAAGTGCTTCGCCTCGTCGATCACCGAAGCCACGTGCAGCAACGCCTTGGACGGGATGCAGCCGACGTTCAGGCACACGCCGCCGAGCGTCGCGTAGCGTTCGACCAGCACCGTGTCGAGGCCGAGGTCGGCCGCGCGGAAGGCGGCCGCGTAGCCGCCCGGGCCGGAGCCGAGCACGAGCATCGCGCACTCGAGGTCCGCCGGCCCGCCACCCGTGGACGGCGCGCCCCCGGGTGTCGTGGCCGGTTGCGGTTGCGGTTGCGGCTGCGGCTGTTGCTGCGCCTGCGGCTGCTGCGACGCCTGCGCCGGTTGCGCCTGGCGCTCCGGCTGCGGCTGCGGCTGTTGCGCCGGCTGCGCCTGCGCGCCCTGCTCCACGCGCACCTCGAGGATCGGCGTGCCTTCGGAAATCTTGTCGCCCAGCTTCACGAGCAGCTTTGCGACGACGCCGGCCGACGACGAGGGTATCTCCATCGACGCCTTGTCCGACTCGACCGTGATCAGCGACTGCTCGGCGGCAACCGTATCGCCTTCGCCGACCAGCACCTCGATCACTTCGACCTCGGTGAAGTCGCCGATGTTCGGAACCTTGACCTGGATCGTCTCGCTCATCGTGAATGTCCTGTTCCGCGAATGTCCCGCCTTCGGCGAGGTTCGGCGGGGTGAAATGCAGGGAGCGGGACCGCGACGGCGGTCACAGAACGATGCGCCGGAAGTCGGCGAGCAGTTGCGCGAGGCGCGCGTTGAACCGTGCGGCGCCGGCGCCGTCGACGACCCGGTGGTCCCACGACAGCGACAGCGGCAGGATCAGCCGAGGTTCGAACGACTTGCCGTTCCAGGTCGGGCGCATCGCCGTGCGACACACACCGAGGATCGCGACCTCGGGCGCGTTGATGATCGGCGTGAAGTAGGTGCCGCCGATGCCGCCCAGACTCGAGATCGAGAACGTGCCCCCCTGCATCTCGGCGGGCGAGAGCTTGCCTTCGCGTGCCTTCCCGGCAAGCTCGGCCGTCTCGCGCGCGATCTGCAGGATGCCCTTCTGGTCGGCGTCGCGGATCACCGGGACGACGAGCCCGTTCGGCGTGTCGGCGGCGAAGCCGATGTGCCAGTAGCGCTTGACGACCAGGTTCTCGCCTTCGAGCGACGAATTGAAGTCGGGGAACTCCTTGAGCACCGCGACGCACGCCTTGATCAGGAACGCGAGCAGCGTGACCTTCGTTCCGTCGCGCTCGTGCTCGCGATTGAGTTGCTGGCGGAACGCCTCGAGATCGGTGACGTCCGCGTCCTCGTGATTGGTGACGTGCGGGATCATCACCCAGTTGCGGTGCAGGTTGCCGGCGGCGATCCTGCGGATGCGCCCCACCGGCCTCGTCTCCACCGGCCCGAACTTCGCGAAGTCGACCTTCGGCCACGGCAGCAGGCCCAGCGCCTCGCCGGCGGCTCCGCCCGTCCCGACTCCGGCGCCCGCCGCGCCGCCGCGCGAGACGACGTCCTTCACCCAGTTGCGCACGTCGTCGTGCAGGATGCGCTGCTTCGGTCCGGAGCCGCGCACCTGTGCGAGATCGACGCCGAGTTCGCGCGCGAACCTGCGCACCGACGGGGAAGCGTGCGGCTTCACGACGTGCGTACGGTCATAGTCGAAGCCGGCCGTGGGCGACGGTTCGCCGTGCGACAGGCTCGCCTGTGCGCTGCGCGGCGGCGGCTCGGCGTAGGCCGAGCGCAGCGTGTCGCGCTCGAGATCGGTGCGGCCCGACAGCGATGCCTGCGGCGGCTCCTGCACGCGCGCGCCCGCCATCGGTGCAGTTGCCGCCGGTGTCATCGACGGTGCGGACTCCGGGAGCCCGGTGGCGGCCTGTGCGGCCTCGGCCGGCGCCGAGGGCGGCACGACGTGCTCGTCCGACGCGGCCGATGCCGCGGGCGCCTTCGCCGTCGCGCCCTCCTGCGCCTGCCCCGCGGTGCCCGCGGGCGACGCAACCGACGCCGGCGCGCCACCTTCCTGCGCCTGCAGCTCGACGATGGGCGTGCCTTCGGAAACCTTGTCGCCGAGCTTCACCAGCAGGCGCCGGAC
>DASWVL010000190.1:0-10811 GCA_036406255.1 Zeimonas sp.
CCCATCGACATCGCGAGCAGGCGCCGGATGCGTTCGGCCGTGTCGGGGTGCGTGGAGAACATTCCGCGCAGTCCGCCGCCCGACAGCGGGTTCATGATCATCATCTGCGCGGTTTCGGGGTGGCGCTCGGCGGTGGCGAGCGGAATGCCGCGCGCGTAGTGGTCGATCTTCTCGAGCGCCGAGGCGAGTGCGCGCGGATCACCCGAGATCTCCGCGCCGCGCCGGTCGGCTTCGAACTCGCGCGCACGCGAGATCGCCATCTGGATCATCATCGCGGCGATCGGCGCGAGGATCGCGACGGCGATCGACGCGACCGGGTTCGAGCGGCCCTCGCTGTCGCGGCCGCCGAAGAACAGGGCGAAGTTCGCCAGCGCGGAAATCGCGCCGGCGAGCGTTGCCGAGATCGTCGAGATGAGGATGTCGCGGTGCCGGACGTGCGAAAGCTCGTGCGCCATCACGCCGCGCAGCTCGCGGTCGTTGAGCACGCGCAGGATCCCGGTGGTGGCGGCGACCGCCGCATTCTGCGGATTGCGGCCGGTGGCGAACGCGTTCGGCGCGTCCTCGTCGATCAGATACACGCGCGGCATCGGAAGCTGCGCGCGCTCGGCCAGCTCGCGCACCATCCGGTAGAACTGCGGGGCGCTCGTCTCGTCGACTTCGCGCGCGCGGTACATCCGCAGCACGAGCTTGTCGGAGAACCAGTACGCGAAGAAGTTGCTGACCAGCCCGAAGCCGAGCGCCAGCAGCATCCCTTCGCGGCCGCCGATGATCGAGCCCACGGCACCGAACAGCGCCATGATGCCGGCCATCAGGATGCCGGTCTTCAGCCAGTTGATCATTCCTTTCGTTGCTCCTCGTGGCGCCGATGCGTTTGTTTCGCACCCGGACGGGACGCAGATCGGGGCGCGATGCCCGCACTGCAAGGGTCGCGCGGCGAAATCTACCCTTGCAGCGCGAAAATGCTCGACGCCGCGTCAGGACCGGGGGGTCGCGGGGGCGATGAAGCGGGCGCCCGCGCGGATCGGGAATCCGCGCAGGAACTCGCCTGCCGGAAGGCGTCGGCCTCCCGGCTTCTGCAGTTCCGTCAGTTCCACGGCGCCGTCGCCGCAGGCGACGACGAGCCGCTCCGCGGCCTCGAGCACCGTGCCCGGCGCCGCCGGCTGCGCGGCAGCGGCGGCGGGCGCCCCCCGCGCACGCCACACCTTGATCGTCGTTCCCGTCGCGTCGTCGAAGCGTGCGCCGGCTCCGGGCACGGGATCGAAGGCGCGCACGCGGTCGACGATGCGCCGCGCCGGCATCGTCCAGTCGATCGCCGCGTCCTCGCGCGTCAGCTTGTGCGCGTACGTGACGCCCTCGTCGGGCTGCGGCGTGGCCACCAGCGAGCCCCTCTCGAGCGCCGCCAGCGCGTCCACGATCGCCTGGGCGCCGAGCGCAGCGAGACGATCGTGCACGGTGCCGGCGGTGTCGTCGGCTTCGATCGGCGTGCGCTCGACGAGCATCGTCGCGCCGGTGTCCAGTCCTTCGTCCATCTGCATGATCGTCACGCCGGTCTCGGCGTCGCCGCCTTCGATCGCGCGCTGGATCGGAGCAGCGCCACGCCAGCGCGGCAGCAGCGACGCGTGGATGTTCAGGCAACCGTGCTTCGGAATCGCGAGCACCTCGGCGGGCAGGATCGCGCCGTAGGCGGCGACGATCATCGCATCGGGGCCGAGCGCTCGCAGCCGCGCGTGCAGCGCCGGGTCGCGCAGCGTGCGCGGCTGTTCCACGGCGAGGCCGCGCTCGCGCGCCAGGCGCTTGACCGGGCTTTCGCGCAGCGCCTGCCCGCGTCCGGCCGGCTGGTCGGGGCGCGTGAGCACGAGGACGATGTCGTGTCCGGCGTCGTGAAGCGCGGCGAGCGCGGCCGCGGCGAAATCGGGCGTGCCGGCGAAAACGAGTCGGAGCATGCGCGAGCGCGCGCGGGGCCGACGGCGAAGGCTACGCGTCGACGCGCTCGGCCTTGAGCAGCCGGCTGCGGATGCGCGACTGCTTCAGTCGCGACAGGTATTGGACGAAGACCCGTCCGTTCAGGTGGTCGATCTCGTGCTGGATGCACACGGCGAGCAGCCCGTCGGCTTCCAGCTCGAAGGCGTTGCCGTGCTGGTCGAGCGCACGCACCTTGACGCGATCGGGGCGTTCGACTTCGTCGTAGATGCCCGGAACCGACAGGCACCCCTCCTCGAACACCTTCGTTTCGTCACTGCTGGAGACGATCTCGGGATTGATGAACACGCGCAGCTCGTCGCGCGCATCGGAGACGTCGAGCACGATCACGCGCTCGTGAACGTCGACCTGCGTGGCCGCGAGCCCGATGCCGGGCGCCGCGTACATCGTCTCGGCCATGTCGCGCACCAGCGCACGGATGCGATCGTCGACCTCGCGGACGGGCCTGGCGACCCTGTGCAGGCGCGGGTCGGGATAACGAAGAATGTCCAATACGGCCATCGGTGAATAGCGACCGCCGGTAGGCTCGGGCCGCGCCGGGTTGGCGGCGTCGATACAGTGGCGGCAGAATCGAAAGCAGAAGAATCGTCGAGGCTCATTTCGGGGCGGATGCGCCACGATCAAGCCGTGGTCGAGTATCCCATACGTTCGCAGGCACGCGCGTTCATGAGAAAGCTCTCCGTGCAGTTTCTGACACTGGCCGTCGCAGCCTTCGCCTGCGCCGCCGGGCTCGTCTTCGCGCAGCCGGCGACGGCGCCGCTCGAACTTGCCAGGGACGCGCCGGATCGCTACGTCGTCGTCAAGGGCGACACGCTGTGGGACATCTCCGGTCGCTTCCTGCAGAAGCCATGGCGCTGGCCCGAGATCTGGGACCTGAACCGCGACGAGATCCGCGATCCGCACTGGATCTATCCCGGTGACGTCATCCTGCTCGACCGTAGCGGCGCGACGCCCCGGCTGCGGCTGGCGCGTTCGGTCGGCGACGGTGGCTCGGGCGCCGGCGGCAACCTGCCGCTCGAGAAGCGCAGCCCGCACGTGCGCGTCGGGCCACTGGAGCGCGAGGCGATCCCGACGATCAGTTCGACGGACATCGAAGCGTTCCTGAACCGCCCGCTGGTCGTCGACGAAGACGGCCTCGCATCGCACCCGCGCATCGTCGCGACGCAGGAAGGCCGCGTATTCCTCGGCCGCGGAGAACTCGCCTACGTGCGCGGCATCCAGGATCCGGGCACCGCCGACTGGCACATCTACCGCTCCGCGCGTCCGCTGCTCGACCCCGACACGCGCAAGCCGATCGCCTGGGAGGCGCTGTTCCTCGGCACCGGCCGGCTCGAGCGCCAGGGCGACCCGGCGTCGCTGCGAGTGGTCGCCACGAACGAGGAGGTCGGCCCCGGCGATCGGCTGATGCCCGCCGAGCGCGCAATGCCGCTCGTCTACGCGCCCCGCCCGCCCGAGTCGCAGGTTTCGGGCCGCATCGTCGCCGTCTACCGCGGCGTGACGCAGGTCGGCCGCAACAGCGTCGTCGCCGTGAACGTCGGCAGGCAGCACGGCATCGACGTGGGCCACGTGCTCGGCATCGAGCACCGGGGCGCGACGATCACCGACCGCACCGCCCCCGATCGCGAGCGCATAGAACTTCCGGACGAGCCGGTCGGTCATCTCCTCGTGTTCCGCGTCTTCGATAAGATCGCCTACGGGCTCGTGATGGACGCGTCGCACCCGATCTCGGTCGGCGACGACGTCGCGAACCCCTGATTCCGCTCGTTCCCGCCATCGCAGCGTAGCCGGTCGTCGGGTCTCGACCGGCGCGATCGGTTCGCGCAGGCCGGTTCGCGCTCCGGCGGCCGAGTTCCGGCCGGCCGGCGCATGCACGAGCGGCACCGGAGACGACGAATGCCGCTCGATGCCGATGCGCGCGACGAACGAGCGCTGTGGCTGCGCCTCACGCTCACTGCCGGCATCGGCCCGATCGGGGTGCGGCGCCTGCTCGAAGCCTTCGGCCTGCCCGAAGACATCCTTGCCGCCGGCCGCACGCGCATCGCGGCCGTTCTCGACGCGCCGTGCGCCGCCGCGCTGCTCGCGCCCGACGACGAACGCGATGCGCAGATCCGTGCCACGCTGCAATGGGCGCAGGACGAATCGAATCACCTGGTCGCGCTCGCCGACGCGGCCTATCCCAGGCCGCTGCTGCAGATCGGCGATCCGCCACCGCTGCTCTACGTGCACGGCGCCGTCGACGCGCTGTCGCGCGACCTGCTCGCGATCGTCGGCAGCCGCCACGCGACGCCCGGCGGCGAAGCCGACGCGCACGACTTCGCCGCTGCGCTCGCCGACGAAGGGCTGACGATCTGCAGCGGACTGGCGCGCGGCATCGATGCGGCCGCGCATCGCGGCGCGCTGGAGAGTCGCGCCGGGACGGTCGCGGTGGTCGGAACCGGCGTCGACCGCGTCTACCCGGCGGCGCACCGCGCGCTGGCGCGTGCGATCGCGCAGCGAGGGGCGATCGTCTCGGAACTGCCGCTCGGCACCGGCGTGCAGCGCGCCAACTTCCCGCGGCGCAACCGCGTGATCGCCGGACTGTCGCTCGGCGTGCTCGTCGTCGAGGCGGCGCCGCATTCGGGGTCGCTGATCACCGCGCGGCACGCTGCCGAGTACGGGCGCGAGGTGCTGGCGATCCCCGGGTCGATCCATTCCCCGGTGGCAAGGGGGTGCCACCGGCTCATTCGGGAGGGAGCGAAGCTCGTCGAGTCGACCGAAGACGTGCTGATGGAACTGCGCGGACAGATGAGGGGGCACGCAGCCGCTGCCGGCCGGATGCAACAGGACCGCGCGCATTCGGCGCAGGCGCGCGGGCGGGCGGCCGCGCCCCCCGGCGGCCCGGCCGCCCGTGCCGTACTCTCGGCGATGGGCTGGGATCCGGCCGACCCCGACACGCTGGTTGCCCGAACCTCTCTGGCCGCGGGCGACGTGGCTGCGGCACTGCTCGAACTCGAACTGGCGGGAGTCGTCACACGGTGGGACGATGGAAGGTACATGCGCGTGTGATCGCGTACATGCGCGTGTGATCGCGTTCCCGCACGTCCGCGCGCCAGTCTGGCACGAAAAAACCGGCCCGTGCACGGCGGTCACGGCATCCGGATGGCTTGTTGCGCCCGTCGTCCGGCGCCACTTATGATGGCGCCCCCATGAGCAAAGCCCTGATCATTGCCGAGAAGCCGTCCGTCGCCGCCGACATCGCGCGCGCGCTCGGCGGCTTCACGCGCCACGGCGACTACTACGAGAGCGACGAGTACGTACTGTCGTCGGCGGTCGGGCATCTGGTCGAGATCGCGGTTCCCGAGCAGTTCGAAGTCAAGCGCGGAAAGTGGTCTTTCGCGCACCTGCCGGTGATCCCGCCGCATTTCGACGTGCAGCCGATCGCCAGGAGCGAGGATCGGCTCAAGCTGCTCGCACGGCTGATCCGCCGCAAGGACGTCGACCGCCTGATCAACGCCTGCGACGCGGGCCGCGAGGGCGAGCTGATCTTCCGGCTGATCGTCCAGCACACGAAGGCGAAGCAGCCCGTGTCGCGGCTGTGGCTGCAGTCGATGACGCCGGCTGCGATCCGCGAGGGCTTCGCGAAACTGCGCAGCGACGCGCAGATGCGACCGCTCGCCGACGCGGCGCGCAGCCGCTCGGAGGCCGACTGGCTGGTCGGCATCAACGGCACGCGCGCGATGACCGCCTTCAACTCGCGCGACGGCGGGTTCTACAAGACGACCGTCGGACGCGTGCAGACGCCCACGCTGACGATCGTCGTCGAGCGCGAGGAGCGCATCAAGCGCTTCGTGCCGAAGGACTACTTCGAGGTGCACGCAAGCTTCGTGGCGAAGGCGGGCACCTACGAAGCACGCTGGTTCGATGCCGGCTTCAAACGCACGGAGAGCGCACCCGATGCACGCGCCGAGCGCCTGTGGGAACGCGAGCGCGCCGAAGCGATCGTCGGGCGCTGCCGCGACCGCACCGGAACGGTCACCGAGGAAACCAAGCCCAGCTCGCAGCTGTCGCCCGCGCTGTTCGACCTCACCAGCCTGCAGCGCGAGGCGAACTCGCGCTTCGGCTATTCGGCGAGAACGACGCTGTCGATCGCGCAGGCGCTCTACGAGCGGCACAAGGTGCTCACCTATCCGCGCACCGACTCTCGTGCCCTGCCCGAGGACTACCTCCCCGGCGTGCGCCAGACGCTCGGCGTCCTCGAGGACGAGCGCGCGTACGGCGCTTTCGCGAAGCAGATCCTGGCCGGCGGGTGGGTGAAGCCGAACAAGCGCATCTTCGACAACTCCAAGGTGTCGGACCACTTCGCGATCATCCCGACGATGCAGGCACCGCGCGCGGGCGCGCTGTCCGATGCCGAGCAGCGCATCTACGACCTCGTCGTACGGCGCTTCCTGGCCGTGTTCTTCCCGCCGGCCGAGTACCTGAACACGACGCGCATCACGGTCGTCGAAGGCGAGTCGTTCAAGACCGAGGGCCGCGTGCTGGTGAATCCCGGCTGGCTGGTGGTGCACGGCCGCGAAGGCAAGGACGACACGCTCGTTCCGGTGGACTCCGGCGAGACCGTGCGCACCGAAACGATCGAGCTGCTCGCGCTCGCGACCCGGCCGCCGGCGCGCTACACCGAGGCGACGCTGCTTTCCGCGATGGAGGGCGCCGGCAAGCTGATCGACGACGACGAGCTGCGCGAGGCGATGCAGGCCAAGGGCCTCGGCACGCCGGCCACGCGTGCGGCGATCATCGAGGGGCTCATCGCCGAGAACTATCTCGTGCGCGAAGGCCGCGAGCTGATCCCCACGACGAAGGCGTTCCAGCTGCTCACGCTGCTGCGCGGATTGAAAGTGAACGAACTCACCGCGCCCGAGCTGACCGGCGAGTGGGAATACAAGCTGTCGCAGATCGAGCGCGGCCATCTCGAGCGCGACGAGTTCATGCACGAGATCGCCGAGATGACGCGCCAGATCGTCGAGCGCGCCAAGAACTACCAGGCCGACACGGTTCCGGGCGACTACGCGACGCTCGCCACGCCGTGCCCCAATTGCGGCGGCGTCGTGCAGGAGAACTACAAGCGCTTCGCGTGCACGAAGTGCGATTTCTCGATCACGAAGATTCCGGGCGCGCGCCAGCTCGAGGTCGCCGAAGCCGAGCAACTGCTGCGCGATCGCACGATCGGCCCGCTGCAGGGCTTCCGCAGCCGGCTCGGGCGGCCCTTCGCGGCGATCCTGAAGCTGAACGAAGAGAACAAGCTCGAGTTCGATTTCGGACAGGCGGGCGCCGGCGAAGACGATTCCGAGCCGGTCGACTTCTCCGGGCAGGAATCGCTGGGCGCGTGCCCGAAGTGCCGCGCAGGCGTCTTCGAACACGGCATGAGCTACGTCTGCGAGAACGCGGTCGGCGCCGAGAAGCGCTGCGACTTCCGCAGCGGCAAGATCATCCTGCAGCAGGAGGTCGCGCCCGCGCAGATGCGCAAGCTGCTCGCCGAGGGTCGCACCGACCTGCTCACCGACTTCGTCTCGTCACGCACGCGGCGCAAGTTCAAGGCGTACCTGGTGCTTGGACCTGACGGCAAGGTCGGCTTCGCGTTCGAACCCCGGGCGGCGAAGAAGACGGCGTCACGGACGGCCTCCGCCGAGGACGGCACGGGCGCCGCGGCGAAGAGCGCCGCGGCGACGACGCGCGCCACCACCACCGAACGCGCGAGCACGAAGGCCGCCACCGGCACGACGAAGACCGCGATCAAGAAGGCCGCGAAGAAAGCCCCGTCGAAAAGAACTGCCTCGTCCGCCACGACGGCGCGCGCCCGGAACGGGCGCTGAACGACCGACCGCGCCGCGGCGCGGCCGCCGGGCGCGAACCCTCACCTGCCCCTGCCTTGCGTCGTCGGCCTTTACGGCCCGCCGGATTCGACAGTACACTGAACATCATGACGCCGATCGATTACCGCGCGCTCAAGCCGGGGCACCTGATCCGCCGCGCGCAGCAGATCGCCGTCGCGATCTTCATGGAGGAATGCGCCGCCTTCGACCTCACGCCGGTGCAATACGCGGCACTGTCCGCGATCGCCGCCAACGGCGATCTCGACGCGACGCGTCTGTCGTACCTCGTCGCGCTCGACCGCTCGACGATCGGCAGCGTGCTCGAGCGACTCGAGGCGAAGGCGCTCGTCGAGCGCACGCCGAGCGCCGAAGACCGGCGCATCAAGCGCCTGCGCATCCGACCGGCCGGACGCCGCCTTCTCGACGAAGTCGAGGCGGCAGTCGAACGCGCGCAGCAGCGCATCGTCGCGCCGCTCTCGGACGACGAACGCCGCATCTTCCTGCGATTGCTCGCCCGGCTGGTCGAATGCAACAACGAACTTTCGCGGGCGCCCGCGCGCCCGGGTCCCGAGTCGCCCGCCGCGCAAGGAGCGCCATGATGAAGAAAGCGAATGTGGTGGTGGTCGGAGGGGGAATCGGCGGTCTCGCGACCGCGCTCGTGCTCGCCCGCGACGGCTACCGCGTGGAGGTGCTCGAACAGTCGGACGCGTTCCGCGAGATCGGCGCCGGCATCCAGATCGGGCCGAACGCCTTCCGGATGTTCGACTGGCTCGGACTCACCGAGGCGATCGACCACGTCGCCTGGTACCCGGGGCAGCTGCGCATGCGCGACGTGCGCACCGGCGAGGTCGTCGCCGAGATGCCGGTGTCGGAGAAGTCGAGGGCGACGTACGGTTTCCCGTACGGCGTCATCTACCGGGTCGACCTGCACAACGTCTTTCTCGACGCGTGTCGCGCGCTGACGAACGTGACGCTGCACACGCACGCGAAAGTCGAGCGCGTCGGACAGGACGCCGAAGGCGCGACCGCGCACCTGGCCGACGGACGCGAGGTGCGCGGCGCCGCGCTCGTCGGAGCCGACGGCCTGTGGAGCGCGGTACGCAGGGAGATCGTCGGCGACGGCGCGCCGCGCGTCTCGGGGCACATCGCGTACCGCGCGGTGCTGCCGGTCGAGAAGGTGCCGAAGCACCTGTACAGCCCCGACGTCGTGCTGTGGGGCGGCGAGAAGACGCACCTGGTTCACTATCCGCTTCGTCGCGGCGAGCTGTACAACCTCGTCGCCGTCTTCCACAGCGATCGCTACGAGGAGGGCTGGAACACCTTCGGCGACCCCGAGGAACTCGTGCAGCGTTTCGCCCAGGCGACCGAGCCGGTGCGCGAGCTGCTGTCGATGATCGAGACGTGGAAGATGTGGGTGCTGTGCGACCGCGAGCCGGTGAAGAACTGGACCCGCGGACGGATGACGCTGCTTGGCGATGCCGCGCATCCGATGCTGCAGTACCTGGCGCAGGGCGCGTGCATGGCGATCGAGGACGCCGTCGTTCTCGCCGCGGCACTGCGGCGCTCGCAGGGCGACTTCGCCCACGCCTTCGACGAATACCAGCGAACGCGCTACCTGCGCACGGCGCGCGTGCAGCTCACCGCGCGTTTCTACGGTGACATCTACCACGCCGCCGGCGTCACGCGCGAGCTGCGCAACCAGCTCTTCCAGTCGGGCACCGAGAGTGCCGGATTCGCGGGGCTGTCCTGGCTGTACCGGGGTATCGAGCCCGGCGCCGAGCCGGCCTGAAGCAGGGAGAAATCGCGATGAACGCCGTCACCGGAAACCGCAAACTCGTGCACGAGGCGCGTTCGCGGCTCTACGCCGACATGCGACCGGCGAACCTCACGCCGCTGTGGGAGTCGCTGCATGCGCTCGTTCCGAAGAGCCCCGCATCGCCGTGCGTGCCGGCGCTGTGGCGCTACGACGAGGTGCGGCCCTTCCTCGCGCGCGCCGGCGAGGTGATCACCGCCGAGGAAGCGGTACGGCGCGTGCTGATCCTCGAGAACCCGGGAATCCCGGGGCAGTCGGCGATCACGCAGTCGCTGTATGCGGGCCTGCAGCTGATCCTGCCCGGCGAGATCGCGCCGAGCCACCGGCACGTGCAGACGGCGCTGCGCTTCATCGTCGAGGGCGCGGGCGCGTTCACCGCCGTGAACGGCGAGCGCACGACGATGCACCCGGGCGACTTCATCATCACGCCGAGCTGGACCTTCCACGACCACGGCAACGAGTCGGACATCCCGGTCGTATGGCTGGACGGGCTGGACATCCCCACCGTGCGGCTGCTCGACGCAGGCTTCGCCGAGGACTTCGGCGCGCCGCAGCAGCCGGTGGCCCGCAGCGAAGGGACGAACCTTGCGCGTTTCGGCGAGAACCTCGCGCCGATGCCGGGCGATGCCGGCGCCTCGCCGCACGGCGCGACCTCGCCGCTGTTCGCGTATCCCTACGCGCGCTCTCGCGCAGCGCTCGAACGCCTGCGCCGCTTCGCGCCGATCGACGCGTGGCAGGGGACGAAGATGCGATACGTGAACCCGGCCACCGGCGGCTGGCCGATGCCGACGATCGGCGCGTTCCTGCAGCTGCTGCCCGCCGGTTTCGACGGCAGGCCCTGGCGCCAGACCGACGGCATCGTGTACAGCGTCGTCGAGGGGCGTGGGCGCGCGACGATCGAGCGGCCGGGCGAGAGCGCACCGACGGTCTTCGAATTCGGCCCGCGCGATCATTTCGTCGTACCGTCGTGGCACGCCTGCCGGCTGTCGGCCAGCGACGAGACCGTGCTCTTCAGCTTCTCGGACCGACCGATCCACGAAGCGCTCGCCGTGCACCGCGAGGAGAAGCTCGACGGCGCGCCGCGCGCACGCTGAAGCCCGCGAAGAACGAAGGAATGAAGGAGAAGACCTTGGACTACGTCGTACCGGCTCCCCGCACCGTCTCGCTGC
>DASWVL010000191.1:0-5188 GCA_036406255.1 Zeimonas sp.
CGGCTGGCGCCGCGTAACTCGCTTCGCGAGCTTCGCTCGCTCCGCTCGGACAGACGCGGCGAGAGTGAGAACGATCGCGCGCTTCGCGCGCGCGCCGGCGCTGCTGCGCTTCTCGCCTGCGCACAGGCGCACCGCAGGGCAGACGGCCCGCACCTTTGCCGGCAGCGTCGCGGTCTGCGTGAACCGGACCGTCCGCGGAAGGCGATTGATGCGCACCAACCGATTCCGAGCGGCACTCGCGCAACGCAGCGAACGACCGGTCGCTCGTTACGGAATCCCGGCCGGAGGAACCGGAACGTCGGCGCGTCGACGTGCCCGCCGCTGGTTCGTGCGAGCGAGTGCCGGCGGACGACCGGGCTGGCTGGCGAGGGCCCGCGCAGCACGACGTCTCCTGCAAAGGCGTGGGCCGTCTGCGGCGGGCGCGCCTGTGCGCAGGCGAGAAGCGCAGCCGCGCCGGCGCGCGCGCGAAGCGCGCGTCGTCTTCATTCTCGCCGCGTCTGTCCGAGCAGAGCGCGCGCAGCGCGCGTAGCGAGTTACGCGGCGCCAGCCGGCGCGGCGAGCATCGCAGCGAACCGCCGCGAAGCGGCGGCTGCGCACCGGCGCGCCCGCCGCAGAGGGCCCACGCCTTTGTACGCGCCACGCCTTTGCACGCGCCACGCCTTTGCACGCGCCACGTCTTTGCACGCGCCACGTCTTTGCACGCCCGCTCACCGCCGCACCTCGATTCCGTAGACGCTCTTCAGCCACGCCCCGTACGCCTGCATGTCGACGCGCCCGACGAGCGAAGGCCAGCCGTTCGCATCGCTCTGGCGCTGCGAGAAAGGCACGAGGAACGCGAGCGACTCGTTCCAGTCGAGCCCGGGAACGACGGCGGTGCGCTGCGAGGTCTGCTGCACGACACGACCGCTCGCGTCGCGCCGATATACGCTGCGGTCGGTCCTGCCGATGTAGTCGCGATCGTGCACGCGGGGGTCGGTGACGACCGAGTCCGCCGGTGCGGGATCGCGCACGGCAACGCCGAGTGACTGCGCCATCCGCGTCATCCAGACGAGCGTCACGTCGGAGAGGTCGCCTTCGGCGTTACCGCCGCCGATGTCGGCGTGGCTGCCGACGAAGCCGCGTTCGACGACCCACGCGGGGCTGCCGAGCGCCGATTCGAGCGGAAAGAGCGCACGGTGCTCGTTCAGCGCGACGGCGTGGAACGTTGCGCGCACGGCCGAGGGAATCGACAGCTCCCAGCGCTGGTTCGCCAGGCCGAGAAAGCCGAACTGCGCGACGGTGTCCCACAGCCCGAGGAAGCGCAGGTCTACGCAGATCCCGCGCTCACGGAAGTGTCCGGCGTCGATCATCGACGAGACGCGGTGGACGAAGTCGCGCGCCATCGCAGCGCCTCGCGAGAAGCCGATGACGTCCACCGGTGCGATTCGGCCGATCCACGCGTCGCCCAGGGAGCGATCGAGCGCGTCGACCATCCAGATGACGCGATCGCCCGCGGTGCGCGCCTCCGCCCAGTCGAGCGGCGTCGCCGTGATTCCGCTCGGATAGTCGTCGCGGCCGACACCCGCCATGTACCACTTGTCCGGGTCGTCGGACGCTTCGAAGAACTTGCGCACGTTCGAGACGTCCTCGCCGTCGCGGCCGCTCGCGCCGTTGCCCGTGCCGTCGAATGCGAACAGCAGCAGCCCCAGCGGATCGACCGCGACGAGCGGATTGCCGTCGACATAGGCGAAGGGGTCGAGCCCGCCCGCGAGTCCGAGCGGGTCGGGTTCGAGGTACCGGCCCGAAGCGGGGTCGTAGCTGCGCAGCAGGTTGTCGTGCAACCCCGTTTCGCCATCGGCGTACTGGCCGGGCAGCCGCAACGGCTGCACGAAGGGGCCGCTTTCCTCGGCGAGTGCACCGAAGGCGTCGGCGTCGCCGCGCCAGACGATACGCGCCGCTTCGTCGGTGGCCGCGATCGGCGCACCGAGGTGGTCGGCATGCAGCCACGCGATCGACGTCGCCGTTTCGCCGTGCTCGAGCACGGCGATCGGGGCCCCGTCCCAGTACAGGTACTGGCGCAGCAGCCGGCCGTCGCCGTCGGTCTCCGCCGCAAGACGCTGGTTGCGATAGAGAAAGCCTCGCGCTTGGACCCTCGACGGCGCCTCGACGCCGGGACCGACCGCCGGCGCACCGGACGCGGCCGCCTCGACCCGCCGGGCGATGCGGCGCCCGAACGCGTCGTAGCCGTAGTGCGCGCGTATCCCGGCGCCGTTCGCTTCGATGATTCGGCGCTGCGCCCCGTAGCGAAGCGTGAAGCTGCCGTGCTGCGTCGGCAGCCCGGTCGCATCGCGATGCACGACGGCGGCGCGCTGCGTCGCGCCGTCGCGG
The DNA here is from genome assembly GCA_036406255.1 of Zeimonas sp. Taxonomy (GTDB): domain Bacteria; phylum Pseudomonadota; class Gammaproteobacteria; order Burkholderiales; family Burkholderiaceae_E; genus Zeimonas. The sequence goes on from DASWVL010000191.1 coordinate 2,368, forward strand.
CGACGCGACGCGATGCGTTCGCCGCGCGCGCCCAGCGCGAAATACTCGACGTGCGCCCCGCGGCGCACCTCCGCGGCGTCGCCCGGGTGCCGCTCGCGCACGATCAGCCGTCCGAAGCGATCGTAGGCGTAGCGGTCCTCGCCCGCTTCGTGCGCGATCGACAGCGGCACGCCCGCGTCGCTCCAGCGCAGGCGGCGAAACGGCAGCGCCTGGTCGGCGTGCGGCGCAGCCGCATTCCCCGCGGCGCCGCTGCGGAACCAGGCGAGTGATTCCGGGCGCCCTGCGGCGTCGTCGCGTCGCTCGAAGCGGATTCCGTTGCCCAGCTCGAGCACGGTGCCGTCGTCCTTGCCGGATGCGCGCCTGCGCACCAGCGTACGGAAGGCGTCCGCTCCGGGCACGGCCAGCTCGAGCGCTTCGCGGCGCCCGACGGCGTCGTATCTATGACGGAGGCGCGAGCCGTCGGCGAGCCACTGCAGGGCGAGCCGGCCGCGCGCGTCGTATTCGAAGCGCTCATGGAATTCACCGGCGGCGCGCGTCTCGAGCGTCTCGACGATGCGGCCCTCATCGTCGTGCCGGACGATCGAACGCGCTCCCTCGTGCTCGATCGCGAACAGCTGCACGCCCTGGTACCGGAACACGGTCTCGCTGCGGTGCTGCCTCGCGACCTGCAGACGCCGCACGAGCCGTCCGCCCGGATCGTGCTCGCGCGAATCGACGCTGCCGTCGGCGAAGGCGATGCTCGCCAGGCGCCCCAAGCCGTCGTAGCGATAGCGCTTGCGACCCTCCTGCGGCGAACGCGTCTCGACGAGCCGGCCGAGGTCGTCGTAGCGATGCTCCACGCGGCCGCCCTGCACGTCGACGAGCACGCGCAGGCCGGGTTCGGTGCGCACGATCGCGATCGGCAACCCCGGCGACGCGTCGCGCCGCCTGCCGGGCGCGATGCGCTTCCGCCAGCCGTGGTTCGACTCGATCTCGACCGTCGGCCCGACGAGGCGGATCGTCCACCGCTCACCGCCCGACCAGTCGATCGTGCGCGGACGCCCTGCGTCGTCGTAGCCGAAGGACACCCGCGTGCCTCGCGCCTCGCTGGTCGCGACGCGCCACGCCGAGTCGAACGAGCGGCGCCGCGTGGTGCCGTCGGGCAGCCGCTCGACGACGGCGCGCCCGAGCGCATCGCGCTCGATCTCGTGCGAGATCGTCGCGGTTGCGTGGATCGCGACGAGTCGGCGCCGGGCATCGTGCGTGAAGGTCGTGCGCTGCCGGCTGCCGTCCGGCGAGATGCGCACGATCGCCGCGAGCCGGCCGTGCACCGCTGCGCGCTGCGGCCGCGGGTCGGGCGCCGCGTACTCCAGGCGCAGCGTCGCCCGCAGCGGCTGCACGCCGTCGTCGTCCGGCAGGTGCCCATCGAAGTCGACGGCGACGACCTGCATCCTGCCGTTGTAGCGCAGTGCGAGCCGCACTTCGCGGCCGGGCACGACGCTGGGGCGCACGATGCGCACGGGCGACGGCCAGGGCGAGTTCGGCGCATACGCGAAGCGCTCGAACCAGGCGCGGCGTCCGTCGCGCGCGTCGATGCGCCGTTCGACGACGCGCCCCCGGGCGTCGTAGCGGATGCGCATGTCGCCGAGCTTTTCGGCGCGGCCGGCCGCGCCGACCCGAACGCGAAGCCCGGTCGGCGGACAGCGTCGGCAGCCGGCGCCGTCGGACGCAACCAGCCTCGGGTTGCCGCCCGAATCGAGCCAGCGGTAGCGCGTGACCGAATCGCCGACGCGAACGATCGTCGTCCCGGGCGCCCCGCGGGTCTGCGGCAGCGCGTATTCGAAACGCAGCGCCTGCGCCTCGCCTTCCCCGACGCCGCGCGAACGCACGACTCGTCCGTCGTCCCGGTAGCGATACTCGCTGCGCCGTCCGTCGGTATCGACGATCGCCGTGAGCCGATGGAACGAGCGGGGATCGTCGTACTCGTAGCGTAGCGTTCGTGCGCCGGGATAGCGCACGCCGACGAGCTGTCCGTGTGCGTCGAAGTCGTAGCGGATGGCCTGGCCGTCGGGCAGGCGCAGCGCGACGAGTCGGTTCGCCGCGTATTCGAAGCCGATCGCGCGCCCCGCATCGTCGCGAACCTCGACGAGGCGGCCGGTGTCGTCCCGCAGCAGCCGGATGCGATCGCGGTCGGCCGAAACGATCGATTCGAGCCGCCCGTCGCGGTCGAAGTGCACGACACGACCGCCGGGCCATCTCCAGGTGAACGCGGTCGGAACGCCGTGGGTGCGCTGCTCGTCGACGAAGCCGTCGTCGATCGTGGGTGATCCGTAGCGTCGCACTTCGTCCACGTCACGCGCGCCGGCCGCGAGCCCGCCCGCACCCGGAGCGTAGGCGCGGAAGACGATCCGGCGCCCGTCCGCCTGCAGCAGCTGCAGCTCGACCCGATCGTTGCGCACGAGGCGGGCGAGCCGGGTCTCGAAGCTGTGGCTCCAGCCCCGCCCGAGCGACAGCGCGAAATCGCTGCGGCTGTTGTAGTGGCGGGCGAACAGCAGGCTCAGCGTGTCGTCCTGCGGCAGGCCGAAGGCGTCGGCGAGACCGTCGGGCGAGAGCGAAGTCGACTGCGGATGCGCCAGCGCCACGTCGACGTGACGCTCGTACTTGTTGCCTGTGACGACGTCGACCGGGTTGCCGGCCGCCCGCTCGGCCGACGCTGCGGGCGGCAGGCTCGCGGGCTCGCGTCGCGACGGTCGCGGCGCATCGCATCGAACCGGTGCCGGGCGCGGCGGGCGGCTCGCCCGCTCGATCTCGGCGACGAACTCGGCGATCGCGCCGCCGCCGA
>DASWVL010000192.1:0-1667 GCA_036406255.1 Zeimonas sp.
GTTCGCGAGAGGTCGTCGATCAGTTTCGACATCGCGTCGACCTGGCGCTGCAGTACCTCGAGCGATCGCCTGCGTACCGTTTCGTCGGCGGATACGCCGATCAGCGTTGCCGCGTTCTGCAGAGGCGCGAGCACGTTGCGCATCTCGTGCGCGATCGACACGATGTAGTTGGAACGCTGTTCGTTCTCGCGTTCGCGCGCAGCCAGGCGGTTCTGCGCGGCGACGACCTGCGTGCGCAAGTCCGTGCGATCCCGCATCAGCTTGCACAGCAGCGAAACCGACCCGTCGGGTTCCCGCAGCGGCGCCAGAAGGCCGCTGCCCCAGAAGCGGCTGCCGTCCTTGCGAACGTGCCAGCGGTCGTCCTCGGCGCGGCCGACCGCGATCGCGGTGCGGATTTCCTGTCGGTCGAGTCCCATCCGGCGGTCTTCCGGCGTGAAAAGCATGCCGACGTCGAAACCGACCGTTTCGTGCGCGTCGTAGCCGAACAGCCGGCTCGCCGCCCCGAGCCAGCCTTCTATGGTTCCGTCGGGTCGAAGCACGATGAGCGCGTGCTCCGATGCGTCGTCGAGGAAGCGCCGGAGCCGTTCGTCGAGACCGCTTCGAGGGGCAGGGGGCATACGCGAACGCAAGTCGGGGACCGGGGTTGCGTCGACCTTGCACGGCGGGTGCCCGCCGACGCGGTCGACCCCTGCCGGCCGCCCGGAGCGCGCCCGCGCCCGGTCCGCAACGAGTGGATAGAATCGACCGGACGTTGCGCGCCGCCGCAGCCGATCCGTCCGGGGAGATCGAATGAGAGCCGTCGTCTGCAGGCAGTGGGGACCGCCCGAATCGCTCGTCGTCGAGGAAGTCGCCTCGCCCGCCCCCGGCGCGGGCGAAGTGCGCATCGACGTGCACGCCGCCGGAGTCAACTTCCCCGACTCGCTGATCATCCAGAAGAAGTACCAGGTGCAGCCCGAGCTGCCGTTCACGCCGGGAGCCGAGGTGGCCGGCGTCGTCGGCGCCGTCGGCGACGGCGTCACGCAGTGGAAGGTCGGCGACCGCGTGATCGCGAACACGCCGTGGGGCGGCTACGCCGAGCAGCTCGTGGTCGACGCGCAGCGCGTCGTCCCGATGCCCGATGCGATGGACTTCGCGACGGCATCGGCGTACGTGCTCGCGTACGGCACGAGCCTGTTCGCGCTGAAGGACCGGGCGAAGCTCGCGCCCGGCGAGACGCTGCTCGTGCTCGGCGCGGCCGGCGGCGTGGGCATCGCCGCCGTCCAGATCGGAAAGTCGATGGGTGCACGCGTGATCGCCTGCGCCTCGAGCGAGGACAAGCTCGCGCTGTGCCGCGAGCACGGCGCCGACGCGACCATCGACTACAGCCGCGAGAACCTGCGCGAACGCATCGCGGCGCTCACCGGCGGCAAGGGACCCGACGTGATCTACGACCCGGTGGGCGGCGAGTTCACCGAGCCGGCGTTCCGCTCGATCGCCTGGGAGGGACGGCACCTGGTGATCGGCTTTGCCGCGGGCGACATTCCGAAAATGCCGCTGAACCTGCCGCTGCTGAAGACCGCGTCGCTCGTCGGCGCGTTCTGGGGCGCATTCATCCAGCGCGACGCGAAACGCACGCGCGAGCACATGAAGGAGCTGTTCGCGCTGTATTCGTCCGGCAAGGTGCACCC
>DASWVL010000193.1:0-4196 GCA_036406255.1 Zeimonas sp.
GGCCCCGCGCGAGGCGTCACTCGCTGGTGAAGATCGTGCCGAGCTTCTCCATGCGCTCGAGCGCCATGCCGCAGCCGCGAACGACGCAGGTGAGCGGATCCTCGGCGACGAGCACCGGCAGGCCGCTCTCCTCGATGAGGAGCCGGTCGAGGTCGCGCAGCAGCGCGCCGCCGCCGGTGAGCATGATGCCGCGCTCGGTGATGTCGGCACCGAGCTCCGGGGGCGTCTGTTCGAGCGCGATCTTCACCGACGACACGATCTGGTTCAGCGGATCGGTGAGCGCCTCGAGGATCTCGTTCGACGTGATCGTGAAGCTGCGCGGGATGCCCTCGGAGAGGTTGCGCCCCTTGACTTCCATCTCGCGGATCTCGGAGCCGGGGAAGGCCGAGCCGATCGTGTTCTTGATCGCCTCGGCGGTGGGCTCGCCGATCAGCATGCCGTAGTTGCGGCGGATGTAGTTGATGATCGCTTCGTCGAACTTGTCGCCGCCGACGCGCACCGAACCCTTGTAGACCATGCCGCCGAGCGAGATGACACCGACCTCGGTGGTGCCGCCGCCGATGTCGACGACCATCGAGCCGGCGGCTTCCGACACCGGAAGGCCGGCACCGATCGCCGCCGCCATCGGTTCCTCGATCAGGAACACCTGCGACGCGCCGGCGCCGAGTGCCGACTCGCGGATCGCGCGCCGCTCGACCTGCGTGGAGCCGCAGGGCACGCAGATGATGATGCGCGGGCTCGGCGAGAACAGCCGCGACTCGTGCACCATTTTGATGAACTGCTTGAGCATCTGCTCGGTGACGGTGAAGTCGGCAATGACGCCGTCCTTCATCGGGCGGATTGCCTCGATGTTGCCGGGCACCCGGCCGAGCATCTGTTTCGCTTCGGTGCCGACCGCGGCGATGGTCTTCTTGCCGTTCGGGCCGCCTTCCTGGCGGATCGCGACGACCGAGGGCTCGTTCAGGACAATGCCCTTGGCGCGCACATAGATCAGCGTGTTGGCCGTTCCGAGGTCGATCGCCAGGTCGTTGGAGAAGTATTTGCGCAGGAACCCGAGCATTTCGCGACCCGTGAAATTCGGGACGGATGATACCGTATAATTCCTCGTCGACCCGACGGTTTTCTTGCCGTTCTTTCCTCTCGCACGCCGTCCGTCGGCTGCGTTCCGCAGGCGGCACTCGCCGCCGGCCGTCCCGTCGTTCCGAACGCCGTGTCCACGCCCCCGCCATCGATGCTCCTGTCGCGCGACGAAGTCCAGCGCATCGCGACGCTCGCTCGCATTGCGCTCACCGAGGAAGAACTCGAGCGTGCCGCCGGTCAGCTCGGCAGCGTGCTCGCGCTGTTCGAACGGCTGCGTGCCGTCGACACCACCGGCGTCGAACCGATGACGCACCCGCACGACCCGGTGCTTCGACTTCGCGACGACGTCGCCGACGAAACCGATCGGCGCGAAGCGGGGCAGGCGATGGCGCCTGCCGTGGAACGCGGGCTGTATCTGGTGCCGAAGGTCATCGAGTGAGCGCCGACGCGTTTGCCGGTCGCGCTTCGCTGCGCGAGCTGCGCGAGGCGCTCGACGCGGGCCGCGTATCGGCGGTGGAGCTCGCCGAGGAGTGTCTGCGGCGGGCGGCGGCGAGCGACCTGAATGCGTTCGTCGACCTGCAGCCCGAGCGCACGCTTGCGCAGGCGCGCGAGTCCGATGCACGGCGGGCGCGCGGCGAGCGCGGTCCGCTGCTCGGCGTTCCGATCGCGCACAAGGACGTCTTCGCGACGCGCGGCTGGCGCACGACCGCCGCTTCGAAGATGCTCGAGAACTACGTGAGTCCTTTCGACGCCGCGGTGGTCGAGCGGCTGGCCGCGGCCGGCGCGGTGTGCATCGGCAAGACGAACTGCGATGAATTCGCGATGGGCGGCTCGAACGAGCACTCGCATTTCGGCGCGGTGCGCAACCCGTGGGATCGTTCGGCGATCTCGGGTGGCTCGTCGGGCGGGTCGGCCGCTGCGGTGGCTGCCGGCATCGTTCCAGCCGCCACCGGCACCGACACCGGGGGCTCGGTGCGCCAGCCGGCGGCATTCTGCGGCATCACCGGCCTGAAGCCCACCTACGGCCGCGTGTCGCGCTACGGGATCATCGCCTACGCATCGAGCCTCGACCAGGCCGGCGTGATGGCGACCACCGCCGAGGACTGCGCCGCGGTGCTGTCGGCGATCGCCGGTTTCGATGCGCGCGATTCGACGAGCGTCGAGCGCGCGAACGAAGACTTCGTCCGCGAGCTCGATCGCCCGATCGACGGCCTGCGCATCGGCGTTCCCCGCGAGTTCTTCGGCGAGGGGCTCGCCGACGACGTGCGTGCGCCGGTCGAAGCGGCGCTCGAGACGCTGCGCGGCCTGGGTGCCGAGCTCGTCGACGTCTCGCTGCCGAAGACCGAACTGGCGATTCCCGCGTATTACGTGATCGCGCCGGCGGAAGCGTCGAGCAACCTGAGTCGCTTCGACGGCGTGCGCTATGGACATCGCGCGGCGCGCTACGACGACCTTCGCGAGATGTACTGCAACACGCGCGCCGAGGGCTTCGGCGACGAGGTCAAGCGGCGCGTGCTCGTCGGCACCTACGTGCTCTCGCACGGCTATTACGACGCGTATTACCTGCAGGCGCAGAGGTTGCGCCGGCTCATCGCCGACGACTTCCGGCGCGTGTTCGATTCGGTCGACGTCATCGCCGGCCCGGTCGCGCCCTCGGTCGCCTGGGACATCGGCTCGCGGGTCGACGATCCGGTGCGCAACTACCTCGCCGACGTCTACACGCTGCCGGCATCGCTCGCGGGCCTGCCCGGAATCTCGGTGCCGGCCGGCTTCGGCGATCGCGAGCGGCCGGTCGGCCTGCAGCTGATCGGTCGCGCCTTCGACGAAGCGCGGCTGGTGCGCGTTGCGCACGCGTTCCAGCAGGCGAGCGCATGGCATCTGCAACGGCCGGCGTGAGACGAGCGACGACGCGACGCGCGCCGCCGCGGGCGCCGCCCCTGCGCGGGCGCGCGTTGGCCCGACGGACGTTGCTCGGTGCGGCGCTGCTCGGGCTGGGCGGCTGCTCGGTGATCCCGATTCCGATCCCGTTGCCCGGGCGCGGCCCCGGTCCGGCGCCGATCGCCGACCGGCCGATCAGCATCGAAGGCGCGTGCGTGCAGACCGAGGACGACGGCTTTCGCGAGAACGCGCACCTCAGCGTGCGCGACAATCGCGTGCTCGCGCTCGACTGGACGCTGCAGGTCGGCCGACGCGGCAGCTGCAGCTTCCGGCAGGACGACTTCCGGCAGACGAAGAACCGGCCGCACATCGAGCTCGTCGCACGCGACGGCAGCAGCTGCCGGCTGATGATCTGGCAGGAACCGAGGCGTATTACGCTGGCGCACGCCGGCTGCGAGAACCGGTGCACGCCGGGGATCTACGAAGACGCCTGGCCGGTGATGTTCGATCCGGCCACCGGTCGCTGCGCGCGGCCCTGAGAACGGCAGGCACCTACACGGAACGGACGGACGATCGAAGCGATGCAGTGGGAAATCGTGGTCGGGCTCGAGACGCACGTGCAGCTTGCCACGCGCTCGAAGATGTTCTCCGACGCCTCCACCGCGTTCGGGGCGCAACCGAACACGCAGGCGAGCTTCGTCGACCTCGCGCTGCCCGGCGTGCTTCCGGTGGCGAACCGCGCGGCGGTCGAGTGCGCGATCCGCTTCGGGCTCGCGGTGGGTGCGAGCATCGCGCAGCGCTCGGTGTTCGCGCGCAAGAACTATTTCTATCCCGACCTGCCCAAGGGCTACCAGATCAGCCAGTTCGAGATTCCGGTCGTCGCCGGCGGGGGGCTCTCGGTGCTCTGGCAGGCGGGCGACGCGAAGGGCCGGGGCGAAGACGCCCGGGGAGCCGTGTCGGAGCGCTTCGTGCGCCTCGTGCGCGCGCATCTCGAGGAGGACGCGGGCAAGTCGCTGCACGAAGATTTCCACGGAATGACCGGCATCGACCTGAACCGTGCCGGCACGCCGCTGCTCGAGATCGTCACCGAGCCCGACATGCGCTCGGCGCGCGAGGCCGCTGCCTATGCGCGCACGCTGCATGCGCTCGTCGTCTGGCTCGGCATCTGCGACGGCAACCTGCAGGAGGGGTCGTTCCGCTGCGACGCGAACGTCTCGGTGCGGCCGATGGGGCAGGCC
>DASWVL010000194.1:0-2443 GCA_036406255.1 Zeimonas sp.
CGACGGCATCGAGATCGCGAATCCGCCGACGTACAGCGCGAGGAACGCGCCCGGCACCGACAGCACGAGCGCGACCAGGATCGTCGCCGGCTGCACGAAGTCGCGGAACAGCAGCACGAGCACGACGTAGATGCACAGCACTCCGGTGAGCATCGCCAGCGCGAAGCTCTGGCCGAGTTCGGCCATCGCCTCGGCGTCGCCGACCGTGCGCTGAAGGATGCCCGGCGGCAGGTTCTTCAGGCTCGGCAGCGCGAGCGCCTTGCGCTCGATCTCGCCCAGCGGCTGGCCGTTCAGCTCGACGCGGACGTTGATGTTGCGCAGCCGGTCGTAGCGGTCGATCTGGGCCGGACCGCTGCCGATCGCGACGTCGGCGACGTTGCCGAGCGGCACCGGGCCCATCGCACCGGGCACCTGCAGGCGAGAGACGAGCGCGAGATCCTCGCGCGCCGGGCGCTCGAGGCGCACGACGATCGGGACCTGCCGCTGCGCCAGGTTCAGCTTGGCAAGCCCCTGGTCGTAGTCGCCGGCGGTCGCGATGCGCAGCGTGTCGCCGATCGCCGCCGACGTGACGCCGAGGTCGGCCGCGCGCGCGAAGTCGGGGCGCACGATCAGCTCGGGACGCGCCAGGCTCGACGTCGACGTGACGTTGCCGATGCCGGGCAGCGTGCGCAGTTCGCGCCCGACCTGCGCGGCGTGGCGCGCGAGCGCGTCGCCGTCTTCGCCCGCGAGCACGAGGATGTATTTCTCGCTCGATCCGCCCAGGCCCACCTCGATGCGCGCACCCGGCACCGCCTCCAGTGCGCGGCGCAGCTCGTCCTCGATCGCCTGCTTGCTCAGGCCGTGCCGCTGCTCGCGCGGGGTGAGGTTGATCGTCAGCGTCGCCTTGCGCACCTCGGGCGCGCCGCGCGGAACGAAGGGATCGGCGCCGGCCGAACCGCCGCCGACCGCCGTGTAGACGCGCACGACGTGCGGATTGCGCTGCACCAGCTCGCGCGCGTGCTCGGCGGCGGCAAGGGTGCGCTCGAAGGTGCTGCCGGGCGGCAGTTCGACGTGCACCTGCGTCTGCGACAGGTCGTCGGGCGGCATGAAGCCGGTCGGCAGCAGCGGCACGAGCAGCAGCGAACCGAAGAAGAACACCGCAGCGGCAAGCGTCGTCATCACCCGGTGGCGCAGGCACCAGCGCGCCGCGGCCAGGTAGGCGCGCATCACGCGCCCGTCGTCGCGCGGGCGGCCGGGCTTCAGCACGTACGCCGCCATCATCGGCGTGAGCATCCGCGCGACGACCAGCGACGCGAACACGGCCAGCGACGCCGTCCAGCCGAACTGCACGAAGAACTTGCCCGGCACGCCGCTCATGAACGCCGTCGGCAGGAACACGGCGATCAGCGTGAACGTGGTCGCGATCACCGCCAGGCCGATCTCGTCGGCCGCCTCCATCGCCGCGCGGTACGGTGTCTTGCCGCTGCGCAGGTGGCGCATGATGTTCTCGATCTCGACGATGGCGTCGTCGACGAGGATGCCGACGACGAGCGACAGCGACAGCAGCGTCACGACGTTGATCGTGAAGCCGAGCAGATGCATGCCGAGGAACGCCGGGATGATCGACAGTGGCAGGGCCGTCGCCGCGACCATCGTCGCGCGCCAGTCGCGCAGGAAGAACCAGACGACGACGACGGCGAGCAGCGCGCCCTCGTAGAGCAGGCGCAGCGAGCCGTCGTAGTTATCCTGCACCGGGTCGACGAAATTGAAGGCCTCGTCGATGCGCAGGTCGGGATGTTCGGCCTGCAGCGCGGCCAGCCGTGCACGCACCCCCTCGGCGACCTCGATCTCGCCGGCGCCGCGGCTGCGCGTGACCTCGAAGCCCACTACCGGCCTGCCGTCGAGCAGCGCCGCCGAGCGGCGCTCGGCGACCGTGTCGTGCACGGTGGCGATGTCGGACAGGCGCACGCTCCGGCCGTCGGACAGCGTGATCGACATGCGCGCAAGCTCGTCGGCCGACCCGACGGTGGCGATCGTGCGCACCGACTGCTCGGCGCCGCCGATGTCGGTGCGCCCGCCGGGGACGTCCTGCTGGATCCGCCGCAGTTGCCGCGAAACGTCGGCCGCCGTCGCGCCGATCGCGAGCATGCGCTGCGGGTCGACGTCGACTGCGATCTCGCGCGTGACGCCGCCCACGCGTGCGACGGCGCCGACGCCGGGCACCGACAGCAGCGCCTTGCTCACCGTGTTGTCGACGAACCACGACAGCGCCTCGTCGTCCCGGCGCGGCGAGGCGACGGTGTACGTGAGGATCGGCAGCCCGGCGAGGTCCATCCGCGTGACGACCGGATCGCGCAGGTCCCCGGGCAGGTCGCTGCGCACGCGGGACACCGCCGCGCGCACGTCGTCGACCGCTTCCTGCGTCGACTTCTCGAGCCGGAACTCGACGGTGATCGTCGCCGCG
>DASWVL010000195.1:0-3096 GCA_036406255.1 Zeimonas sp.
CGAGAAAGCCGGAATCATCACCGAGCTTCGGGCGCGCGAGTTCTACGAGAAGCCGACCGCCGAGCGCAAGCGCAAGAAGGCGGCTGCGGTCAAGCGCCACCACAAGCGCCTTCGCAGCCAGATGCTGCCGAAGAAGCTGTACTGAGACACTGAACCGAGTTTCGCGGCGCGATCGGCCCGGGCCCCCGGGCGTCGAGCCGCCGCACCCGAAGCGCACGTCGCGCGAGGTGCGAAAGGCAGCCCGCCCGGGTATCCTGAGGCGGGCTTCTTTTTTGGCGTTCGTCGCACGCGGGGTGCAACCGGATGAGCCTGAAGGACCGAATCGGCGAGGACATGAAGGCGGCGATGCGCGCGCGCGACGCCGCGCGGCTGTCCGCGATCCGCATGCTCGTCGCCGCCGTCCGGCAGAAGGAAATCGACGAGCGAATCGAGCTGGACGATGCGCAGACGATCGCCGTCGTCGAGCGACTGGGCAAGCAGCGCCGCGACTCCATCGCGCAGTACGAGCAGGCCGGACGACACGACCTCGCCGCCCGCGAGCAGTTCGAACTCGACGTCCTCGCCGGATACCTGCCGCAGCAGGCGGGTGCCGAGGAGATCGACGCCGCGATCGACGCTGCGATCGCGGCCTCGTCGGCCTCCGCCCCGCAGGACATCGGCAAGGTGATGGGCGTGCTCAAGCAGCGGCTGGCCGGTCGCGCCGATCTGTCGAAGGTGTCGGCGCGGGTGCGCGAGAAGCTCACGGCCTCGCGCGGGTAGGGCACGCCCGGCGGTGATTCCGCAGGCGTTCATCCAGGACCTGCTCGCTCGCGTCGACATCGTCGACGTCGTCGGGCGCTCGGTGAAGCTCAGGAAGTCGGGCGCGAATTTCGTCGGCCTGTGCCCGTTCCATGGAGAAAAGACGCCTTCGTTCAGCGTCAGCCCGTCGAAGCAGTTCTATCACTGCTTCGGCTGCGGCGCCCACGGCTCGGCGATCGGGTTCCTGATGGAGCACGGCGGGCTCGGCTACGTCGACGCGATCGAGGAGCTTGCGCGTTCGGTCGGCGTGGAGGTGCCGCGCGAAGGCGGCCCGAACGTCGAGCGCAAGTCACCCGCGCTGCTCTCGCTGCTCGAGCAGGCGGCGCACCACTACCGTCGGCGCCTGAAGGACACGCCGCAGGCGATCGCCTACCTGCAGGGGCGGGGCCTCGAAGGCCGGACCGCCCGGCGTTTCGCCATCGGCTACGCCCCCGGGCACTGGCGTGGGCTCGAAGCCGCGGTCGCCGACTACGACGCGCCCGAGATGGTCGCGGCGGGTCTCGTCATCGAGGGCGAAGGCAAGCGCTACGACCGCTTTCGCGATCGCATCATGTTCCCGATCCGCAACCCGCGCGGCCAGGTGCTCGGCTTCGGCGGACGGGTTCTCGGCGCCGGCGAGCCGAAGTACCTGAACTCGCCGGAGACGCCGGTGTTCTCGAAGGGGCGCGAGCTGTACGGGCTGTTCGAGGCGCGCGAGGCGATCCGTCGCGACGACTGCGTGATCGTCGTCGAAGGCTACCTCGACGTCGTGATGCTCGCGCAGCACGGCGTCGAGAACGCGGTCGCCACGCTCGGTACGGCCACCACGCCCGATCACGTTCGCAAGCTGCTGCGGCTCGTCGACCGCGTCGTCTTCGCCTTCGACGGCGACGCCGCCGGCCGCAAGGCCGCCTGGCGCGCGCTGGAGGCTTCGCTGTCGCAGACCGACGACACCAAGCGCATCGAATTCCTGTTCCTGCCGATCGAGCACGACCCGGACAGCTACGTGCGCGCTTTCGGCGCCGACGGCTTTCGCGAGGCGCTCGCCGGTGCGCTGCCGCTGTCGGAACTGCTCGTGCGCGAACTGGCCGAGCGCGTCGATCTCGCCGTGCCGGAGGGCCGCGCGCGGCTGCTCGCCGAAGCGCGCCCCATGCTGCACGCGCTTGCCGCTCCTGCACTTCGGCTGCAACTCGTGCACCGGCTCGCCGAACTGGCCGAGGTGAGCGCCGAGCAGGCCGACCGTTACGTCGGAGCGCCCCCACCCGACGCTGCCCGGACGTCGCCACGGCGCGGCCGGCCGCAAGGCGCGGCGCCGGAGGGAGGTTTCGCCGACGCAGCGCCGCGCATTCCCCCGTTTTCGCCGGCCGCGCCCCGTCCGCATGGCGCCGGGAGCGAATCGCGCAGGCCGCTTCCGTCCTGGCGGCGCGCCTCCGGCGCCGTGTCGGGGGCCCGACCGGCTCTGGAGCAGCGCGTTCGCTGGCTTGCCGCGCTGCATCCGGCGCTTGCGTCGCGCGCGATCGAAGGCCTGTGGGACCCCGACGGCGAGGCGACGCTCGAGACCTTCGCTCCGGACGCGCTCGTCGGCTGGCTGCGTACGGTCGCCGCTCTGCCGCCCGGCTCGACGCTGGCGAACGTCTGCGAAGCGCTGCGCGAGCAGGCGCCGACCTTCGTCGAGCGGCTCGAGCGCGCGGGCGCGGCGGACGACTGGGCGCTCGGCTCGCTGTCGATCGACGAGGCGCAGGTGGAATTCGATGCGGCGCTCGTGCAGCTCCGCGACCGCGAAGTCGGACGACAGATCGACGAGCTGGTCGCATCGGGGATGCACAGCCCGGAAGATCGGGAAAGATATCAATTACTTATGGCAAAACGGCGAAGATCCTGATACCATATGCGGTTTCGCTTCACCGCCGCATCCCGATTCTTTTTTTCAGGAATCGTTGCTGGAAACCCGGGCGCGCGCCCCCATATCCGTCGGGAGCGGGCTCCGTTCATCGCGAGGGGTGTTCGACAGGTGACTTCCAGGACAACAGCGAAAAGACGCGGCGCGGTTCGCACCACCGGGCGCGCCGCCGAGCATGCTGCCAAGCGCGCAAGCACCCCCGTACGAGCGGCAGGCGCTCCCCGGAGCAAGGCAACGACCTCCGGCCGAGCATCGACCGTCCCGGTGGCCTCCCGGAAAGCAAGGCCGACCGTCGATCGATCGACCACGACGAAGAGCGCATCGCCATCGCGGCGCGCCGTTTCGAACCCTGAACCCGTCGCGCGCGCGACGACCGGACGAGCAGTGAACACAGTACGCAAGAGCCCCAGATCCGCATC
>DASWVL010000196.1:0-36957 GCA_036406255.1 Zeimonas sp.
CGCGATCGCGATCTCCTGCTTGCCGGCTTCGAGCGCGGCGGCGCGCACGATGTCGCGGTCGGCCGGCGTCCAAGAGTTCCAGACGTCGCGGTTGACGACGTAGATCAGCGGGTCGGCGACGTAGTCCCACATCGTCACGAATTTCTGGCCCAGCGTGTGCAGCTTGGCCGCCGTGAAGATGTGCAGCGGGTTCTCCTGGCCCTCGACTGCGCCGGAGGCGAGCGCGGGCTGCGCGTCGGCCCAGCTCATCTGCGTGGGATTCGCACCGAGCGCGGTGAAGGTGTCGTTGAAGATCGGCGAGCCGACGACGCGAAACTTCAGCCCCTTCATGTCCTCGGGTCGGCGGATCTCGTGCTTGGAGTTCGTCAGCTCGCGGAAGCCGTTCTCGCCCCAGGCGAGCGGGACGACGCCCGCCTTCTCGACGATCTGCAGGATGCGCTTGCCGACTTCGCCCTGCGTCATCGCGTCGAGGCCGGCGTGGTCGCGCGAGAGGAACGGCAGCGAAAACAGGTTCAGCTCCTTCACCTGCGGCGACCAGTTGATCGTGGAGCCCACGGCAACGTCGATCACGCCCTGGCGGATCGCCGAGAACTCGCGGGTCTGGTCGCCGTTGACCAGCGACACGTTCGGGTAGAGCTTCATGTTGATCCGGCCCTGCGTGCGATCGCGCACCAGGTCGATCCAGATCTGCGCGCCCTTGCCCCAGGGGAAAGCGGTGCCGACGACCGTCGACAGCCGGTACTCTGGGCGGTAGTTCTGCGCGTGCGCGGCACGCGTGACGACGAACGGAGCGGCCAGTGCGGCCGAACCGGCTGCGCCGGCTTTGAGCAGGGAACGGCGGTCCATCGGGATCTCCTCGGGTTTCGAAACAACGATGCGCTGGCGCGGCGCGTCCTGCCGCGCGGGAGCGGCCGGACGCGGAGGCGCGGGGCGCCATTCTAAACCCGCGCCCCCCCCGTTTCAGCTCCCGGCCGGCAGGTAGTGCACCGAGAGCACGCCCTCGATGCGCACGATCGACGCGATCGCCTCGCCCGACACCGGGCTGTCGACGTCGACGATCGTGTACGCCATGTCGCCGCGCGACTTGTTCAGCATATTGTTGATGTTCAGGTCGGCGTGCGCCATCGCGGTGGAGATCTGCCCGAGCATGTTCGGCACGTTCGCGTTGGCGATGACGACGCGGAACGCCGATTCGCGCGGCGCGAAGGTGTCGGGAAAGTTCACGGCGTTGCGCACGTTGCCGTTCTCGAGATAGTCGCGCAGCTGCTCGGCGACCATGCGCGCGCAGTTCTCCTCCGCCTCGCGCGTCGACGCGCCCAGGTGCGGCAGCGCGATCGCGCGCGCGTGCCCGTTCACTGCCGCGCTGGGGAAGTCGCAGACGTAGCGCAGAAGCCGCCCTTCGTCGAGCGCGGCGAGCACCGCCGGTTCGTCGACGACGCCCTCGCGCGAGAAGTTCAGCAATACGGTGCCCGGCTGCACGTTGCGCAGGCTGTCGGCGTTGATCAGCCGACGCGTGGCCTCGAGCAGCGGCACGTGCAGCGTCACGAAGCACGCGGCACGCAGCGCCTCTCCCGCCGTGTGCGCCTTGCGCACCTGGGCCGGCAGGCTCCACGCGGCGTCGACGGTGATCTCCGGGTCGTAGCCGATCACGTCCATGCCGAGCCGGATCGCCGCATCGGCGACCAGGCAGCCGATGCGGCCGAGGCCGATCACGGCGAGCGTCTGGCCGGCCAGCTCGAAGCCGGAGAATGCCTTCTTGCGTTGCTCGACCAGCGTCTCGATGTCGACGCAGTCGGCGTCGATCGATTCGACGAAACCGAGCGCTTCGGGCAGGTTGCGCGCCGCCAGCAGCATCGCGGCCAGCACGAGTTCCTTCACTGCGTTGGCGTTCGCGCCCGGCGCGTTGAACACCGGCACCCCGCGTGCGCTCATCTGCGCCACCGGAATGTTGTTGGTTCCTGCGCCGGCGCGGGCGATCGCGCGCACCGATCTCGGGATCGTCATGGCGTGCAGGTCGGCCGAGCGCAGCAGGATCGCGTCCGGCGACTCGATCTCGGGCCCGACGACGTAGGCCGGCGCGGGCAATCGCGCGAGACCGCTCTCGGAGATCTGGTTCAGCACCAGCACACGGGTGGGCGCGCGCATCGAACTCTCCTCGTCAGCCGTGGCTCTTCTCGAATTCGCGCATGTACCCGACGAGTGCGCGAACGCCTTCGATCGGCATCGCGTTGTAGATCGACGCGCGCATGCCGCCCACCGAGCGGTGGCCCTTGAGCTGCAGAAGTCCTCGCTCCTTCGCGCCCTTCAGGAAAGGCTCGTCGAGTGCCGCATCGGGCAGGCGGAACGGAATGTTCATGCGCGATCGGTCGGAGCGGTCTACCGGGTTGGTGTAGAACGCGGTCGAGTCGAGGTAATCGTAGAGCAGGCGCGCCTTCTCGACGTTTCGCTCCTCGATCGCCGGTACGCCGCCCTGGCGCTTGAGCCACTGGAAGACGAGCCCGGCGATGTAGACCGCCCAGGTGGGCGGCGTGTTCAGCATCGAGTCGGCGTCGGCGTGGACCTTGTAGTCGAGCATCATCGGGATGCCGGCGCGCGCGTGTCCGAGCAGGTCCTTGCGCACGATCACGATCGTCAGGCCGGCGGGGCCGATGTTCTTCTGTGCGCCGCCATAGAGCAGGGCGTGCTTCGCGACCTCGACCGGGCGCGACAGGAAGTTCGACGAGATGTCGCCCACCAGCGCAACGTCTCCGACGTCGGGCGTGAAGCCGAACTCGACTCCGCCGATCGTCTCGTTCGCGCAGTAGTGCAGGTACGCGGCGTCGGCCGAGCGCTTCCAGGTCGACTGCGCGGGCACGTAGGTGAACTGGCGGTCTTCGGAGGAGGCAACGACGTTCACTTCGCCGAAGCGACGTGCTTCCTTGATCGCCTTCTTCGACCACTCGCCGGTGTTCACGTAATCGGCGCGGCCGCGCTCGCCGAGCAGGTTCAGCGGAACCATCGCGAACTGCAGCGTCGCGCCGCCCTGCAGGAAGAGCACCGCGTGCGAGTCGGGGATGCCCATCAGCTCGCGCAGGTCGCGCTCGGCCTGCTCGTGGATGCTCATGTACTCCTTGCCGCGATGGCTCATCTCCATCACGGACTGCCCGCTGCCGTGCCAGTCGAGCATCTCGGCGGCGGCCTGCGCGAGCACTTCCTCGGGAAGGACCGCAGGGCCTGCGCTGAAGTTGAACACCTGTCGCATCGTTTTCCCCGTTGGCGAAACGCGGATTCTAGCGCGCCGTTTTCGCGGTATCGTCCGCCCATGGATGGCGATTCGGTCCCGGGCGGCAGAGTCGAAGGAAGTGTCTCGGTCGAGGCATTTCGCGCCTGGCTCGAGGCAAGACTCGGCCGGCGCGTTGCGCTCGTCGAGACGCACATCTCGTGGGTGCTGCTCGACGGCGAGCACGCGTGGAAGATCAAGAAGCCGGTGACGCTGGGCTTTCTCGATTTCGCGCGGCTCGAGACACGCCGATCGTGCTGCGAGGACGAGCTGCGCCTGAACCGCCGACTCGCGCCCGAGCTCTATCTCGACGTCGTCGCGATCCGGGGCACGCCGGAGACCCCTCGCCTGGATGGCCCGGGCGAGCCGATCGAATACGCGGTGCGGATGCGCCAGTTCGCCCCGGGGGCCCTGTTCTCGGAGCGGATCGCTTCGGGCACCCTCGATGCCGACGCGGTGGAGCGTTTCGCGCAACGCTTCGCCGCGTTCCAGCGCGAGGCGCCGGCGGCCGACGCGGCGGTGCCCTGGGGCAGCGTCGAGCGCGTGCGCGCCGATACGTCGCTCGCCCTGGACGGCATCGTCGCGGCCGCGCCCTCGTCGGCGGCGCGGGTGCGCGCGCTGCGAAAGCGCTTCGAGAGCCAGGCCGAGCGGCTGGCGCCGGTGTTCGACCGACGCAAGCGCCACGGGTGGGTCCGCGAGGGGCACGGCGATCTGCACCTGGCCAACGTCGTCGTTCTCGACTCGCAGGTGACCGCCTTCGACTGCATCGAGTTCGACGCAGGGCTGCGCTGGATCGACGTGCAGAACGACGCCGCATTCCTCGCGATGGACCTGCTTGCACACGATCGGGCCGACCTCGCGCACCGTTTCCTCGACGCCTGGCTGGGCGCGCTCGGCGACTACGAAGGCGTCGCCGTGCTGCGCTACTACCTCGCCTATCGTGCGGTGGTGCGCGAGCTGGTCGCGTCGATCCGCGGCACGCAGCGCGCAGCGTCGTCGGGCGGTCCGCGCTACGCGGCGCTGGCCGCGCAGTTGCTCGGCGCGCATGCCCCGCGGCTGCTGATCACGCACGGCGTGTCCGGATCGGGCAAGAGCTTCGTGGCGGGAAAGCTGCTCGAGCGGGCCGGCGCGATCCGCATCCGCTCCGACCTGGAACGCAAGCGGATCCACGGATTGGGCGCGCTCGCGCGCTCGCACGCCGGGCCCGGCGAGGGAATGTACGCCGCCGACGCCTCCGCGCGCACGTACGCGCGCCTGCTCGAGCTGGCGGCGGCCTCGCTCGACGCCGGCTGGCCGACGATCGTCGACGCGACCTTCCTGCGTGCGGCCGATCGTGATCGCTTTCGCAGGCTTGCGGCCGAGCGGCAAGTGCCGTTCTCGATACTCGCGTGCAGCGCCGACGAAGCGGTGCTGCGCGAGCGCGTCCAGGCCCGGCTCGCGCGCGCAGCCGACCCCTCCGAGGCCGACCTGCACGTGCTCGAGCGCCAGCTCGCGAATCGCGAAGCCCTGCACGAGGACGAGCAGGCGAGCGTGATCGACGTCGACACCTCGAAGGGCCTGCTCGAGGTCGGCGCCATCGCCGGTGCGTGGAGCAACGCGCTGCCGGTATCGGACGGCGCCGGCCCCTCCTAGGAACCGTGCCCGCGCCGGGGGCTCGATCAGTACGCCGGTTCCGCGCCGGTTTCCGCGCGCGCCGGAGCCGGCGGATTCGCGATCAGGCAGTCGGTGGTCAGTACGAGCCCGGCGATCGATGCGGCATTCTGCAGCGCCAGTCGCGTGACCTTGGCCGGGTCGATGACGCCCATCTGCAGCAGGTCGCCCCAGGCGCCGGTGGCGGCGTTGTAGCCGAAGGTGGTCTCGCTCGTGTCGTCGACCCGGTGCAGCACCACCGACGGCTCCTCGGCCGAGTTGGAGACGATGCAGCGCAACGGCTCCTCGAGCGCGAGCGCGACGATCGCAACGCCGCTGTCCTCGTCGAGCGAGCCGAGGCGCAGCTCGCGCAGCGCTCGCCGCGCGCGCACAGCGCAACGCCGCCGCCCGGAACGATGCCTTCCTCCACTGCCGCGCGCGTCGCGTGCAGCGCGTCCTCGACGCGCAGCTTGCGCTCCTTCATCTCGGTCTCGGTGGCCGCGCCCAGCTGGATCAGCGCGACGCCGCCCGAGAGCTTCGCGATGCGCTCGTCGAGCTGCTTGCGTTCGTAGTCTGCCGTCGCCTCGTCGCGCTCGGCGCGCAAGGCTGCGATGCGCGCCCGCACGGCGGTCTCGTCGCCGCCTCCGCCGATCAGCGTCGTGCTGTCGCGATCGACCTCCACGCGCCGCACCTGTCCGAGATCGTCCACCGTCGCCTTCGCCAGCGTGCGGCCCAGTTCCTCGGAGATCACCGTCGCCCCGGTGAGGACGGCGATGTCCTGCAGCATCGCCTTGCGCCGGTCGCCGAATCCGGGCGCCTTCACCGCACAGGTCTTCAGCACCCCGCGCACCGTGTTGATGACGAGCATCGCCAGCGCGTCGGTCTCGATCTCCTCGGCGACGACCAGCAGCGGCTGCCCGGCTTTCGCGACCGCCTCGAGCAGCGGCAGCAGGTCGACGCTCGAGGCCAGGCGCCGATCGCACAGCAGGACCCGGGCGTCGTCGAGCACCGCCTTCTGCCGCTCGGGGTTGTTGACGAAATACGCCGACAGGTAGCCGCGATCGAACTGCATTCCCTCGACGATCTCGAGCTCGCTGGCGAGGCCGGAGCCTTCCTCGACGGTGATCGCTCCCTCGCGACCCACCGCATCCATCGCGCGCGCGATCAGCTCGCCGATCGCGCGGTCGTTGTTGGCCGAGATGCTGGCGACGTGCGCGATCTCCTGCGAACTCGCGCACGGCTGCGCCAGGCGCTTCAGTTCCTCGACGACGACCTCGACGGCGCGGTCGATTCCGCGCTTCAGCGCGACCGGATTCATGCCGGCCGACACCTGCTTGATCCCTTCGTGGATCATCCGGTGCGCGAGCACGGTGGCGGTGGTGGTGCCGTCGCCGGCCATTTCGCTGGTGCGCGCCGCCACCTCGCGCAGCAGCTGTGCCCCCATGTTCTCGAAGCGATCCTCGAGATCGAAGGCGCGCGCGACGACGACGCCCGAGTTGACGATCTGCGGTCCGCCGTATTCGCGGTCGATGATCACTGTGCGCCCGCGCGGGCCGAGGGTGACGCGCACCGCATCGGCGAGCGCGTCGACGCCGCGGCGGATCTTCTCGCGCGCGTGTTCACCGTAGAGGACGCGTTTCCCTGCCATCGATCGACGCTCCCGGGTGCCGAAGATCGCTCACGCTAGCGCTTGCCAGTGCAGCGTTCCCTGATCGAGCGCAAGACGGGCGAAGGTCTCTTCCGGCGGGTCGGCGATGGCCGAGGCGAGCCAGGCAAGGGCCGCGTCGTCGGGCGCGCCGAGCCGGAAGCGGCGCAGCTGCAGCGGGACGATGCGCAGCTCGACGCAGTGCCGCGTCGCGATGTCGAAGTCGGCGAGGTGCAGGCAGCCCAGGTCGGAGCGCAGTGCGCCGTGCGGGCCGATTCCCTCGTAGTCGTTGACGAGGTCGCCGCAGCCGTGCAGGACGAGCTTGCCGCGGTGGATCTGCACCGGCAGCGGATGATGCGACGAGTGCCCGTGGATCACGTCGATCGAGCCCGAATCGAGCAGGCGTTGCGCGAACGCGCGCTGCTTCCCGGGTACCTCGCGCACCCAGTTGTCGCCCCAGTGGATCGACGCGACGACCAGGTCGTCTTCGCGACGCAGAGCCTCGACGCGACGGCACAGCCGCTCGGCCGCTTCCGTGCTGCAGTCGGGCAGCCGGGAAACGCCTGCGCGCGCTGGCCGCGCAGCCTGCTCCTGCGGGACGCCGCTGTCGCCGGTCGCACATGCGAAGACGAGGACACGGCCCCCGGGGACATCGAGCACGGCCGGCGCCAGCGCCTGGTTCTCGTCGAGGCCGGCGCCTGCCGTGTGCACGCCGGCGCGCGCGAGCGTGGCCAGCGTCTGCCGCAGTCCGTCCTCGCCCCAATCGAGCACGTGGTTGTTCGCGAGAACGCAACAGTCGGGCCGCAATGCGAGCAGGCAGTCGACGTTGGCCGGGTGCATCCGGTAGTGGATCGCCTTGCCCGGGTACGGCCGATCGCAATCGGTGATCGACGTCTCGAGGTTGACGATCCGAAGGCTCGGCGCGAGATCGTCCAGCCGTGCGAGCGCCTCGCCCCAGACGTATTCGGGGGCGAGCGGCGCCGGAATCGGGCCGTTGGCGCGCTCGGCCAGCCGGACGTATTCGCGCGCGTCGCGCACCCAGGGCTCGTGCAGCTCGGGCGACGAAGGGTGCGCGAGCGCCTGGTCGATTCCCCGGCCGAGCATGACGTCGCCGGCGAGCAGCAGCCGCCATCGGCGCTTCGTCGGTGCGGCCGCATGCATCGCAGTGCTCGCAGTGCTCCCTGCGATCGTTCGTCGGGGGTCGGTTGCCTCGCCGGAGCATCGTATCTTGGCGCAGTTCGGCCGCCCCGGTTGCCACAGTGCCGCGTTGCGGCTTGGCGCGCTGCGTCGATCGCGGCACGATGGCGGCATGAACGGGAACGACACGATCGATCGAGGCGGCGCGCGGTTCGACGTCTGCAACGGCGACGCCGACGGGCTGTGCGCGGTCGTGCAGTGGCGGCTGCAATACCCGGCGCCCTCGTCGCTCGTCACCGGGCTGAAGCGCGAGATCGCGCTGCTCGATCGCGTCGAGGCCGCCGCCGGCGACGAGGTGCTCGTCTGCGACCTTTCGCTCGAGCGCAACCGCGCCGCGCTGATGCGCCTGCTCGAGCGCGGCGTCCGCGTGCGCTATTTCGACCACCACGCCGTCTCGAACGTTCCGCGGCACCCGGGGCTCGATGCGCACATCGACCTGTCTGCGGGCGCGTGCACGAGCGCGATCGTCGATCGATTCCTCGGCGGCGCGTTTCGTGCCTGGGCCGCGGTCGGCGCGTACGGGGACAACCTGCACGCGCTCGGCGAGCGCCTGGCGCGCGAGGCGGGCGTCGACGCGGCCGGGCGCGAGCGGCTGCGCCGGCTCGGCGAAGCGATCAACTACAACGCATACGGCGAGGACGAGTCCGACGTGCGGATCGCACCGGGGCGGCTCTACGCGCTGCTCGCGCGGCATCGCGACCCGCTGCATTTCGCGCACGAGGAGCCGATCGCGGCCGAACTCGACGGGTTGCGCTCGGCGGATCTCGCGCGCGCTCTCGGAATCGCGCCGTACTGGAACGGCGCGACCGGCAGCGTCCACGTCCTCCCCGACGCCCGATGGAGCCGTCGCGTGATCGGAAGCGCGGCGAACGAGCTGGCCGTTGCCGCGCCTTCGCGTGCGCACGCCGTGCTTCGTCGTCGCGCCGACGCCACGATGGTGGCGAGCGTGCGTGCGCCGCTCGATTCGCCTTCCGGCGCAGGCGAGTTGTGCGGCCGCTTCGGCGGCAGCGGGCGCAAGGCAGCAGGCGGAATCGACCGACTGCCCGTCGAAGACCTCGACCGCTTCGTGCAGGCGTTCGGCGCGATGCAGTGGGGAAGCGCGTCGCCCGCCGCCGATGCCGCTTCGCAGGGTGCACCCTGATGCTCTTCTGCCTCGACGCCGCGGACCGCACGCTTGCGCAGGCGCTGGCGGCGGCGCTCGACGTGCCGATCGCTCCGCACGAGGAGCGGCGCTTCGTCGACGACGAGTGCAAGCTGCGCCCGCTGGTCGACGTGCGCGGCAGCGATGCGCTCGTGCTGCTCGGGCTGCACGGCGGGCCGGTCGACAGCCCGCACGACAAGCTGTGGCGCCTGCTGGCCTTCGTCGCCACGCTGCGCGACCACGGTGCCTCGCGGGTGACGGCGCTCGTGCCGTATCTGGCGTACGCGAGGAAGGATCGCCGCACCAAGCCGCACGATCCGGTCGGCCTGCGCTACGTCGCGCAGTTGTTCGAGGCGGTGGGCACCGATCGGCTGGTGGTGCTGGAGGCACACAACGTCGCCGCGCTGCAGAACGCCTTCCGCATTCCGACGACGCATCTCGACGCGCATCCGGTGTTCGACGAGCTGGCGGTGCGGCTCGCGGCGCGCGGTCCGATTGCCGTAGCCTCGCCTGACCCCGGCGGCGTCAAGCGTGCGCAACTGTGGTGCGAAGCGCTGCAGGCGCGGGTCGGCGCACCGGTCGGCTTCGCGATGGTCGACAAGCGGCGAAGCGCCGGCGTCGTGCGTTCGGCCGGGCTGGTCGCCGGCGACGTCGCGGGTGCGACGGTGCTGCTCTTCGACGATCTCGTCGCCAGCGGCGAGACGATGCGGCGCGCGGCGCTCGCGCTGCGCGGGGCGGGGGCGCTGTCGGTCGTCGCATGTGCCGCGCATGGTCTGTTCATCGAGCCGGCGGCCGAGGTGCTGCGCGACGATTCGATCGAGCAGGTGTGGGTGAGCGACAGCGTGCCGCCGTTCCGCATCCCCGAAGGCGATCCGCTGCGGGCGAAGTTGCGCGTCGTGTCGTGCGCGCCGCTGTTCGCGGCCGCGCTGGGCGAGGCGCGCGCCTACTGACGCCGTCCGCTGCACGTACGGCACGTTTTCGTGCGGTCACCCGCGCGAAGCGAGGGCGTCGAGCGCATCGAGCGCCGCCGCGGTCCGTCGCAGGTAGCGTTGCCCGAGCGGAAGCCAGCGCTGCGGCGTGCGCGGCTCGTCGTCGAGCAGGTGCGCGACTGCGAGACGTGCGCGCAGCGCTGCGCGATTCGCCGTATACAGCGCAACGAGCGCCGGCGGCGCGTGCTCGCCCAACGCTGCGCTCACCGATGCGATGAGCTGCGGGCCGATCCATTCCGCCCCGGCCATCGCGCACTCGAGCCCGAGGAAGGCGAGCTCGTCGATGGGGTCGACCTGCCGCAGGTCGGCGTCGAACTCGAGGCAGTCGATGACGATCGGACGGTCGAGCAGGCAGACGTGCTCGGGACGCAGGTCGCCGTGGCCTTCGACGACGCGTCCGCTGCGCACGCGCTCGCGCAGGGCCGTCGCATGCGCATCGAGCGCCGTCGACAGGCGGTCGAGCAGTGCGGCGGCGCCGAGCGAGGCGAATCCCGGCATCCGCAGCATGCGCTCGGTGGCCCCGTGCTCGCGGCGCAAGCGCTCGAGCCAGTCGGCCGGAGTCGACGTCGTGCGCGGTGCGTCCCGGTAGAACGCGGCGAGCGTCGCCGACAGTGCGTCGACGTCTTCCGAAGTGATCCGGTTCTCGGCGATCCGGCGGTCGAGCATGTGCTCGCGCGGCAGCCGGCGCATCTCGACCAGCCAGTCGACCGTCGCGCCGGGCGCCGGCGGGCACTCCTCGGGGACGAGGCGAAGCGCGCCGTCGTGCCACTGCATCGCGACGAGGCGCAGGTACACGTCCGGGGCGAGCCGGCGGTTCAGGCGCAGTTCCTCGCGGCAGTTCCGCTCGCGCGATTCGAGCGTGGAGAAGTCGAGGAACGGGAAACGCACCGGCTTCTTCATCTTGAGCACGCGGTCGCCGGCGAGCACGACCCATGACATGTGCGTTTCGACCCAGGTGATCTTGGACGGATCGCACCGGTGCGCCGCGCGCGACCGCAGGAAACGCAGCTTCTCCTCGCTGCCGGGCAGGCCCTCGGCGCCATTCGCCCGGGCAGCGCCTCGCACCGGTTCAGTGTTCACAGGGCGGCCGCGGACGTGCTAAGGCGGCGCGTCGCGCTTGTGCAGAAGGTACGCCAGCATTGCATCCAGGGTGCCCACCTGCGCGTAGTCCGCCTCGGGCACTTCGATGCCCGTGCGCGCGTGCAGGTCGATGAGCAGGTTCAGGAAATCGAAGGAGTCGATGTCGGCTTCGTCGCGCAGCGGGCGCCGCGGGTCGATCGCCGTCGGGTCGAACTCGGGCGCGACGCTTCGCAAACTCTCGAAGATCGCGTCGCGCAGTGCATCGCGCCGGGCCGCCTGCGCCGCAGGAAGCGGGTCGGAGGATGCGGGGTTCATGCCGATGCCTCGGCTTGCGCGAGCCGCTCTCGCAGCGCGGAGAGGAAGCGCGCGCCGGCCAGGCCGTCGCTGGCGCGGTGATCGGCCGTGAGCGTGACCTGCATCGTACGACGCGCCGCGATCGCACCGTCGGCGAGTACGACGGGCCGAGCGGCGATGCGCCCGAGCCCGACCAGCGCCACCTGCGGCGGATAGACGAGTCCGTACACGGCGTCGGCGCCGGAGTCGGAGAGGTTGGTCACGGTGACCGTCGAATCGGCGAGGTCCGAGCTGCGCAGGCGCCCTTGCCGCGCACGGGTGACGGCCTCGCGCAGCGCTTCCATCAATTCGGGCAACGCCAGTCGGTCGGCGTCGTGCACGGTGGGAATCACGATACCGCCGCCGCGCAGCGAGGTCACGATGCCTGCGTGCACCGCGCAGGCGCGCTGCAACGCGTCGTCGCGGTACCAGCCGTTGAGCTCGGGAACCTCGCGCAGCGAACGCGCGATCGCCTGCAGCGCGAGCGCGGCGAACAGCACGCGCTGCGCGATCGGGCGTTCGCGATTGAACGCCTCCAGCCGGCTCCACGCGCGCTC
This sequence comes from Zeimonas sp., assembly GCA_036406255.1. Lineage (GTDB taxonomy): Bacteria > Pseudomonadota > Gammaproteobacteria > Burkholderiales > Burkholderiaceae_E > Zeimonas. The sequence continues at coordinate 11,831 of DASWVL010000196.1, forward strand.
GATCTCGATCTCGCCGACGACGTGATAATGCGGGATCTCGCGATTCGCGCGCGTCATCGCGACGGCGATCGCCGCGCGGATCGACGCCGCCGGGGTCGGGCCTGCGTCCGCAGCGGCCAAAGGCGTCTCGCGTGCTGCGGCCTCGACGTCGGCAAGCGACACGACGGCGCCTGCGGTCTGCGCGGCGAGCGTTCGAAGGTCGATGCCGAGCTCGGCCGCACGCCGGCGCGCGGCCGGGGAGCTGCGCGGCGACGCAGCCGGCTGCACGGGCTGCGCTGTCTCGCGCGAGCGTTCGTGCTCCGAAGCGACCGCGCGCCAGTCTTCCGCGCCGTCGGCGAGCACGGCGATGGGCGTGCCGACGGCGATGCGTTCGCCGGGTTGCGCGAGCAACCGGGCGACGGTTCCCGCCTCCCACGCTTCGACGTCGATCGCGCCCTTCTGCGTCTCGACGACGCAGGCGACGGCGCCGCGTTCGACGCCCTCGCCGGGCCGGATGCGCCACTCGAGCAGCACGCCGTCCTCCATGTCGGCGCCGAGCGAGGGCATACGGAGCTCATGCATGGGCGAGCACCTTCCGGGCCGCCGCGACGATGCGCTCGACCTGCGGCAACGCCGCGTTCTCGAGGTGCGCGGGGTAGGGGATCGGCACCTCGGCGGAGCAGACGCGGGCGAGCGGCGCGTCGAGCTCGTAGAACGCGTGCTCGACGAGCGTCGCGACGATCTCGGCGGCGAGACTGCAGGTCTTCCAGCCTTCGTCGACGACGACGGCACGCCGGGTGCGCGTCACGCTGGCGACGATCGACGCGACGTCGAGCGGACGCAACGTACGCAGGTCGAGGACTTCGGCTTCGATGCCCTGCGCCGCGAGCGACTCGGCCGCGGACAGGCACTTGAAGAGCGATCCGCCGTAGGTGACGAGCGTCAGGTCGCGGCCGTGGCGGCGCACCGCGGCGCTGTCGATGTCCACGGCGTCGGGCGATTCGTCGAGCTCGCCTTCCATCGGCAGCAGCATCGCGTGCTCGAAGACGATGACCGGATCGGGATCCTCGAGCGCGCTCCACAGCATGCCGCGCGCATCGGCCAGCGTCGCCGGCGCGACCACGCGAAGCCCGGGTACGTGCGCGTACCAGGCCTCGAAGCTGTGCGAGTGCTGCGCGGCGAGCTGGCGACCGGCACCGGTGGTCATGCGCACGACGAGCGGAATCCCGATCTGCCCGCCCGACATGTGGCGCAGCGTCGCGGCGTTGTTCACGATCTGGTCGAGCGCGAGCAGGCTGAAGTTCACCGTCATCACCTCGACGATCGGGCGAAGACCGGCCATCGCTGCGCCGATTCCCGCGCCGACGAACGTCGATTCGGACAGCGGCGTGTCGCGCACGCGCCGCTCGCCGAACTCCTCGAGCAGCCCCTTGCTGACCGCGTAGGTCCCGCCGTAGCGCCCGACGTCCTCGCCCATCAGGAAGACGCGCTCGTCGCGCTGCAGCGCGTCGCGCAGCCCGGCGCGCAGCGCTTCGCGGTACGTGGTGCGCACGAGCGTCATCGCGGCGCTCCCGCCGCGGGCGCGCGCTCGGCGCGCACGTGATTCTCGAGGTTTTCGATCGGTTCCCAGGTTCCGGCCTCTGCCGCCCGCACGGCGTCGTCGATCTCGCCGGCGACGGCAGCTTCGATCGCCTCGACGTCGTCGGCAGACAGCAGCCGCTGCGCGAGCGCGAGGCGCGTGAAGCCGGCGATCGGGCAGCGCTTCTTCCACTGCTCGACCTCTTCCTTGCTGCGGTAGAGCTCCGGATCGAACATCGAGTGCGCCCGGAAGCGATAGGTGCGCAACTCGAGGAAACGCGGCCCCGGCGTCTGCCGCATCGCGTCGACCGCATCCCGAGCGGCCTGCCGCACCGCGAGCACGTCCATGCCGTCGACCGACTCGGCCGCCATGCCGTAGCTGCGCGCTCGTGCGCACAGGTCGACGTTGGACTGCGAGCGGGCCAGCGCCGTTCCCATCGCGTAGAGGTTGTTCTCGCACAGCATCAGCAGCGGCAGCTTCCAGAGCGCGGCGAGGTTGGCCGATTCGTGGAACTCGCCTTCGGCCATCGCCCCTTCGCCGAAGAAGCAGGCGACGATCGCGTCGGTTTCGCGCATCGACTCGGCCAGCGCCATTCCGGCGGCCAGCGGGAGCGCTCCGCCGACGATCGCGTTCCCGCCGTAGAAGCGCCGCGAAACGTCGAACAGGTGCATCGAGCCGCCGCGCCCGCCGCTGCAGCCTTCGCGCTTGCCGTACATCTCGGCCATGATCGATGCCGCCGGCACACCGCGCGCGAGCGCGTGCCCGTGCTCGCGATAGGTGGCGAATACCGCATCGGTGTCGCGCAGGCAGGGCATCGCGCCGGCGGCGATCGCTTCCTCGCCGATGTACAGGTGCAGGAAGCCGCGGATGTTGCCTTCGCCGTACGACTGCGCGCAGCGCTCCTCGAACCGGCGGATGCGGATCATCTGCGCGAGCAGTTCGCGCGCGACGGCGGAGTCGAGCGCGACGGCCGCGTCGATCGGGTTGCGCACGCTCGGGGCGGAATCCACGAACTTCATCGCACGGCTCCTCACGACGGCTCGAGTGTCGACGTATCGCCTTCGGGCAGGCCCAGCTCGCGCGCCTTCAGAAGGCGGCGCAGGATCTTGCCGCTGCGCGTCTTCGGCAGCGACGTCGTGAAGTCGATCTCCTTCGGCGCGACGGCGGCCCCCAGGCGCGAGCGGGCGAAGCCGAGAAGCTCGCGCCGCAGCGTCTCGCACGGCTCGACGCCCGCCTTCGGCACGACGAAGGCCTTGACCACCTCCCCCAGCGTCGGCTCGGGCTTGCCGATGACGCCGGCCTCGTGCACCGCCGGGTGCTCCATCAGTGCCGACTCGACTTCGAAAGGTCCGATCAGATGGCCGGCCGACTTGATCATGTCGTCGGCACGGCCGACGAACCAGAAGTAGCCGTCGCCGTCGCGCCGCGCGCGGTCGCCCGACAGGTACCAGTCGCCGGCGAAGCACCTGGCCGTGCGCTGCGGGTCGTCGAGGTAGCCGCGGAACAGCGAGGGCCAGCCGCGTCGCAGCGCCAGCTCGCCCTCTTCGCCGTCGGGCACTCGTTCGACGGCCGCGGGTTCGCCGGCCGGGGCTGCTGGTTCGGCTCGCCGCACGATTGCCGCCTCGATGCCCGGCAGCGGCTTGCCCATCGAGCCCGGGCGGATGTCGAGCGCCGCGTAGTTGGCGATCATGATGCCGCCGGTCTCGGTCTGCCACCAGTTGTCGTGGATGGGCAGGCCGAAGGCTTCGACGCCCCACGCGACCGCCGCAGGGTTGAGCGCTTCGCCGACGCTGGCGATGAAGCGCAGGCGCGGCAACGTTCGCCGCCGCGCGGCATCGGCTCCCGACTTCATCATCATCCGCACGGCGGTCGGCGCCGTGTACCAGACGGACACCCGTTCGCGCTCGAGGATGTCGTACCAGCGCTCGGCGTCGAAGTCGCCTTCGTCGGCGACCAGCGTGACGCCGTGCGCGAGCGGCGCGACGATCCCGTACGACGTCCCGGTGACCCAGCCCGGATCGGCCGTGCACCAGAAGACGTCGTCGGGGTGGAGATCGAGCGCGTAGCGGGCCGTGGCATGGTGGGCGACGACCGCTTCGTGCACGTGCAGCGCGCCCTTCGGCTTTCCGGTAGTACCGCTGGTGAAGTGCAGCAGCGCCCGTGATTCCGGATCGGTCGGGCCGATCGCGTAGTCGGCGCCGGCCGCGTCGAGCGCCTCCACCAGGTCGATCGTGCCGGGGGGCAGCGGGTCGTCGTAGTCGCGAACGACCAGCACGTGCGCGAGCCCGGGCAGCGACTCGCGGATCTGCACGACCTTGCGTCGGTACAGCGTGCTGGTCGTGACGAGCACGCGCGCCGCGCCGCGCTCGAGCCGGGTCGCGATCGGCTCGGGACCGAACGCGGAGAACAGCGGCGTGACCACGCAGCGGTGTTTCAGTGCACCGAGCACCGAGACGTACAGCTCGGGGATACGCCCCATCAGCACGGACACCCGGGCGTTCTCGCCCACCCCAAGGGCGGCGAGAACGTTGGCGAAGCGGCTCGTTGCCTCGCGCAGTTGCGCGTAGCGGATCTCGCGCACCGAACCGTCGCGCGCAACGCAGCGCAGCGCCGTCGCCTGCGCCCGAGCGCCGTTTGCGTGCCGGTCGACGCATTCGTGCGCGATGTTCAGGCCCCGGCCGCCGGGCAGCCCGTCGAGCGCTGCGCGCGCATTCGCCCAGGAGAATCCCGCGCGCTCGTCCTCGTAGTCGGCGAGATTCGGCGCAACGGCGAGGCGCGAAGCGAGCTTGCGGATGACGTCCATCGGAGCCTCCGCCTGCAGGCTAGCGCGGCACCGGCCGCGCGCCTTGCGCCGGGTCAAGACCGCGCGACGAAGGGGGAGGAAGCCGGTCTTGCTATGCTCGGTCGGAGATGAAACCGCGGCTTCATTCGATCATCTGCAGCACGCGCCCCGGACGCGTGGGCCCGGCGGTCGCCGCATGGTTCCACGAGCAGGCGCAACGCCACGGCCGTTTCGACGCCGTGCTCGTCGACCTCGTCGACTTCGCGCTGCCGCTCTACGACGAGCCGCACCACCCGACGCTGCAGAAATACGAGAAGGAGCACACGAAGCGCTGGGCGGCGAGCGTGGCCGCCGCGGACGCGTTCGTCTTCGTGCTGCCCGAGTACAACTATTCGCCGCCGCCGTCGTTCGTCAACGCGCTCGATTTCGTCTACCGCGAGTGGAACTACAAGCCCTGCGGCTTCGTCAGCTACGGCGGCATCTCCGGCGGGCTGCGCGCCGTGCAGGCCTCGAAGCTGCAGGCGACCACCCTGAAGATGATGCCGATGGTCGAGGGCGTGATGATCCCGTATGTCGCGAAGCAGCTGCGGGAGGGCCGGCTGCCCGCATCGGAGTCGATCGACCAGGCGGCTCGGGTGCTGCTCGACGAGCTCTTCCGATGGGCGCAGGCGCTCGCCCCGATGCGCGCCGGCCGTTCGTGAAGCGCTCGAGCGCGAGCATGCGCACCTGGTCCACTGTTCCCTCGTCGAGGTAGCACGCGTCGTGCTCGCGGCGCGTGCGCACGCCGCACACGGGGCAGTCGGGCAGTCGGACTGCGCCGGGAAGGCGAAGCGGTGCGCCATTGTCGATCAGGCCGGGGCGTTCTCCGGCATGCCGGGTTGCGGCGGCTTTCGATTGCCGCACACGCGGCGCGCGCGCCGTGCGCGATGCAACGGACGGGACGGCAACGATGACTTCGATCCTCGAGACGCGGCGGGCGGAACGTGCCCGCGAGAACCGCCTGCGCGAAACGCTTCGGGCGCACGCGTGCGAGATCGGCGAGCACGCTGCCGACGACGAGGGGCTGTTCGAGCTGCTCGCGTCGCGGCGCTTTGCGCTGCTCGGGGAGGCCTCGCACGGAACGCACGAGTTCTACGAGCAGCGTGCCGGGTTGACGAAGCGCCTGATCGTCGACCACGGGCTGGATGCCGTCGCCGTCGAAGCCGACTGGCCGGACGCGTATCGCGTCGATCGCTACGTGCGGGGTAGCTCCGACGATCGAGACGCCGAAGAGGCGTTGCGGGGTTTTTGCCGCTTCCCGCACTGGATGTGGCGCAACACGGTCGTGCGCGACTTCGTCGGATGGCTGCGCGCGTGGAACGACGCGCAGCCCCCCGATCGCCGCGTCGGCTTCTACGGGCTCGACCTGTACAGCCTGTCGGCGTCGATCGAGGCGGTGCTCGCGTATCTCGACGACGTCGACGCCGAGGCGGCGAGCCGCGCGCGCAGCCGCTACGGATGCTTCGATCACTTTCGCGAGAACGCGCAGGCGTACGGATACTCGGTCGCGTTCGACCTCGGCCCCGACTGCGCGCAGGCGGTCGTGCAGCAGCTCGTCGAGCTGCGCGAGCGCTCGATCGAGGCGATCGAGCGCGAGGGCCACGAGAGCGATGCGTTGTTCGACGCCGGGCAGAACGCCCGGCTCGTGCGCAACGCCGAGGCGTACTACCGCTCGATGTTCGGGCGGCGGGTCTCGTCGTGGAACCTGCGCGACCGGCACATGGCGGAGACGCTCGAGGCGCTCGATGCGCATCTCGGCCAGCGTCTCGGGCGCGAGCCGCGCATCGCGCTCTGGGCACACAACTCGCACCTGGGCGATGCGCGGGCAACCGAGATGGGCGCGGAAGGGCAGTGGAACGTCGGGCAGCTCGTGCGCGAACGCTTCGGATCTGCGCGCTGCGCGCTGGTGGGCTTCACGACCCACCAGGGGAGCGTGACGGCCGCTTCCGATTGGGGCGGCCCCGAGCAGCGCAAGCGCGTGCGGCCTGGCCTGCCCGGAAGTTGCGAGGCGTTGTTCCACGAGGCAGGACCCGAACGCTTCGTCGTGCATCCGGCCGAGCCCGAACTCGCGCACGCCCTTGCCGAGCCGATGCTCGAACGGGCGATCGGCGTGATCTACCTGTCGGAGTCCGAGCGCACCAGCCACTACTTCCATGCACGGCTGCCGAAGCAGTTCGACGCCGTGCTCCATTTCGACGGGACGCACGCGCTCGAGCCGCTCGATCCGGGTGCGCGCTGGCGCATCGACGAGGTGCCGGAAACTTTCCCGAGCGGCGTCTGAAGCGAAACCGAGCGGCGCCGGGAGCGCATCGGTCCGACGCCCGGCAGATTCCGTGACGAAACCGGGCAGTGCGATGCAAGCCGATCCGCAGATTCCGTTGTTCGAGACGCCGGCGATGCTTCCGGGGCGGCTCCCCGAAGGCTTGCGCTACCAACGCGACTTCCTCGGTGTCGACGAGGAGCGCGAGCTGATCGTGCGCATCCGCGCGCTGCCGCTTCGAGCGGCGAAGTACCAGAGCTACGCCGCGCGGCGCCGCGTGGCCAGTTTTGGCGGCAGCTTCGACTACGACGCGAACCGGCTCGAGCCGTCGCCCGCGCTCGTCGCCGAACTGCATCCGCTGCGCGAGCGCGTCGCGTCGTGGCTCGGCGTCCCGCCGGATGCGCTCGTCCATGTGCTCGTCGCCGAATACGCGCCGGGAACCCCGCTCGGTTGGCACCGCGACGTACCGGATTTCGAGGACGTCGTCGGTGTTTCGCTGGGCGGCGAGGCGACGATGCGCTTTCGTCCGTATCCGCCCGAGCAGCCGAAGCGCGCGGACATCGTTCGCGTCACGCTCCAGCCGCGCTCGATCTACGTGTTGCACGGCGCAGCACGATGGAAGTGGCAGCACAGCGTGGCGCCGACCCGGACACTACGCTGGTCGATCACCTTCCGCACTGCGCGACGAAGGCGCTGAACGCGCCCGAAGAGGCGGCGAACTGTCGGGTCGGCGGAAGCGCCGCGTGTGCGGGCGGCGGCGCCGCGCGTCAGCGTCCGGGCCGTCGCCTCGTCGGCAACGCGCCGAGAGCGGCCAGTCCGAGGGCGAACAGCGTCAGTGCGCCGGGCTCCGGAACCGAGGTCAGGTCGGCGAAGGTGACGCCGTCGAGGATCGGACCGACGTTGTTCGTGCCCGCGCTCTCGAAGAAGAGGCGGACCTCGAGCGGATCGCCGGTGATGAAACCGAGCCCCTGCTCCTCGAATGGCTGCGTAGGGAGGATCCCGAAGGAAGTTCCGCTGGCGATCAGGGCTCCGGTGTCCGCATCGACGAACCCGAGCGTGAACTCGTTCGATGCGGCGTTGCGCTGGTTTCCCGACACCTGGGCCGACAGGATGTAGGCGACGTCGGGCGACAGCTGGAAGGATTGCCTGCTCACGAGCCTGCCTGCGGTGCCCTGGGAGCCGAGCAGGTCGATGCAACCGCCCGTGCCGCCGAGGCACTGGATGCCGAAGTCCCCGCTGCGGATGTAGTCGACGGTGCCGTCGACGACGTTCCAGTGGACCAGGCCGTTGAAGTCGAGGACGGTGGTGGCGGAGTCGTCGTCGAAGTCATCCGAGAACAGCAGCGCGGACTGGCTCGGCGCGCTGAACGCAATGGCGGCGGTGAACAGCAGAGCCCGGATCCCGATGCGCTTCATCGCTTCGTCCAGTGCAGGTTCGGTTGCCGTTTGTCGAAGCGGGTTCCGTGCCAACGGGAAGTTCCGTCGACGAATCAGCCGCTTGAGCGGCGGGCGGCGCTTGCGTCGGTCGCGACTGTAAATGAAGCCGACAGTCTCGCCGAACCAGCGCTGCGCGCCGAAGCTGGCTCGGCGTGAGGCACCCGGTCCCGTCGGCTGCCACGCCGGGGGGTGCCGCTGCCGCGGGCGACGGCGCGCACTGCAATGACGACATGCCGTACAGGGGCCCGATAACGACGAAGCCCGCTGCACGCGGGCTTCGTCGTCGAATGATGGCTCCCCGACCTGGGCTCGAACCAGGGACCTGCGGATTACAAGTGCCCGAACGTTTCCGCTCGGCTTGGACTTTCTCTTCGCCGTAGCGACCGAGTCCGATCGCCTTAGGCGCACCCCGTAAAGTCTCTACACATGCCCGGAAGCGATCGCTCGCCGCCTGCTTGCTCGGGATTGCCGTAGCGCCTGCACGCCTTTGCGCGAGCGCCGTAGGGTTCCCCGAATTGGGGGTGTTTTCACCGCACGGTTTCCCGCGCGGGCTGCCATTCGTTAACAGTCCGTCGCTCTACCGACTGAGCTATCGGGGAGTAGCCGGGCAGTATAGCACGCCCCTCCATCGTGCCGACGTCGCTCCGACACCTTGCGATCGAGCATTCCCTGTCCAGGCGACGGACGCACCCGCCGCAGGCACGCGCCGCAGGCACCCGCCGCAGGCACCCGCCGCATCGCCACGGTCGACGCTCCGATGCGAGACCGGCTGCAATACGAGCTACAAGATGGAGCGCTTTTCTTTGTGGAATCGATTCCAGGAGCGAATGCGCGCCATTTTGTAGCGCCGGGTCGAGGTTCGTAGGCGCCGTGGCCTCCGGAGCTCGTACGCGCCGGGTCCCCGACGCTACCCCCCGATCACCCGCGCCATCGCCTTCGCCACCGCATCGATGTTGCGGCTGTTGAGCGCCGCCAGGCAGATGCGTCCGGTTCCCACCGCGTAGATGCCGAACTCGTTGCGCAGCCGGTCGACCTGCGCCGGGTTCAGCCCCGAATACGAGAACATGCCGCGCTGGCGCTCGACGAAGGAGAAGTCCTGCTCGACGCCGTTCTCGCGCAGGCGCTGCACGAGCCCGGTACGCATCGCGCGGATGCGCTCGCGCATTCCGGCAAGCTCGCGCTCCCACAGCTCGCGCAGCTCGGGCGTCGACAGCACCGCAGCGACGATGGCCGCCCCGTGCGTCGGCGGGTTCGAGTAGTTCGTGCGGATCACGCGCTTGACCTGGCTCGTCACGCGCGCCGCTTCGTCGCGGTCGGCGGTGACGATCGACAGCGCGCCGACGCGCTCGCCGTACAGGGAGAACGACTTCGAGAACGAGCTGGACACGAAGAACGGCAGGCCCGAATCGGCGAACTTGCGTACCGCCATCGCGTCGGCGTCGATGCCTTCGGCGAAGCCCTGGTAGGCCATGTCGAGGAAGGCGACGAGGCCGCGCTCGCGCACGGCAGCGACGACTGCGTCCCACTGCGCGGCATCGAGATCGACGCCGGTCGGATTGTGGCAGCACGCGTGCAGCACGACGATCGAATGCGCCGGCAGCCCGCGCAGCGTCTCGAGCATCGCTTCGAAGCGAAGGCCGTGCGTCTTCGGTTCGTAGTAGGGATAGCTCTGCACGGCGAAACCGGCCGCCTCGAACAGCGCGCGGTGGTTCTCCCAGCTGGGATCGCTGATCCAGACGCCCGCCTGCGGATACAGCCGGCGAAGGAAGTCGGCGCCGACGCGCAGCGCGCCGGTTCCGCCGAGCGCCTCGAAGGTCGCCACGCGGCCGGCGGCGAGAAGCGGTGAGTCCGTCCCGAACAGGAGCCGCTGGACCGCCTGGTTGTACGCGCCGAAACCCTCGATCGGCAGGTAGCCGCGTGCCGGCGCCGCCTCGATGCGGGCCCGCTCGGCACGGCGAACCGCCTCCAGCAACGGGATGCGCCCGCTGTCGTCGTAGTAGATGCCTACGCCCAGGTTCACCTTGCTCGAGCGGGTGTCGGCGTTGAAGGCTTCGGTCAGGCCGAGGATCGGGTCCCTCGGCGCCATTTCGACGGCGGAAAACATCGACGAACTCATCGCGGTCGGGGCTCTCGGAGTGGGGTGGTCGAGGACGCACGCCGCTCGGTGCGCTGCAACATCGGGCGCGCGCAATACTGGATTTTTGGGGTCGCGGAGGCGATAATGACGGTTTTGCCGCAGGCGCTTCCAGGCACTACGGCAGACGAATTTCGAAGCGCTCGCGCCCGCACTGGGCCGCAGGACGATCCGGCGGCTCGGGGTTTGTGCGACGCAACGAAAACCGCGTTGCCGGCACTATGCGGCACTGCGGGACAACCCTGAAAAATAGTGTAGCACGCTGCCGATCCGCGCCGACCCAGACTTCGCTCGCATGACCGAAACCGCGCCCGCCCCGGCGCTCCTCCGATTTCCCGGCAGCCCGTTCCAGCTGCATCAGCCGTTTCCGCCGGCCGGCGACCAGCCGGAGGCGATCGACCGGCTGGTCGCCGGCGTGCGCGACGGGCTGAGCTTCCAGACGCTGCTCGGCGTCACGGGATCGGGGAAGACGTACACGATGGCCAACGTCATCGCGCGCCTGGGCCGCCCGGCGCTCGTGCTCGCGCCGAACAAGACGCTCGCCGCGCAGCTGTACGCCGAGATGCGGGAGTTCTTCCCGAACAACGCCGTCGAGTACTTCGTCTCGTACTACGACTACTACCAGCCCGAGGCGTACGTCCCGCAGCGCGACCTGTACATCGAGAAGGACTCGTCGATCAACGAGCACATCGAGCAGATGCGGCTCTCCGCGACGAAGTCGCTGCTCGAACGGCGCGACACGGTGATCGTCGGCACCGTCTCGTGCATCTACGGGATCGGCAACCCGCGCGACTACCACGAGATGATCCTCGTGCTGCGCGTGAAGGACCGCATCCCGCAGCGCGAAGTGCTGCAGCGGCTGGTCGCGATGCAGTACAAGCGCAACGAGACGGACTTCGCTCGCGGAACGTTCCGCGTGCGCGGCGACACGATCGACATCTTCCCGGCCGAGCATGCGGAGCTCGCGGTGCGCCTCGAGCTGTTCGACGACGAGGTCGAGAGCCTCCAGCTGTTCGATCCGCTCACCGGCCGCGTGCGCCAGAAGATCCCGCGCTTCACCGTGTATCCGTCGTCGCACTACGTGACGCCGCGGGCGACGGTGATGCGCGCGCTCGAGACGATCCGCGAGGAGCTGGCCGACCGGCTGAAGTTCTTCTACGAGCAGGGCAAGCTCGTCGAGGCGCAGCGCCTCGAGCAGCGCACCCGCTTCGACATGGAGATGCTGCAGGAGCTGGGTTTCTGCAAGGGCATCGAGAACTACACGCGACACCTGTCGGGCGCGCGACCCGGGGATCCGCCTCCGACGCTCGTCGACTACCTGCCGGCCGACGCGCTGATGTTCGTCGACGAGAGCCACGTGACGATCGGCCAGCTCGGCGGCATGTTCCGCGGCGACCGTTCGCGCAAGGAGACGCTCGTCGAATACGGCTTCCGGCTGCCCTCGGCGCTCGACAACCGGCCGCTGAAGTTCGAGGAGTTCGAGCGCAAGATCGGGCAGTGCGTGTTCGTCTCCGCCACGCCGGCCGACTACGAGAATACGCACGCAGGCCAGGTCGTGGAGCAGGTCGTGCGTCCCACCGGGCTCGTCGACCCGAAGGTCGTCGTGCGGCCGGCGGCGACGCAGGTCGACGAGTTGCTCTCCGAGATCCACGATCGCGTGGCGGCCGGCGAACGCGTGCTCGTCACGACGCTCACCAAGCGCATGGCAGAAGAGCTCACCGACTACCTCGCCGAGAACGGGGTTCGCGTGCGCTACCTGCACTCGGACATCGACACCGTGGAGCGCGTCGAGATCATCCGCGACCTGCGGCTGGGCGCCTTCGACGTGCTGGTGGGCATCAACCTGCTGCGCGAAGGACTCGACATTCCCGAAGTGTCGCTGGTGGCGATCCTCGACGCCGACAAGGAAGGGTTCCTGCGCAGCGAGCGCAGCCTGATCCAGACGATCGGGCGCGCCGCGCGCAACCTGAACGGTTGCGCGATCCTCTACGCGGATCGCGTCACCGACTCGATGCGCCGGGCGATCGACGAGACCGAGCGGCGCCGCACGAAGCAGATTGCGTTCAACGCGAGCCGCGGCATCGTTCCGCGCGGCGTGCGCAAGCAGGTGCGCGACATGATCGACGGCGTCTACGACGCGACACAGTCGCGGATCGATCTGCGCGCCGCGCAGGAGCAGTCCAGGTACGAAACGCTCGGCGAGAAGGGCCTCGCACGCGAGATCCGTCGGCTCGAGAAGGCGATGCTCGAGCACGCGAAGAACCTCGAATTCGAGAAGGCCGCGCAGACGCGCGACCAGCTCGCCGCGCTCAAGCAACGGTTCTTCGGTTCGGACGGGGGAAGCAATGTGGTTCCGTTCGTTGCAGACCCGGCTCCGACAGGTGCTGCGGGTGCGGCGCGGCGCAGGAGCGCCTGAACAGGTTTCATCGACTCACGCGGATACGGATACGAAAATGGCAAAGAGAGAACCGGTTTCACTCGCAATGAACACGCGGGTGCTGTTCGTCTGCATGGGCAACATCTGTCGCTCGCCGATGGCCGAGGGGGTGTTCCGGCACATGGTGCGGCAAGCGGGGCTCGACGAGGTCGTTCGCGTCTCATCGGCCGGCACGCACGCGTTCCATCTGGGCGAGGCGCCCGACCGGCGGGCACAGGCGGCGGCGTCGCGGCGTGGCTACGACATCGCCGACCTGCGCGCGACACGCGTTCGCGAGAAGGACTTCGACGAATTCGACCTCGTCCTCGCGATGGACTGGGACAATCTCTCGGCGCTGCAGCAGCTGGCGCCGAAGTCCGCGCACCACAAGCTGCAGTTGCTGATGCGCTTCGCCACCGAGCACGAAACCGCCACGATCCCCGATCCGTACTACGGCAACGTACAGGGCTTCGACCAGACGCTCGATTACATCGAGGACGCCTGCAACGGGCTGCTCGAGCTGGCCAAGCGACGCGCGACGCAGGTTGCGGCCGCCTGAGCGGTTCCTGACGGGCGGGGTCGGCCGGTCGACGCCGACACAGGAAGGGCTGCCCGGGGCGGCCCTTTCCCCTTCACTTGCGCGAACCGCCGCTCACTCCAGCGTGCCGTCGGGCTCGACGTGGACCGCAAGCCCGCTCTTGCTCGCATCGAACACCATCGCCGCCGGCCACGCCGGCCAGTTCGGCACCGCGGAGTTGTTGGGGTCCCCGGTGCGCGCGAATGCGGCGATGCTCTGCATCATCGCGTTCGACAGCGCCAGGCGGCCCGGCTCGTTGGCGGCGCTGTTCGCCGCGTTCGAGAACAGCGACGGGCCGAAGTTGCCGAAGACGAAGGGCAGGTCGAAGGCGTGTGCTGCACCGTACACGTCGTTCCACGGCGCCGGCTCCTCGTCCCAGTCGAAGCGGTAGAACCAGACGTTCGACTGGCGCGATTTCACCGCGTCGAGCACGTCGATGCGGTTCGCCGTCATGAAGAGGTCGTCGAGCCGTTCAGTGAGCGCCGTCCGGCCGCCGGGAAGCTTGTCGACCGGCAGGTATGCGGGGTGGACGATGTCGTCGATCAGGTCCGGCTGCGGCGCGTTCGGGTCGAACTGGTTCTTCATCAGCAGGAAGCGCGCCGCATCGTCCATGATGAATCCGGGCGGCCCGCCGAAGAGCGTGAGGAACGGCGCGAACAGCTTTCCCTCGTCGCGCGTGTTTCCGGCAAGCACCGGAACCTTTCGGTATTGCCCCGCCTCGATCGCCGCGATCGGATTCGCCGGCAGCACGGTGCCGTCGGGGATCGGGCCGGAACCGCCGAGCCCGAGCGGCCCGAGCTTCGTCAACACGGTCGTGAGGATCGTCGACGCGCTCTTCGCACGCATGTACTCGGCGACTTCGGCGGCGGTCATCGTCGCGGCGAGCGCCTGCGCTTCGGCGACAGTGCCCGCCCGCCCGTCGCCGACCAGCAGCTCGTGGAGGAGCTGGTTGGCCTGCGCCGTGTAGACGAACGCGGGCGAGATCACCGGAATCGTGCCGGCCGGCAGCGACTGCACGGTCGAGACGCCTCCGCTGATCGGGACGACCCGATGGAACAGTTGATCGGCAAGCGGTGACGCCATCAGCGCCCACACGTTGATCGCTCCGGCCGACTGCCCCATCAGCGTCACGTTGCCGGGATTGCCGCCGAACTGCGCAATCTCGCGCTGGACGAACTTCAGCGCCTGCGCGATGTCGAGCAGGGCGAAGTTGCCGGAATCGCCGATCGGGTCGCTGCCGCTTTTCAGCTGCTCCATGCCGAAGAATCCGAGCACGCCCACGCGGTAGTTCATCGTGACGACGACCGCATTCGCCGCCTTCGCGAGGTGCGCGCCGTCGTACACCGGATCGGCCGTGTAGCCCGAGATATTGCTGCCGCCGTAGACGAAGGCGATGACCGGCAGGTCGCGCTCGCGGGTGGCAGGACGCCAGATGTTCAGCGTCAGGCAGTCTTCGCTGCCGACCGGCGTGTTGAGCGTGCTGGCGATCGTGTCGTCGTACCGGTTATTCGCGCCCGGACCGTAGATGCGGCCGTTCTGGATGCAGGCGTCGCCGAAGGTGTCGACGGCGCGCTGGCCCTGCCACGCGTCCGGATCGACCGGCGCCTTCCAGCGCAGGTCGCCGACGGGCGGCTTCGCGAAGGGGATTCCCTTCCAGGACAGCGTTCCCGCGCCGTCGTCGTCGACGCCGGCGAGCAGGCCGAACGATGTATGCACCGGACGCTTGGCGAAAGGGATCCCGGTTCCGTCGGCACCCTTGACGTCGAGCGAAGCGCTGCCGTCGCCGCCGCCTCCGCAGGCAGCGAGCGCAAACACAGCCGCCACCGTCACGAGAACCCTCCGGCCTCTTGCGTAGTCGAGCATGTCTCCTCCGACGTCGTGTTCCCGGTGCCGTGTCATCGATGGCAGGCAGTGGATCGGCACCGCGCGAGCGATCGTAGCAACGCTCCCCCGCTCGACGACGAGCCACCGGGGACTCCGTAGGCCCTTCCCGCGGGAGGGCCGATTTTCTAGGGATTTCCCTACACGGGACGCTGGAATGCTAGGGGTTTGAGCGACCCCATTGCCATCGGGGTTCAGCAAGCGCCCTTTCGGGAGGGTAAGAGGGCATTTGCGGAACCGCGCGGACCTTTCGGGTCGACAGCAAGCAAGGGAATGACGGAAATCGTTTCCGACTTTTCGGAAAGAATTCCCACTTCCCAAGTAGACAATTCGGAATGTCAGACTAAACTAGTCCACTATCTGGAGTTCTCCATGCGACTCACGACCAAAGGACGCTTCGCGGTTACCGCAATGATCGATCTGGCGATGCGCCAGCATCAGGGACCGGTCACACTCGCGGGAATCAGCCAGCGCCAGAAGATCTCGCTGTCGTACCTCGAGCAGCTTTTCGGCAAACTGCGGCGTCATGAACTGGTGGAGAGCACGCGAGGCCCGGGCGGGGGCTACACGCTCGCGCGCCCGATGAAGGACGTCACCGTTGCCGACATGATCTTCGCGGTCGACGAGCCGCTCGACGCCACGCAGTGCGGCGGCAAGGAGAACTGCCAGGAAGACGGCGGCCCGTGCATGACGCACGAGCTGTGGTCCAATCTGAACAAGCGGATGATCGAGTATCTCGACTCGGTGTCGCTCGCCGATCTGGTCGAGCAGCAGAAGGGCCGCGAGACGAAGTCGCATCCGAGGGAGATCTCGGTGCTGAAGGAGCATCGCGCTGCGCTCGAGTTTCCGACTTCGACGCTGCAGGCGATCAAGCTGGAGAAGGGTCGCATCACTACGCTTTGAGCGCGCGGCATACGGCGGCGTGCGGCGACAGCCGCGCGTCGTCGCAGCGGGAGGCGGGAGCCCGCCCACGCCCGGACGCGCGCAGGGAATGGGGAATCGGATGGGAGAATCGACGAAGGGTGTCCGACTGACCGAAGCGGCCGCACGGCACGTCGTGCGTTCGCTCGAGCGCCGTGGGAAGGGCGTGGGGCTGCGCGTCGGCGTCAAGGCGTCGGGCTGCTCCGGGATGTCGTATCAACTCGAGTTCGCCGACGAGCGCCGTGCCGACGACGTCGAGTACGAGTCGAACGGCGTGCGGGTGCTGATCGATCCGAAGAGCCTGCCGTATCTCGACGGTATCGAACTCGACTTCGTGCGCGAAGGGCTGAACGAAGGGTTCAAGTTCCACAACCCGAACGTCAAGGCCACCTGCGGCTGCGGCGAGTCCTTCGCCGCCTGAACGGCGTCCTCGTGCGGCGTCGGCATCTTCGTGCCGCGGGGAACGCCGCGGCGGTCGGCGTCGCCCCGTTCTAGCGGGACAACGACGTCGACGAGCTGGCGCGTCGCGTGAGCCCGGCGAGCACGACGATGGCGCCAAGCGCGCCGAGCGAGAGCACGCCCAGCAGCGCGAGTCCGGCGGCGGGTCCGGCCGCCTCGATCAGCGCCGAGAACAGCACGGGCGCGGCGGCCGCGGCCACGAAACCCGGCCCGGCGATGCGGCCGAGCAGTTCCGCGTAACCGACGCTGCCGAAGACGGCCAGCGGAAGCGCGCCTCGCACGACCGTCATCAGGCCGTTCGCACAGCCGTAGAGCAGCACGAACAGTGCTGCGCTCGTCGGACTGGGCGGCAGCGCCAGTGCGACGGCGAAGGCGGCCGGCAGCAGCGCAACCGACGGAACCGAGACGGCGACCGCGCTCAGGCGCCGCTGCAGCGCCATCTCCCCGATGCGGGCGAGCACCTGCGCGACGCCCATCAGCGAGGCCGCGGATACCGCCACCGCGGCGCCGAAGCCGAAGCCGGCCAGCAGCTGGACCAGGTGCGCGGCCATCGCCGATTGCACGAAGGCGTGCAACGTGAACGCGAGCGCAGCGAGTTGCAGTGCGGCCTGCGCGTGACGGGCCTCGAGTCCGATCGGCGACGCAGCCGGGTTCGCCTCGTGCGCCTGCGCGACGGTCGTGCGCCGGTTTCCGGCGAAGCGTGCGTGCAGCAGCGCGCACGGCACGACGTTGAGCAGCGCATAGACCTGCAGCGTCGTGCGCCAGCCGTACACGCTGTCGAGCCAGCCGCCGAGCGGCCAGAAGACGGTCGAAGCCAGGCCGCCGAACAGCGTCAGCAGCGAGATCGCGCGTCGCGCGCCGGGGCCGGCGAGCGACGCCATCGCGGCGAAGGCGCCGTCGTAGAGGACCGAGCGCATCGCGAGCCCGATCAGCGTCCACCCGGCGAACAGCAGCGGCCAGCCGCGCGCGAACGACATCGCGAGCAGGCCGAGCGCGACGAGCAGCGAGGCGATCGTCATGACCGCGCGCGCGCCGTGCCGGTCCATCAGGCGTCCGCTGGCGCGTGCGCTCGCGCCGGCGACCAGCAGGCCCCACGAGAAGGCGCCCAGCACCAGCGTGGGGCTGGCGCCGATTCCCCCGGCGATGGAGTCGGCGAGGATCGCCGGCAGGTAGTGCGTCGTGCCCCAGCCGACGATCTGTGTCAGGCCGAGCGCGGCGATCGCGGCGCCGACCGAAGGCACGGGCACGATGGGCGCAGCAGCCGGCGCTTGCGGCTCAGTCCTCGCGCTTCAGCGCGGGGAACAGCACGACGTCGCGGATGCTCGCGCTGTCGGTGAGCAGCATCATCAACCGGTCGATGCCGATGCCGCAGCCGCCGGTGGGCGGCATCGCGTATTCGAGCGCGCGGATGTAGTCGGCATCGAAGTACATCGCTTCCTCGTCGCCGGCATCCTTCGCCTCGACCTGCCGCAGGAAGCGGGCCGCCTGGTCCTCGGGGTCGTTCAGCTCGGAGAAGCCGTTGGCGATCTCGCGCCCCGTGATGAACAGCTCGAAGCGTTCGGCGACGCCGGCACGGGTGTCCGAGCCGCGCGCGAGCGGCGACACCTCGACCGGGTAGTCGACGATGAAGGTCGGATCCCACAGTTCGTGTTCGGCGACTTCGTCGAAGAGGGCGAGCTGCAGCGCGCCGAGGCCGGCCGACTTCAACGCCGGGGCATCGATGTCCTGGCCGAGCCGCGCCAGCTCGGCGCGCAGGAAGCCCGCGTCGTCGAGTTGCGCTGCCGTGTAGCGCGGCGCGTGCTTCGCGATCGCCTCGGTGATCGTCATTCGCGCGAAGGGAAGGCTGAGGTCGACGCTGCGCCCCTGGTAGGAGAGCGTCGTCGAGCCGGTCGCCGCGCGCGCGGCCTCGCGCAGCAGTTCCTCGGTAAACGGCATCAGCCACTGGTAGTCGGTGTAGGCCGCGTAGAACTCGAGCATCGTGAACTCGGGGTTGTGGCGCGGGCTGATGCCTTCGTTGCGGAAGTTGCGATTGATCTCGTAGACGCGCTCGAAGCCGCCGACGATCAGCCGCTTCAGGTACAGCTCGGGTGCGACGCGCAGGAACATCTGCTGGTCGAGCGCGTTGTGGTGCGTGACGAAGGGTCGCGCCGCCGCGCCGCCCGGGATCGGGTGCAGCATCGGCGTCTCGACCTCGAGGAAGCTGTTGGCGTCCATGAAGCGGCGGATCGCGGCGATCGTGCGGCTGCGCGCGACGAAGGTGTCGCGCGTCTCGCCGGTGACGATGAGGTCGACGTAGCGCTGCCGGTAGCGCAGCTCCTGGTCGGCGATTCCGTGGAACTTGTCGGGCAGCGGGCGCAACGACTTGGAGAGCAGCCGGATCTCGCTGCAGTTCACCGTCAGCTCGCCTTTCATCGTGCGGAACAGCACGCCGCGGCAGCCGACGATGTCGCCGAGGTCCCAGTGCTTGAACGCCGCGTGCACGTCGGCGCCGACGCCCTGGTCGTTCAGGTACAGCTGGATGCGTCCGGTGGCGTCCTGGATCGTCGCGAAGCTTGCCTTGCCCTGCACGCGCTTGAGCACGATGCGTCCGGCGAGCGAGACCTCGACGTTCTCGCCCTCGAGCTGCTCGCGCGTCTTGAAGCCGTAGTGCTCGGCGAGGGCCGCGGCGCGGTGCGCCGGGACGAAGTCGTTCGGGAACGCGACGCCTTCCTCGCGCAGCCGCGCGAGCTTGCCTCGCCGCTCGGCGACGATGGCATTGTCGTCGCGGGCGCGGATCTCCTCGATCGACGGGGGCGCGTCATGCGCGCTGTCGCGTTCGCTCACCGGTCAGACTCCCTGTTTGAGGCTCGCGGCAATGAACTCGTCGAGATTGCCGTCCAGCACCGAGCGCGTGTCGCTGATCTCGACACCGGTGCGAAGGTCCTTGATGCGCGAGTTGTCGAGCACGTACGAGCGGATCTGGTGGCCCCAGCCGATGTCGGTCTTGCCCGCCTCGACCTTGTCCTGCTCGGCCTGGCGCTTGCGCAGCTCCAGCTCGTACAGGCGCGCGCGCAGCATGCTCATCGCTTCGTCGCGGTTGCGGTGCTGCGAGCGGTCGTTCTGGCACTGCACGACGATACCGGTGGGGTTGTGCGTGATGCGCACCGCCGATTCGGTCTTGTTCACGTGCTGTCCGCCGGCGCCCGAGGCGCGGTAGACGTCGATGCGCAGGTCGGCCGGGTTGATGTCGATGGCGATCGAGTCGTCGACCTTCGGGTAGACGAAGACCGACGCGAACGACGTGTGGCGCCCGCCGCTCGAGTCGAACGGCGACTTGCGCACGAGGCGGTGAATGCCGGTTTCGGTGCGCAGGAACCCGTAGGCGTATTCGCCGTCGACCCGCAGCGTCGCTCCCTTGATGCCGGCGACGTCGCCGGGCGACTCCTCGAGCACTTCGGTGTCGAAGCCCTTGCGCTCGCAGTAGCGCAGGTACTGGCGCAGCAGCATCGCGGCCCAGTCCTGCGCCTCGGTGCCGCCGGCGCCGGCCTGGATCTCGACGAAGCACGGATTCGGGTCGGCGGGATTCGAGAACATGCGGCGGAATTCGAGGTCCTCGACTTCGGATTCCACTCCACGTACATCGGACTCGACGGCGAGGAGCGTCGCATCGTCGTCCTCCGCGGCGGCCATCTCGAACAGCTCGGCCGCATCGCCCATGCGCGCGTCGATCGACGCGATGCGCTCGACGACCCCCTCGAGCGACTTCTTCTCGCGCCCGAGCGCCTGTGCGTGCTGCGCGTCGTTCCAGACGTCGGGCGCTTCGAGCTCTCGCTGGACTACTTCGAGACGCGTCTTCTTCGCGTCGTAGTCAAAGATACCTCCGCAGCTCGCCCACGCGCGTGCGCAGGTCGTCGATCAGCGATTCGAGTTGGTTCTGGCGCTCGGCTTCCATGACTCGCGACGTCTTCTGGGGAACCGGACATTATAGGGGAGGGACGACGGCGGGCGCTTCTTGCCTCTCGGGCACTTCGGGCGCCTCGACCGCTCCGACCGCCTCGACCGCCTCGACCGCTTCGACCGCCTCGATGACGAGGCGCACGGTGGCGACGCCGCGATAGTCGTCGCGCATCAGGCGGTAGGCGATCCGGGCGCGGGCGCACAGCGGTTCGGTTCGTCCGAAGGCGATCGCGTCGAGCCGGCGGCCGCAGCGCGCGCGCAGTTCCACGCGCAGATGCCGTTCGGCGACGACGGCCTGGCGCGTGACGACGAACTCGTCGTGAAAGAGCGGTGGCGGAAAGGCCTGGCCCCATACCTCCGCGTCGAGGCGCGTGACCAGCGCGACGTCGATGTCGGCGGGGTCGAGTGCGCCGTCGGTGAGCAGCGACGGAGCGAGACACGCCGGGTCGGCGAAGACCTCGACGGCGCGCTCGAGCAGCGCCGCGAACTCGTCGACGTGCCCGCTGCGGATCGTCAGGCCCGCCGCCATCGCGTGCCCGCCGAAGCGCAGCAGCAGGCCCGGGGCTTTCTTGTCGATCCAGTCGAGCGCGTCGCGCAAGTGGACCCCGGGAATCGAGCGGCCCGAGCCGCGCAGCAGCGCGGCGTCGCCGGTCGACGGCGCGAGCGCGACGACGGGCCGGTGCACGCGATCCTTGATGCGTCCGGCGACGAGCCCGACGAGGCCTTCGTGCCATTGCGCGCGGTACAGGACGAACGCGTTGCGGTTCGCGGCCCGCGCCGGCGCGCCCTCGGGCGTATTCGCTTCGCGCGCGGCAATTTCAGGCAACGCGCCGGGCACGTCGAGCGCATCGAGCGCGGCGAGCGCTTCCTCCCGCATCGCGCGCTCGATCCCTCGGCGTTCGCGGTTCATCGCATCGAGTGCACGGGCAAGCTCGTGTGCGCGCGCTTCGTCGTCGGCCAGCAGGCATTCGATGCCGAGCGCGATGTCGGCCAGCCGGCCGGCCGCATTGATGCGCGGGCCGACCGCGAAGCCGAGGTCGCTGCTCGTCGTGCGCTGCGCATCGCGTCCCGCCACCTGCAGCAGCGCGCGTACGCCGGGATGCGCGCGGCCGCAGCGAATGCGCTGCAGGCCCGCGGCGACGAGGCGACGGTTGTTCTCGTCGAGCGGGACGAGGTCGGCCACCGTGCCGATCGCGACGAGATCGAGCAGCGCCTGCAGCGGAGCGCGCGCGACCGGCGCATCGGGCCGGCGCGCGCGAAGCTCGGCACGCAGCGCGAGCAGCAGGTAGAACGCGACGCCGACTCCGGCCAGGTGGCGACTGCCGAAGCCGCAGCCCGGCTGGTTCGGATTCACGATCGCTTCGGGCGCCGGCAGTTCGTCGCCGGGCAGATGGTGGTCGGTGACGACGACGCGCATGCCGAGCGCCTTCGCGGCCCGTACGCCGTCGACGCTGGCGATGCCGTTGTCGACCGTGATCAGCCAGTCGGGACGGCCCAGGCGCGGGTGCGCCGCGGCCAGCTCGACGATCGGCACCGAAAGCCCGTAGCCGTGCTCGAAGCGGTTCGGCACCAGGTAGTCGACGCATGCCCGATGCGCGCCGAGCATGCGCAGACCGCGAACGACGACGGCGCAGGCGGTCGCGCCGTCGCAGTCGTAGTCGGCGACGACGCACAGGCGCTCGCCGGCAGCGATGGCATCGGCGAGCAGGCGGGCCGCTTCCGCGATTCCCTTCATCGGGTGCGGCGGAAGCAGCCGGGCGAGGTCGCGCGAAAGTGCGAGGGCATCGTCGATGCCGCGCGCGGCGTACAGCCGGGCGAGCACCGGCGCGATGCCCGCTTCGAGCAGCCGGCGTTGCGCCTCGGCGGGCGCGGTGCGCGCGACGATGCGCGGTGTTCGCTGCACGCTCATCGCGCGCGCTCGAGCAGCGTTTCGCGCGCGAGCGAACGCCACGGCTTGAAACGGTCGGTCGCCTTGAACGCAAGCTCGACGCATGCGCGCTCGCCGGTCAGCACGGCGCGCAGCGTCGACACGTGCGCGGCGTTGCGCTCGAACCAGCGATCGAACGCGAGCCAGCCGTCGTTCCATCCGTCGGCGTTGCCTTCGGCGAGCGGCTCCTTCCAGAAGCCGGCGTCGACGAGCGTCGCGTCGCCGGGCTGCGCCGCCGCGGCGAAGGCGGCGACTTCGGAACCTGCACGACGCGCCAGACCCGCGATTGCCGCGTCGTCGGTGCGGACGCGATCGAAGGCGCGCTCTCGCGCGGCACCGGCTCGGCCTTCGAGCCACAGTCCGCTGATCGGCAGTCGCCCTTCGAGCACCCGGCGCTCGTTCACCGGATGCTCGAACCACGCCATCTGCACCAGGTTCTCGAAGCTGCGCCAGCGCGGCGCGGTCTCGCCCTGCGGCTGCCAGGCGGTGACGTTGCGTCCGCTCGCTACGCGGGCGCTGGGGGTGCGCAGTGCGGCGAACGCGGCGAGCGTCGCTCGCGCTTCGTCGCGGTGCGCATCGAGTCGCCACACGTCGGCCCGCACCGGAACCAGCTCGAGGCCGTCTTCGGCCAGCCATCGGTTCGCGGCCTCGGCGAGCGCCCGCGCCTCTTCGTCGTCGGGTGCCGCGCGCCCCGGCGGCGCGAGCACGAGGTGGTCGAGACCGAGATGCAGATGCACGGGGCGCACGACGAGCGGTGCGTCTGCATCCCTCGCGACGGACGCGAGCGTGCAGGCGGCGACCGTGCCGTCGAGCGCGAAGCGCTCTCGCAGCCAGCGTTCGTCGGGCAGTTCGGCGGGCGCCGCGTCGTCGATGCGGCTGCGGGCGACGACCCGTGCGCGACGCAGGCGGCGCGTGAAGGCCGAAGCGCCGGGTAGGGCGGCGACGCCCGCAGACGACGCGGCCCGCATCTCGTCCCGCAGCCGGGTTGCGGCAAGGCTCGACGGCGCCGCGGCGGCGGGGTCGGCTTCGAGACCGGCGCGCTGTGCGCCAGGAGGCGCCAACGCGCCGGCGCACAGGATCGTGAGAGTCACGGGCGGATTCTATGGCAAACTGCCGCGGCCGACGCGAACCGCGGTCCTGCCGCCGCCCGGGCGACGTCTCCGCCGATGGCCCTTCCATACGAACTCTTCATCGGCCTGCGCTACACCCGCGCCAGCCGACGCGCGGGTCGACGCAACGGCTTCATCTCGTTCATCTCCGCGCTGTCGATCGCCGGCATCGCGCTCGGGGTCGCGGCGTTGATCATCGTGCTCTCGGTGATGAACGGCTTCCAGAAGGAAGTGCGCGACCGGATGCTGTCGGTGCTCGCGCACGTCGAGATCTTCGCAGGAGCGACCCCGATGCTCGACTGGCGCTCGGTGCTCGCGCAGGCCGAGCGCAATCCGCGCGTCGTCGCCGGGGCGCCGTACGTGTCGGGGCAGGCGATGCTCACGCACGACGACAGCGTTCGCGGGGTTCTCGTGCGCGGCATCGATCCGTCGATCGAGCCGCGCGTGGCCGATTTCGCGCAGCACATGCTGCGCGGCAGCCTCGATGCACTGCAGCCCGGTTCCTTCGGCGTGGCCGTCGGCCGCGAGCTGGCAAACCAGCTGCTGCTCGAGCCCGGATCGAAGATCACGCTGATCGCCCCGCAGGGCACGGCAACGCCGGCGGGGCTCGTTCCGCGGCTGCGCCAGCTCACCGTGGTTGCCGTGTTCGCATCGGGGCACTACGAATACGACACGAGCCTGCTGCTGATGAACCTCGAGGACGCGGCGAAGCTGGTCCGCGTACAGGGCGTCACCGGCGTGCGCCTGAAGACGAGCGACATGCTGGCGGCGCCGCAGATCGCCGCCGAACTCGCCTCGACGCTCAGCTCCGAGGTCTACGTGCGCGACTGGTCTTCCGAGAACCGCAACTGGTTCGCCGCGGTGCAGATCGAGAAGCGGATGATGTTCATCATCCTCACGCTGATCATGGCGGTGGCGGCGTTCAACCTCGTCTCGATGCTCGTGATGACGGTCACCGACAAGCAGTCGGACATCGCGATCCTGCGCACGCTCGGCGCGACGCCGACGAGCGTGATGCGCATCTTCGTCGTGCAGGGCGCGTCGGTCGGCCTGCTCGGCACGCTGCTCGGCGTCGTGTTCGGCGTCGTCGTCGCATGGAACATCGGCGAGGTCGTCGCCGGCGTCGAGAACCTGTTCGGCTTCCAGGTACTGCCGAAGGGGATCTACTTCATCAACCATCTTCCGAGCGACCTGCGCTGGCCCGACGTCGCGACGATCGGTCTCACCGCCTGCGTGCTTGCCTTCGCGTCCACGCTCTACCCGAGCTGGCGCGCGTCGCGGGTGCGGCCCGCCGAGGCGCTGCGCTACGAATGAACGCGGGCGATCCGGTCGTACGTGCGCGCGACGTGCACAAGGTGTACGGCAACGGCGATCTCGTCGTGCCCGTGCTGCACGGCGTCGACCTCGCCGTGCATGCCGGCGAGCGCATCGCGATCATCGGCGCATCGGGCTCGGGCAAGAGCACGCTGCTGCACCTGCTCGGCGGCCTCGACTCCTGCACCTCGGGCGAGGTGTACTGGGCCGGCGAGGCGATCGGCGGCCTGTCGCAGGCCGAGCTGGGCGCGCGTCGCAATCGCCTGCTCGGCTTCGTCTACCAGTTCCATCACCTGCTGCCGGAGTTCACGGCGCTCGAGAACGTCGCGTTGCCGCTGCGCATCCGGCGCACGCCGCCGGCCGCGGCCCGCCGCGAGG
>DASWVL010000197.1:0-9846 GCA_036406255.1 Zeimonas sp.
GACCGGGTGCGATTCGCCGCTTCCCTCCCGGGCCTTGCGCCGGGCCATGCCGGAAAGCGCGTCGCGGGGTGTAGCTTAGCCTGGTAGAGCGCTACGTTCGGGACGTAGAGGCCGGAGGTTCGAATCCTCTCACCCCGACCAAGAAAATCAAGCACTTAGCCAACTCCGCACCGACCAAGGCGAAACCCGTAACAGCAGGGTAACAGCGCCAGGACACGAAAAAGCCGCCCGAAGGCGGCCGTTGCGAGGGCGGGGCGGCAGGTCACTCGACCGCGCGGATGCGTGCCCCCAGCTCGTCGTCGATCGTCCGCAGCACGCCTCGTGCGAATGTCGCGTTGCCGCGCGCCTCGCCGACGATCTCCACTCGATACGATCGCCGCTTGAACATGGTGGCGCCGACGAAGCCGATCAGCTCACCGGCATAGGCGAGATCGAGCAGCTCCTCGAGGCGCTCGACCGTATCCTGCGAGAACCCCTGCGGAACGAGCCGCAGATCGGGGCGAGGCTTTCTCGTGCGCCGCTTCGTGGCCGTCGTCGTCATGCCTCGGCTCCCTGCACCGCGCCGAATACGGTGCGCTCCATCGCATCGATCTCGTCGTGCGCCGCGCCCGCGATCTTGATGCCGACCTTCGCCAGCACGCTGACGCGTGCGTCGTTGTCGGCCGCGTCGAACACTGCGCCGAAGATCTGCTGACACTCCATGAGGGCGAACTCGGCGCGATCCAGAGTCTCCCTCAGACTCTGCAGATCGCTGTCGGGCGTCGAGTCGGGCTGCTTGCGCATGGTTGTTCCCCTGTTCGTTGGTGGGCGGACACAGCGGGTTGGCGGACCAGCGCGTGGACTGGCAGCCCTTGCGGGCTCCCGCTGGCCCGCCCATAGGCAGGAGCACAGCGAGCGGGCGAAAAAAAACCGCCATTGCAGCGGTTGCCCGCCACGCGACCAGGCCGCCAAGCCCGGGCGCCTCATGGGGAGGCGCAGTGAAAGTGTCGGACGCGGGACCGGGAACAGTCAACCGCCGTCCATCGGGACACGAGTGGCGCCCCTCAGTGAACGGAGGCGCCCGTCGCCGCGGCCTCCACCTGCGCGACGAGTCCCGGGAGCAGCTGCTCCAAGGTCTCGCGACCGCACTGCGCGCGAACCTCCGCGAGCTGCGCAGCTCTCACAGCCGCGTCGGCCTGAGAGACGCCGTTGGCCAGCAGCCGCGCGCGGACCTTCTTCTCGAAGCGAATGCAGTACCGAGCGAGAAACTGCTCGAGCTCGGCGCGCACCTGCGCTTCGCTCATCGCGTCGTCAGGGTTGCTTCGGAGCCTGCGCATCACTTCCCCTTCGATAGCCTTGCGACGATGCGATTGACGTCCCCGACCAACGTTTTCTCGATAACGCGCATCGCCTCTCCCTTCTTCGCCGCGTACGCCGGCCGCAGCCATGGCGCTGCAGGTTGCGTGCTGGAGCCGACCTCCATGATGAAGGCAATGTCGTTCGCCTTGATCGTGCGGCCGCGGTACTGCCTGCCGCCCGGATGCGTCCTCGGTAGCACCGTGACGACGACGCGCTCGCCTCGCTCGCCAGGAGGCGGTGCACGTCGACGCGCGACGATCGCCTTTTCGGTGAAGCCGGTTATCTGGTTGATCCCCGATTTCCCCGGATCGAGTGCCTCGGCGTGGAAGTTCTCGCGCGCCTGCTTCACGAGGACGCTCGCGCCCTTGCGCAGTGAGCGCAGCACCGGGCCGCCCTTCTTGCTCACGACCTCGGGCGGCAGCTTGCGGAGGGTGTCCAGGACACCATCGAGGCCGGTCATCTTCACTTCTACCCGCATCCTTCTCGCTCCATGCCTCCCGCCGCGCACCGTCGCCCCTCAACCCGCCCCGCTCGCTCAGCAGCGCAGGCGACCGGATGACCAGCGCTCCGATCTACCGGCCATGCATCGCCCTCCAATGCTCGCTGCGCGCCTTGCGCCAGTCGGTGGCGGCGCTGCGGACGAAGTCGGCCGGGTGCAGCGAGCCCAGGTCGGCGAGCAGCACGTCGACCGTCGGCCCGACCACGCGCCAGCCGCGGCCGAAGGGATAGACGCGCGCGCCGGCCTGTTCGGCAAGCCGGCGCGCCGCGACGCGCTTGTGCTCGTCGTTGCTCACTCGGAAACCGCGGGCAGATCGAACGAGAAGATCGCCCGTTGATCGGCCACCTCGAGCCCCGCGCGCAGCTCGGCGAGGATCGCCACCAGGTTTCGCGTGAAGAAATCCGCGTGCTGATTCGAAACCTGCACGCTCAACAGCTCGCGATCGAGGATCGTCACGAACGAGGGGTCCAGAGTCAACGCCGTGCCCTGGTCGATGCTCGGCGTCGTGACGACCGATGCGTTCCACAGCGCCGGCGGAAGCGGCGCCGTCGGCGATCCGAACAGATACGCCTGCTCGGTCGCGGTCTTCTCGATCTGCAGGCGATACCAGTCGCTCGGGTGCAAGATGACGACGGACGCGCGATAGCCGTCGCGGGCGTGCGCCATCAGCGCCTCGCCGATCACGTCGGCCGCGGTGCTGCCGATCGCCGGGACGAACGGCGTTGCCTGATCGACCAGGCCGCGAATCTTGCCCGTCGATCCGCCGCCGTTGATGAGCTGATGCTCGAGACGATCGAGCACCTTGTTTCGAACCGTGCGATCGATCTGCTGCTGCAGCGCATTGTGATCGGCCAAGACCTGCTTGGATGCAGCCGTCCAGCCGGCGATGGTGGCGATCTCCACGCGCACGAGCACCCCGTCGAGCGACACCTCGGCCTTCGCGTCGCCTTCGAGCTCCTGCTCGGCCGCATCGCCGGTCGCGTGCAGCTGCACGAATTCGATTGCGTCGTTGGCAACCGCGCGGCGCGGCAGGACGTCCAGCAGGCGCAGCGGACGCTGTACCGCCCCGACAATGCCGCCTCGGCCCGGCTGCGACGGCATTCCGCCCTCGGACGTCGTGATGCCGTGCTCGTTCGTCAGCGCCGCATGGATCGAGCCGTCGACGTTCACGCGCGCGGCGAACGAGGACGGTTTCATCCCGCGCTGCGCGGCCTCGGCGGCCGTCGTGAACTGGCCATCCTCGCCGAGCGCCTGCAGCGCCTGCGCGCCGACGCTCGGGCCGCCGCTCGAGTGCGCGCCGGAGCCGAGCGATTCGCGCATCGCAACGACCTGTTCGATCGCCCCCAGGCGCGCCTGGATCTCCGCCCGCGCATCGGCACCGCTCTTCGAGAAGTCGGCCCATGCCTTGAGCATGTCGGCGACGACGCCTTTTGTTTCTCCAAGCTCCCGCGCGACTACCTCGATCGACTCCTGCGCCTCTCTGCCTGCTCGCGGATCGAAGTGCTGCCCCACGGCCATGACTCCCTTCGGAGCCGCCGCCGCCATAGCAGCGATGCGGCTTGCATCGGGCATCCGGTGTCTGTTCATCGACATATCGACCTCTCTTTTCGTTTCGTTGAACGCTGTAGCCACAGCTCGATTAGATCGACTGCATGCGCGCAACGGAAGACAACGGAACCCGTTACGTCACGCTCCGTGCGCTTTCGTCACGATTGACCCCAAGGCGTGCGCGCATTTCGTCGAAGCGACGACACCAGCGGATCGCCTCGCGCCCTCGCCACGCCTTCGTGCGACACGCGGGCGTGCAGTACCGGCGCGGCCGCCCTGTCTCCGGTTGCGTGATCGCCGTGCCGCAGACTTCGCAGCACAGCGCGCGCCGCTGCGGGCCCTGCGTCTCAAGCTTGTGCATCGGGCTCAGTGCTGCGCCGTGGTGTTGCGCAGTGGGATCGTCGAGATGCGCTTCGTCGCGTTGTAGTCGTTGCGCGTGCTCAGCTCGGCGACGGGTTCATCGCCAACGATGAGCGACAGCACCAGGCGCTCGCCGTGCTCAACAGCGGCCGCTACCGCCTCAGCGAAAGCGGGATCCCGCTGGGCCAGATCGACGAGCATGCGGTCGCCGAGCGCCTGCGCGGCGACGAGGAAGGCCTGGGCGAGATCGCGGGTCGGTGTCATCGTGGGCTCCATCGTGAAAATCGGGTTTTTGTCCATAAACTGCGCTTTGGCCGGAAATCTCAGCGGCGGGAAAAAACCTCCGCGTGCAGAGGGAGCGCGGTTTCCGCTCCAAGATCCTCAGACTCTCGGGGTACCCCTCCCGCCGCGCTGCGCCGCCTCGCCCGCGGTTTTCTCGGCGTGGCAGTCCCTGCAGAGGCTCGAGAAGTTCGACTCGTCGTCGGCGCCGCCGGCCCACAGCGGAATGCGATGGTCGACCTCTTCGGCGGCCGTGACGCGGTCGTGCTCTTCGCATCGCTCGCACAACGGATGCTCGGCAAGCCAGCGGGCGCGACGCCGCATCCATCGTCTGCCCCGATCCCTTGGGGTTGCGCCTGGTCGATCCGGGCTCGGCGTCGTCGTGGCAAGGCGCGACGGCAGCGACGCGATGCGCGGCTTGAGCGTTGACAACCTCTTGCCCTCGCGCGCGCGCACGACGGTATTGCGGCGCGTGTTCGTCACGAAAATTCCCGGTTCGTGGATTGCTTCGGGGAGGGAGCGCGGTTTCCCTTCCGATCCCCTGAGGATCGAGGGCGCCCCTCCCCGGGCGTGAGCACCTCGCACCGAAGCGCGCCGACGCCTTCGCAGACGTTGTCGATTCGATACGCCCGCCGCGCAGCGGGCAGCTTCTCGAGCAGCGCGACCAGGCGTCGGGACTCGAGCTCGGGCGAACGCAGCAGCGCGACGACGATGCGCCAGCGGTTCGCGTTCCGCGTTCCACGCGTTCCACCCCTTATAGGGGGGTGGAACAGCGGAACAGTGAGCGTGTTCCGCGCTGTTCCATCTGAGGGCGGAACAGCGAAAGGCAGCGCTGGTGCGGCTTCTCGGGCTGCTTCACCTTCTGCGTTCCGCGCCTGTTCCGCGTTCCACTCGACCACGCGGAACAGGGGGGGTGTTCCGCGTGTTCGTGGAACACTTTTCCGGCTGTTCCGGGTCACGCTGCGGCCAGCCATTTCTTGCCCCTCGACGCGATCTCGTGGCCGTCGATCGCTTCAGAGATCGCACCTTTCGCGAGCAGGTAACGCAGGTCGCGGTAGACAGTCGTCTGTGCAGAGTCGACGCGCCTGGCGCGGTCGCGAACGCTTGCGCCGGGGTGCAGGCTGATGTCCTCGAGCAGTGCCAGCCGGCGACATCGTGCGGTCTCGTCTGCCTCGCCGTCGTCGTCGTCGACGGGCACCGCGATCGCGGTCGTCATCGCACGCCCCTTGCTGTCGGCCAGCTCGGCCAGCTCGACGACCTTGATCTCGAACAGCAGCGGATCGAACACGGGACCGCGAAACTTCGTCGTCCGGAAGAGCTCGGCGCGCGTGTCGCCGTCGTCCATCCATACGCCGCAGTTGCCGTCGATCTCGGCGAGGAACGAGGATCCGCCGCGCGGCCGCAGTGCGTTGCGCCCGGCGTTCACCGGCGGATGGCACAGATCGACGACCGTCGGCCGCGGCGCGGTCCTCGTGAGCATGCGCACGCGCTTGGCGTGCTCGATCCGCTCGGCGTTGCTGTTCTCGTCGGCGTCGCTGGAAAGCGCCTGGTCGGTGTCGAGCACGACGAGCCCGAAGCCGCCGTCCTCGATCAGCTTCATCAGCTCGGCGTGACGGTCAGCGAGCGTGAAGCTTCGATCGAGGAACAGCAGCCGCGAGTCGAGCACCTCAGGCGACAACCGCAGCTCGCCAGCCTGCGCGAGCGCGCGCATGCGCACGTCGTCGGGGTTCTCGCCTGCGACGTAGAGCACGCGCTCCGCGGTCGTCTCTCGGCCGGCGAACGGCTCGCCGACGGACTTCACGGCTGCAAGGTGTATGCCGATCGCCGTCTTGCCGTGGCCCGAAGGCGCGGTCCACGCGTAGCAGTACCCACGAATCAGCAGCCCATCGACCGCGTAGGTCGGGGGCTCGAGCGCCGCAACGAATGAACGAAAGCCGACCGCGCGCAGCGCGTCGGCCTTCGGCTTGTTCCGCCCCGTGAGCGCCTCGACGGACGCACGGGCCTGCGCGATTGCGTCGACATCAGCAGCCAATGCGCACCCCCGCCATCGATAGCGCCGACGCGATGCGTCCGGCCAGCGTCCACAAGTCCGCGCGCACGCGCTCGGCGTCGACGCGCCCCTCGGCCACGTCCGACACGATGACGGCCGCCTCTGTCACGTCCGCTGCGATCGCGGTCAGCGCGGTGCGCGGGTGCAGCTGCTCGAGGCGCTGCCTGGCGTCCTTCGCGCGCCCATCGCGCCAGCCGTTCGCACGGCCGACGTCGTCGGGGTCGCGCTCCGGGAACAGGTCGGCGAAGTCCAGGCCGACAGCCTCGAGCACGGCCAGCGGCGCGCATCCGCCGAAGCAGTGCATCAGCACGCGGCCGTCGGCGGCCTCAGCGATCGACAGCGACGCCCGCGACTTGCTCTCGTGCGCGGGGCAGCATGCGACCCACTGCGCGCGGCCGGTCTTGCGCACGTGATCGAGCCGGGCGAGCAGGGTTTCAACGGCCATCGTCGTCGCCTCCTGCGTCCCGGCGCTTCTTCGTCGCCGCGTAGGCCGTGAGCACCTCGGATGCGGTCAGGCGCCAGCCGGTGCGCGTCTCGCCTTCCTTCGTGGTCCAGGCGTTGACCTCGAGCACGCCGCACGCCGCGACGGTGCCGCCCTTGCTCATCTGCGCGAGACGCGCCGCGGCAGTCTCGCCGAATGCGGCGACGCCGACGAAGAGCGCATCCTCGCCGGCCGGCACGCGCAGCGTTGCGGTCGTGAATGACTTCCCCTCGCGCGTGGTGCGCTCGACGGGATCGGCGACGAGGGTTCCGGTGACGACGGCGCCGATCATCGGGCAGCCCTCCACAACGCCGTATCCGCTTCGGCCAGCGCGATCAGGCCTCCTTCTTCGAACACCGGCAGCCCGGCCTCGATCGCCTGCGCGATGCGTGCCGATATGCACTCGTCGATCACGCGCCGGCATTGCACGCGCGCGTGTTCGGACATGCGGTCCTCGACTGCGCGCGTGAGCCGATAGCCGAGATCGTCGGGCAGCTTCGAGCGGATGGGCGACACGGCCCACCAAACCGCGACGAGGTGCGCGTCGGTCGTCGTGCCCGCGCGGTCCGCGTCGACGAGTGCCTGCAGCGCTTCATCGAGGCGCGGGAACGGATCAGGGATCGCGAGGGCGCGCATCACCGCATCGACTCCGCCTCGCGCAGCGCCGCCGATGCGAGCCGGTGCGCCGAGTACCAGCGACGCCATGCGCTGCAGGTCGCGCATGTCGTCGCGCCGCCTGCGAGTCGGATGCGCGCGCCGCAGCTCGCGCAGTTGCCCATCGACGGCGGCAGTGCGAAGATTCCGGCGCGTTGATCTGCCTGGGTCGCCTCTCGATTGCCGTCGAGGGCGGCCCTTTTCTTTTCAGGCATTCGCGCCTCCGCGCTCAGCGGGACGGGCGCGATAGGCGACCGGTGCGCCGGCGTTCGATTGCGCCTCGAGGAAGTCGATCCACTTCCTCACGGCCGCCGGCCGGGCGAAGCGACGACGCCCGACGAGGAAGGTTTTGAGGTGTCCGGCTTCGATCGCGTTGTAGATGACCGGGATCGATTCGCGGGTAGCTTCGGCGATTTCCCGAATGCCGAGTTTCAGCGGTTCCATTCATGCCCCTCACTGGCGAGCCGTCGCGATAGACGGCGAGTGAGGGCATGGTGCGTACCGGGCACCGCACCCGGCTAGGTAGCAAATTCGGCTATTTGCTTGGGATACCCATCGAGTCGAAGAAGGCTGCAGCGTCCGCTCCTTTCTTCGCCAGCGCCTGCCGGATCGCTTCCTCGCTCACGTCGTGCCTTGCAGCAAGCTTCTGGTATGCGGCGAACTTGCTGATGCGCACATGAGGGTTTCGCATCATCGCCTCGAATTCCAACGCAACGTCGCTCGGGTTGATTCGTGGCACCCGCCCGCGTCCGCGCTTCGGCGAGTCGGGAATGCGCTCGGCGTGGGCGCGCAGCACCACAGCCACCACGGCGCGAGCCATCGCATCGAGCGATTCGCCCCGCTCGATCTGGTCGGCGATGTCACGAAGATAGTCACGCTGCTCCTGAGCGGTGCGCGCGTACTCCTCGGGGTTCAGCGGGAACTCGCTCATGCCGCCCCCAGCTTCTCGACGGCAGCCGCCAGGCGGTCCGGCGCGAGGTGCGCATACCGCAGCGTCATCTTCAAGTCGGCATGCCCGAGCAGCTCGCGCACCGTGTTCAGGTCGACGCCGCGCATGACGAGCTTCGATGCGAAGTCGTGCCGCAGATCGTGGAACCGGAAGTCGAGCAGCTTGGCTTCGTCGACGAGCCCTTCCCACGACGTGTTGACGTGCGTCATGCGTCCGCCGGCGGGCGCCGGGAACACGAGCCCTTCGCCGTCGCCTTGCACCTTCCATCGCGTGAGCACGTCGACCGCTTCGGCGTTCAACGGGACGTGTCGCGCCTTGCGGGACTTCGCGGTGCCCGCGGCGACCGTGAGCAGCTTCGTCTCGAGGTTGACGTTCTCCCACGTCAGGCCGAGCAGCTCGCCGCGGCGCAGGCCGGTATTCAGCGCGAGCAGGACCATCGGCATCAGGTGATCGGAGAAGCCCTCCACGGGCCACAGGGGCCGCTCAGGGCGCCCGCGGGCCCTGCACCAGGCGTTACCCCGCTCGCGCTCTTCTCGACGCGCCTGCTCGCGTCCTGCGAGGGCCTTGCGCAGTCGCTTCTCTTCGGCCGGCGATAGGTAGCGCACCCGGCTGTTGTCGTCGCCCTTCGCCCGCTTCACGGCTTTCAGCGGGTGCGCCGGCAGCATGCCCCAGTCGACCGCGCGCGACAGCGCCCCGCGTATCCGGTCCAGGTCGCGATTGACGGTCGCCGGCTTGATCCCGGCCTTCAGCCGCTTCGCCTTGAACCGCTCCACATCGAAGCCGTGAATCTCGGTCAGGAGCTTGTCGTCGAAGTCGGCGAATTGCGCCTTGATGGCGTCGATCGTCGCCTGCCCCTGCTTCTGGTGCGTCAGCGCCCAGGGCGAGTAATGCTTGTCGATGAAGTCGCCGAAGGTGATCGGCTTCTCGGACTCGGGCTTGTTCGCCTCGATGACGGCCAGCGGCGCGCCGTGCTGGTCGGTCTCGACGAGCAGCGTCCGCGCCTTCGTCCGGGCCGCCTCGACCGTGACGCCTGGCCACTTGCCGAGCGAGCGCGAGCTCGAGCGCGACCACTGGACGTTGAACGACTTGATGCCGCTCGGCTGCACGCGCAGGAACAGCCCCGGAACGGACGTGTCCCAGACCCGGTAGGGGTCGGCCTCGGGCTTCGCTCCCTCGACGATTGCCGGCGAAAGCTTCTTGGTCAGCTTCACGATCCGCCCCCCATAACAGCACGGTAACAGCAGATCGGATTGTATCGCGAGGTATCGCCGCCGATCGCATATAAGCGAATCAACAGCTTAGGTCGTAGATCGTTGATCTGAAAGGGGGCGAAATCGCGTTCGGGACGTAGAGGCCGGAGGTTCGAATCCTCTCACCCCGACCAGTCTCGCCCCTTCGAGGCCCGCTCTCCCGGGCCCGCTCTCGCCTCAGGGCCCGCTCTCGCCTCCGGCTCGGGGCTCGCGCTCGAAGTCCCACAACCGATGCGCATCGAGCAGCAGCCGCGCCCGGGCCTCGAGTGCATCGACCCGGACCCTCTCCGCACGCAAGGAAGCGTCGAGCGCCAGCCGCCGCGCACGCAGCACTTCGGCGAAATCGGCTTCGCCGAGTTCGCGCGCCCGCGCGACGCGCTCGGCTGCGCTCGCCTGCAACTCGGCGCCGCGCTGCGCCGACTGCCAGCGCACGACACC
>DASWVL010000198.1:0-1692 GCA_036406255.1 Zeimonas sp.
GGTGTACGCGCCGACGGCCGGCCGCTACAAGGTCTACGTCATCGACGAAGTCCACATGCTGTCGACGCACGCGTTCAACGCGATGCTCAAGACGCTCGAGGAGCCGCCGCCGCACGTCGTGTTCGTGCTCGCCACCACCGATCCGCAGCGCGTGCCGGTCACCGTGCTGTCGCGCTGCCTGCAGTTCAACCTGAAGAACATGCCGTCGCAGGCGATCGCCTCGCACCTCGCCGCGGTGCTCGGCGCAGAGGGCGTGGCGCACGACGCGGGCGCGCTCGACCGCATCGGTCGCGCGGCAGCCGGCAGCATGCGCGACGCGTTGTCGCTGCTCGACCAGGCGATCGCCTTCGGCGCCGGAAGCGTGCGCGAGGCCGAGGTGCGCGAGATGCTCGGGATGGTCGACGACGGCTGGCTCGTGCGCATTCTCGATGCGCTGGTCGCCGGCGACGGGCGCGCGCTGGTCGACATCGCCGATGCGATGCTTGCTGCGAACGCGCCCTTCGAGCGCGCGCTCTCCGATCTCGCGCAATGGCTGCAGCGCGTCGCGCTGGCGCAGGTCGGCGCGCTCGGCGACGCCGACGATCCGGAAACGATGCAGCGCTTCGCGCAGGCGATCGCCGCCGAGGACCTGCAGGTCTACTACCAGATCGTCACGCACGGGGCTCGCGAACTGGCGCTCGCGCCCGACGCGCACACCGGCTTCACGATGGTGCTGCTGCGACTGCTCGCGTTCCGGCCGGTGGATGTGTCCTCGTCGGCACCCGGGCCCGCAGCCGGGCCCACGTCCGCGGCCGCACGCACGTCTTCCGCCACACGCACGTCCGCCGTCGCACCCACGGCGGAAGCCGCACCCGCGTCGGCCGCCGCACGCACGTCCGCCGTCGCACCCGCCTCCGCCGCCACGCCTTCGTCCGCGGCGGTGCGCATGGCCGCACCGACGGCTGCGTCCCTGCATGCATCGGCGCGAGCGGCCGCCGCTGTCGCGCCCCCGGCCCCTCCTGCTGCACCCGTCGTCGAGAGTGCGCGCGCCGCTTCGACGCCCGCACGATTCGACGGCGACTGGCCCGCGCTCGCTGCCCGGCTGAACGTCGGCGGCTTCGTGCGCCAGTTCATGGAACAGAGCGAACTGCTCGAGGCCGACGGCCTGCGCCTCCGTGTGCGCGTGCCGATCCGGCCGCTGGCCGAACCCGCCACCGTGCGTCGCGTGCGCGAGGCGCTTCGCGCGCACTTCGGTGCCGACGTGCGGCTCGACGTCGAGGTCGGGCGCGTCGAGGGCACGACGGCCGCGGTGGTCTCCGAGCGCGAACGCGCCGACCGGCAGGCGCAGGCGCAGGCGGCGATCGAATCCGATCCGTTCGTACGCACGCTGATCGAGGAATTCGACGGCTCGATCGTCCCCGGCTCGGTGCGCCCGCTCGAGCCTCGACAGACTCCCGGAGGAAACGAATGATGAAGCAACAACTTGCCGGCCTGATGAAGCAGGCCCAGCAGATGCAGGAGAACATGAAGAAGGCGCAGGAGCAGCTTGCGCAGATCGAGGTCGAGGGGCAGTCGGGCGCCGGACTGGTGAAGGTCACGATCACCTGCCGCAACGACGTCAAGCGCATCTCGATCGACCCGACGCTGTTCGACGAGGACAAGGACATGCTCGAGGACCTGCTCGTCGCGGCGATGAACGACGCGCTGCGCAAG
>DASWVL010000199.1:0-1771 GCA_036406255.1 Zeimonas sp.
ATCGGCTGCGATTTCAGGGGGGATCGACTGCGCGCATCCAGCGCGCGACGATCGCCGCGCGCCGAGCCAGCGCGGTCGACTCGGGGTGCGCGTCATAGTAGCGCGGCCGCGGCAGCATCGCCGCCATGCGCGCGGCCTGGCCCGGGCCCAGTTGCGCCGCCGACACGCCGTAGTGATGGCGCGCGCCGGCCTCGGCGCCGAAGACGCCGACGCCCCACTCGGCGACGTTCAGGTACAGCTCGAGGATGCGCCGCTTCGTCATCACCGTCTCGATCATGTAGGCGATGACCAGCTCCTGCGCCTTGCGCAGGTAGCTGCGCTCGCCCGACAGGAACAGGTTCTTCGCGAGCTGCATCGTGATCGTCGAGCCGCCGAGCACGATGCGCCCCCTGCGCTGGTTGCGCTCGCGCGCGCGCTCGATCGCGTCCCAGTCGACGCCGTCGTGGTCGGTGAAGTTCGCGTCCTCGGAAGCGATCACCGCGCGCTTCAGGTTCGGCGAGATGCGGTCGTAGTCGACCCACCGATGGCGCAGCTCACGCTTCGGGTCGCTCTCGCGCAGCCGCGCCAGCTCGGTGCGCATGAAGCGGGTCGAACCGGGGTCGAACCGGCTCCACCACAGCACGTGCGCGAAATACCACAGCTGCAGTACGAGCACGAGGCTTGTCAGCAGCACCCCGCCCCATGCGGCCATGCGCAGCGCGCGCCGACCGGTCGCGGCGCGCGCGCGGGACTTGCGCTTCATCGGACGATCGGCCGCTGCCCGGCGGTCTCGGCGCGCAGCGCCTCGCGCAGCGCCCGGTAGACGGGCTCGGTCTGCGGGCGGACACCGTGCCAGACGGAAAAGGATTCGGCGGCCTGCTCGACCAGCATCCCGAGCCCGTCGCAGGCAGTCGCACAGCCGGCGGCGAGCGCCTGCCGCACGAAGGCCGTCGGCGCCGCGGCATAGAACAGGTCGTAGGCAAGCGAAGCCGCGGCGAACACCTCGTCCGCGAGCGGGACGCGTTCGTCGCGCAGCCCGCTGCCGCTCGCCTCGAGGACCAGGTCGAAGCCGGGCTCGACCGCGTCGAGCCCGATGCAGACGGGACGCACGGCGCGCGCGGCGAACTTCCCGACCAGGCGTTCGGCGTTGCCCCGGCTTCGATTCGCCACGACGAGTCGCGCGACGCCCGCGTCGAGCAGCGGTCCGACGACGCCGCGGGCGGCGCCGCCCGCACCGAGCAGCAGCACCGCGCGGCCGGAAAGCACGACGCCGCAACGCTCGACGAGGTCGCGCACGAGGCCGGGACCGTCGGTGTTGTCGCCCCAGGCCCCTTCGGCCGCGCCGGTGTCGAAGCGCAGCGTGTTCACCGCACCCGCCTCGGCGGCGCGCGCACTGTGCCGCGCCGCCCAGGCGAAGGCGTCGACCTTGAACGGCAGCGTGACGTTCAGGCCACAACCCCCGTCGTCGCGGAATCGTTCGACCGCATCGACGAAGCCGTCGACGGGCGCGAGGATGCGGCCGTATTCCAGTTCGATTCCGGTCTGGCGCGCGAACTGCGCGTGGATCGCCGGCGAGCGGCTGTGCGCCACCGGATTGCCGATGACCGCGTAGCGCCGGCTCATCGAACCCGGGCGTCGCTCTCGGCGGCCGCGCTGCGCACGCGCTCGCTCGCACGCTCGCGCTCACGCTCACGCTCGCGGGTCGCGGCGCTCGTCGCCTGCGCAGCGGACGCGCCGTCGCGTTGCGCACCCGGTTTGCGCGCGCGTTCGCTGCGCGACGCACGATCGCGCT
>DASWVL010000200.1:0-3946 GCA_036406255.1 Zeimonas sp.
TGCTGAAGGAAGCCGGCTTCACCGTCGACATGCAGGCGATGGACTGGCCGACGCTGCTGATGCGCCGCGCGAAGAAGGACCCGGTCGAGCAGGGCGGCTGGAATCTCTTCATGACCGGCTGGGGCGCGAGCGACAACCTGAATCCGATGTACTTTGCGCCGCTCACCGGCAACGGCGAGAAGGGCTGGTTCGGCTGGGCGAAAGACGACAAGCTCGAGCAGCTGAAGTCGCAGTTCGTCGCCACCACGAGCCAGGCCGAGCGCAAGCGCATCGCCGAGGAAATCCAGATCGAGGCTTTCGACGGCGGCCTGCTCGCGCCGATCGGCGAGATCCGCCCGTTGTCGGTCGTGCGCCGCGGCATCGTCAGCGGCGTGATCACAGCGCCCGTGAACGTGTTCTGGAACATCCGCAAGAACGCCGACTGAACGTTGCCCCCGCGCGGCGGCTCCTGCGCCCGCCGTGCGAACGAAGGCCGATCATGCTGTCCTTCCTGCTGCGCCGGATCGCGTCGACCATTCCGGTGCTCGTGATCGTCGCGCTCATCGTGTTCGGGATGACGCGGCTCGCACCCGGCGATCCGGCCGCGCTGCTGGTCGGCGACAGCGCATCGCTCGCCGACATCGAGCGCGTGCGCACGCAACTCGGGCTCGACCAGCCGCTGCCCGTGCAGTTTCTGAAGTGGTCGGCGCAGATGCTGCAGGGCAACCTGGGGCAGTCGCTGTTCCTGAACCAGAGCGTCGCGTCGCTGATCGGCCAGCGCATCGAGCCGACGCTGTCGCTCGCCGGACTCACGCTCGTGCTCACCGTGCTGATCGCGGTGCCGCTGGGCGTGCTCGCCGCGTGGCGGCACGGCGGATGGCTCGACCGCGCGCTGATGAGCTTCTCGGTGCTCGGCTTCTCGATCCCGACCTTCGTCATCGGCTACCTGCTCATCTGGGCCGTGGCACTGAAGGGCGGGCTGCTTCCGGTGCAGGGCTACGCGCGGCTCGGCGAAGGCGTGCTGCCGTGGCTGCGCCAACTCGTGCTGCCTTCGCTGACGCTGTCGATCATCTATCTCGCGCTGATCGCGCGCGTGACGCGCGCCGCCGTCGCCGAGGCGCTCACCGAGGATTACATCCGCACCGCGCGCGCCAAGGGAATCTCCGAACGGCAGGTACTCGTGCGTCATGCGCTCGCCAATGCGGCGGTGCCGATCGTCACCGTGATCGGCATCGGCGTCGCGCTGCTGATCGGCGGCGTCGTCGTCACCGAGACGGTGTTCGCCATCCCGGGGCTCGGGCAGTTGACGGTGGACGCCGTGCTGTCGCGCGACTACCCGCTGATCCAGGGCATCACGCTGTTCTTCTCGGCAATCTACGTGCTGATCAACCTGCTGGTGGATCTCAGCTACCTGCTGCTCGATCCCCGAATCCGCTACTGAGGCCGCCTGAATGAGTCCCGAAGCGTTCCACCGCGCATGATCCAGACCGCTCCCCTGGCCGCATACGACGATGCGCCGCCGCCGGCAAGGCACCGCGTGCCGACGTGGCGGAGGGTGCTGCGCAACGGCGCCGTGCGCTTCGGCGGTCTCGTGCTTGCGGTGCTGCTCTTCGGCGCTGCCGCAGCGCCGTGGCTCGGCACGATCGATCCGACGTTGATCGATCCGGCGAACGCCAACCAGCTGCCGGGAACGAGCGCCGAGTTCATGACCCTGGGCGGCGACGTCTTCCCGCACTGGTTCGCGATGGGCAGCGACGGCCTCGGGCGCGACATCTGGAGCCGTGTCGCGTTCGGCGCGCGCGTGTCGCTGGCCGTCGGCGTGGCAGTCGCACTGCTCGCGGTTGCGCTCGGCATGGCGATCGGGCTGGTCGCCGGCTATTTCCGCCGCCTCGACGGTCCGATGATGCGCGTGATGGACGGCGTGATGGCGATCCCCGGGATCCTGTTCGCGATCACGCTCGTGGCGGTGTGGCGCGCGAGCCTCGGCACGATCATCGTCGCGATCGCGATTCCGGAGATTCCGCGCGTGGCGCGCCTGGTGCGCTCGGTGGTGCTCAGCGTGCGCGAGGAGCCGTACGTGGAGGCGGCGATCGCGCTCGACACGCCGACCTGGAAGCTGCTCGTGCATCACATCCTGCCGAACGCGATCGCGCCGTTGATCGTGCAGGGCACCTACGTCTGCGCGGCGGCGATCCTCGTCGAGGCGATCCTGTCGTTCCTCGGCGTCGGCATTCCGCCCGAGATCCCCACCTGGGGAAACATCATGGCCGAGGGGCGCACGCAGTTCACGCAGTATCCGCACATCGTGCTGATCCCCGGCGCGTTCCTCGCACTGACGGTGCTCGCCGTCAACATCCTCGGCGACGGGCTGCGCGACACGCTCGACCCGAAGTTCAACAAGCGGGCGGGTTGATTCGATGCGCCCGCCCGGTTCCATCCCGATCGCCGCCGAGCCGGTGCTGTCGGTGCGCGACCTGAGCATCGCGCTGCCGCCCGGCGCCGATCGGCCGCTCGCCGTGCAGCGGGTCGGCTTCGACGTGCACGCCGGCGAGACCGTCTGCCTCCTCGGCGAATCGGGTTCCGGCAAGTCGGTGATCGCGCAGGCGGTACTGGGGCTGCTGCCGCCGGGACTCACGGCGGTCGAGGGCAGCAGCGCGCTGAAGGGCCAACCGTTGCTGCCGCTCACGCCGACGCAGCTGCGGCGCCTGCGCGGACCGGCGATGGCAATGGTGTTCCAGGAGCCGATGACGGCGCTCAATCCGGTGCGCCGCTGCGGCGACCAGGTCGACGAGATGCTGCGCGAGCATTCGCAACGGTCGGCCGCCGAACGCCGGCGCGAGGTGCTGCGCATCTTCGAGCGCGTGCAGCTGCCCGATCCCGATCGCATCTACGCGTCGTACCCGCACCAGCTGTCGGGCGGCCAGCGCCAGCGCATCGTCATCGCGATCGCGCTGGTGCTGCGGCCCGCATTGCTGATCTGCGACGAGCCGACGACGGCGCTCGACGTCACGACGCAGGCCGAGGTGCTCGCGCTGATCGCCGACCTGCAGCGCGAGAACGGCACGGCGGTGCTGTTCATCACACACGACTTCGGCGTCGTTGCCGAGATCGCCGATCGCGTCGTCGTACTGCAGCTCGGCGAGATGGTCGAGCAGGGCGGCAAGCTCGCGGTGCTGCAGGCACCGCGCGAGGACTACACGAAGATGCTGCTGGCGGCGGTTCCCGAGCTGGGCCGCCGTCGACGCCCGCCGCTGCCCGGCGGACCGGCGCTGCTCGATGCACGCTCGATCGGCAAGACCTACGTCAGCGGCTCATGGCCCGCGCGGCGACGCGAGGTGCGCGCGGCCGACGACGTCTCGCTCGCGGTCCACCCGGGCGAGACGGTGGGCATCGTCGGCGAGTCGGGTTCCGGCAAGTCGACGGTCGCGCGATGCATCGCGCGGTTGATCGAACCGACGACGGGCGAGATCCTGGCCGGCGGCCAATCTGTCGCACGTGCGCAAGGCCGCGCGTTGTCGCCTTTCCGTCGTCATGTACAGGTCGTGTTCCAGGACCCGTACCGTTCATTGAACCCGCGCCGGACCGCGGGAGCGTCGATCATCGAAGGGCCGCTGAACTTCGGCGTGCCACGCGACGAGGCGTGGGCACGTGCCGAGCAGCTGATGCATCTCGTGCGCATGCAGTCGTCGGCGCTGCACCGGTATCCGAGCGAGTTCTCGGGCGGGCAGCGCCAGCGCATCTCGATCGCGCGCGCGCTCGCCTGCGAGCCGCGCGTGCTGATCGCCGACGAGGCGGTTTCGGCGCTCGACGTGTCGGTGCAGGCCCGGATCCTCGAGCTGCTCGCCGACATCCAGCAGCGCCTTTCGATCGGCATCGTGTTCATCACGCACGACCTGCGCGTCGCCAGCCAGATCTGCGATCGCGTGATCGTGATGCAGCGAGGGCGCGTCGTCGAACAGGGAACGAG
>DASWVL010000201.1:0-3886 GCA_036406255.1 Zeimonas sp.
GTTGAAGGCGAACCTCTTCCTGTCGGCCAACGCCGACGACGTCGCCGCCGCGCTCGAGGCCGGCATTCCGGCCGCACGCGTGTTCCCTCGTTCGGTGCTCGCCTCCGAGTCGCACCCCGACGAGATCCGCATCGCGTTCGACGGCGACGCGGTGCTGTTCTCCGACGAGTCGGAGCGCATCTTCCAGCAGGGCGGCCTCGAGGCCTTCCACCGGCACGAGACCGAGCGCGCGGCGCTGCCGTTGCCGCCCGGTCCGTTCAAGCCGCTGCTCGAGGCGCTGCACCGATTGCAGCGCGAGGACGCGCCGTCGGAGAGCGAAGCGGCGGCTGGCTCGTCGGCGGTGGCGCACGCACCGGTGCGCATCCGCACCGCGCTCGTCACCGCGCGCAGCGCGCCCGCGCACGAGCGCGCGATCCGCACGCTGATGGACTGGGGCATCGAGGTCGACGAGGCGATGTTCCTCGGCGGGCTGGAGAAGGGCCCGTTCCTGCACGAGTTCGAGCCCGACTTCTTCTTCGACGACCAGACCGGGCACTGCGAATCGGCCGCGCGCTTCGGCCCGGCCGGGCACGTCCCCTCCGGCATCGCGAACGCACGCTGAATCCTGATGAAGCCGCCGCCCTTCGTCACGCATCGCGGCATCGTCGCGCCGCTCGACGCGGCGAACGTCGACACCGATGCGATCTTCCCGAAGCAGTACGGCCGCTCGATCGCAGCGCGCGGATTCGGCCCCGTGCTGTTCGACAACTGGCGCTGGCTCGACCCGGGCGATCTCGACACCGACCATTCGAAGCGTCGCGAGAATCCGCGATTCGTGCTCAACCGCGAGCCGTACCGGCGCGCCACGGTGCTGCTCGCGCGCGAGAACTTCGGCTGCGGCTCGAGCCGGGAGCACGCGGTGTGGGCGCTGCGCGACTTCGGCTTCCGGGCGATCGTTGCACCGTCGTTCGCTTCGATCTTCGGTGACAACGCGATCGCCAACGGCCTGCTGACGATCGTGTTGCCGGCGGGCGCCGTCGATGCGCTCTTCGAATGGGTGCGCTCGCAGCAGGTCCCCGAGGTGGACGTCGACCTGCCGCAGCAGCGGCTGGGCGCCGGCGATCGCGAATGGCGCTTCGAAGTCGCGCCGCGCGCGAAGCAGTCGCTGCTGGCCGGCTGGGACGAGATCGAACGCACGCTGCAGCGAAGCGACGAGATCCGCGCCTTCGAGGCAAGACGCCTCGCGCTGCAGCCCTGGCTGCGCGTCGTTCCGCCCGCGAAGAGCTGAGCTACGCCTTCTTCTTCCGCTTCGGCTGCAGGATCGTCCCCGTGCAGTTCTTCGAGCCGCAGCGGCACGCCCAGATCCGTTTCATCGCCGGCGTGTGCGCAACGTCCAGCACGATCCCGTAGTTGTAGGTGAGCTCCTCGCCTCGCGCGATGTCGCGGATCGCCTCGATGTACACGCGGTCGCGGCGTCGGTCGCCGTTCTCGTTCTCCACGAGCACCGCCTCGCAGTTCGGATCGCAGCTGTGGTTGATCCAGCGCGCGCTGTTGCCGTCCCGGTTGGCGTCGAGCACGTAGTCGTCGTTGAGCACGAACAGGAAGGTGTGACCCGTATCGGCACTGTCCGGGTACATCCGGTCGCTCTGCTCGTGGGTGAGGAGTTTCCCCTTGTACTGGATCAGGCGTTCTCCCTTCGGGATGTCGGCGGCGGCGAAGACTCCGT
Organism: Zeimonas sp.; assembly: GCA_036406255.1. Classification (GTDB taxonomy): domain Bacteria; phylum Pseudomonadota; class Gammaproteobacteria; order Burkholderiales; family Burkholderiaceae_E; genus Zeimonas. Next base: position 1,706 of record DASWVL010000201.1, read on the forward strand.
TGCCGTGGATCTGCGAACGGTGCGTGACGATGCGGGCGGGCATGATGTTCGGTGCGTTGCGAATCCGGCATTCTGAGGCATCGCGCAACGCTTCGTGGCGCCGAGCGTTCCGCGTTGCGCTTCAGCCTCGCCGCTTCACGCTCGTGTGTGCAGCCGGTGCATCGCCGATTCCGCGTCGCCGGCCACGAGCAGCGGCAGGCAATCGAGCGCGCGTCCTATCGCGTCGTCGATCTGCTGGCGCTGCTCCCGGCTGGGGCGGTGCAGCACGAAGTCGACGACATCCTGTTCGAGCTGCAGGCTCCTCGGATGGCCGATGCCCAGCCGCAGCCGCCAGAAATCGGCACTGCCCAGCCTGGCATGGATGTCGCGCAGGCCGTTGTGCCCGGCGTGCCCGCCTGCGCGCTTGATCTTCGCCTGACCGGGCAGCAGGTCCAGCTCGTCGTGCGCCACGAGGATCTCCGCGGGCGCGATCCGATAGAAGTTCGCCAGCGCCGCCACCGCCTGCCCGGAACGGTTCATCCACGTCGTCGGCTCGAGCAGGAAAACCGCGTCGCTTCCGATGCGCGCGCGGCCGACGAGCCCGAAGAACTTTCCTTCGCGCGCGAGCGAAGCGCCATGCGAGCGTGCGAGCGCATCGACGAACCAGAACCCGGCGTTGTGCCGGTCGTGCTCGTGCTCGGGGCCCGGATTCCCGAGGCCGACGATCAGGCGGATCGTGTTCATGTCGCGTTGTGTCCCGGAAGCACCGGCGCGTTCGCCGCGCGAACCACCGACGGCCATCGACGCCGCAACAGCAGCCACGCGCCGAGCCCGATGCTCAACATCGCCAGCGACGTCGCGGCGAGCCCGACCGTCGAGTGCATGACGAGCGGCGCGACGACGCCGGCGACGATGCCGTTGGCCACGCTGCCGACCACCGCCTGCAGCGACGATGCCATGCCCCTGCGCAGCGGAAAGAGATCGAGCACCATCAGCGTGACCGCGGGCACGTTCAGCGCCCAGCCGAAGGAGAACACGGCGATGGGCGGCAGCGCCCACCACGCGTGCGGCTCGAACAGCAGGTTCGCAACGAGGTTGAGCACGGCGATCACGAACATCACGATGAAACCGTAGCGGATCTGCGTTCGCGCCGGGACCCGGCCGGCGAATCGTCCGCTGACCCAGGCGCCGCACATGATTCCGCTGATCGTCAGCGCGAAGAACCAGAAGAACTCGGTGGGGCCGAGCCCCAGGTGCGTACCGAGGAATTCGGGCGCCGAGAGCACGTACAGGAACATGCCGTTGAACGGAATGCCGCTGGCGAGTGCAAGCAGCAGGAAACGCGGGTCGGACAGGAGCTGGTAGTAGCCGCGCAGCAGATGCCGGATCTCGAACGGCTGGCGGTGCGTTGGGTGAAGCGTCTCGGGCAGCCAGCGCCAGTTCGCCGACCACAGCACGAGCCCGACGAGCGCGAGGAACCAGAAGATGCCGTGCCAGTCGACGTGCACGAAGAGCCAGCCGCCGATGATCGGCGCGACTGCCGGCGCGGCGCCGAAGTAGATCGTCACCTGCGACATGACGCGCTGCGCTTCGTCCTGCGGGAACATGTCGCGGATCACCGCACGCGAGACGACGATGCCCGCACCGGTCGAAAGCCCCTGCAGCGCGCGGAAGAAGACCAGCGAGCCGATCGTAGGAGACAGCGCACAGCCGACCGACGCGAACGTGAAGACGCCGATCCCCCACAACACCACCGGCCGTCGCCCGAAGCTGTCGGCGAGCGCGCCGTGGAACACGTTCATGAACGCATAGCCGAACAGGTACGCCGAGAGCGTCTGCTGCATCTGCAGCGGCGTGGCGTCGAGCGCGCGGGCGATGCCCGAGAACGCGGGCAGGTACGTGTCGATCGAGAACGGCCCGAGCATGCCGAGCGCGGCGAGCAGCACCGCGAGCGCCCAGCGCGGGCCGCTCCAGAGTCGATCGGCGTCCGGATTCATCGGGCGGGCGAAGCGCAAACAAAAAGCCCGGGGCGGCCCCGGGCTTGCTGTGCACGTCGTCGCAGCGGACTGCCGAAGCGTGCGGGTGACGAGCGACTCGTTTCCCTCGGCGCGGTCACGACTTCTTCGGCGCCGGCGCAGCCGGAGTGGCCGCGGCCGGAGCAGCCTCGGGCTCCTCCTCGGCGGCACCCGGAACCGTCACCGT
>DASWVL010000202.1:0-1624 GCA_036406255.1 Zeimonas sp.
TGCACGATGCTCATGAATAGAATCCTAACCCGTGCACGCCGTCCGCAAGTCCGTCCTGCTCCCGTACAGCGACCTGCAGATGTACGAGCTGGTCGAGCGCGTGGAGGATTACCCGAAGTTCCTGCCGTGGTGCGGCGGGTCCGAGGTCCATCGCGAGAGTGACGAGCGCGTGATCGCCACCGTGCTCATCGATTTCCGCGGGCTGAAGCAGCGCTTCACCACGACCAACCTGCAGCGTCCGCCGGAAGCAATCTCCATGCGGCTGCGCGAAGGGCCGTTCTCCAGGCTCGAGGGCGAGTGGCGCTTCCGCGCATTGCGCGCCGACGCCTGCAAGGTGGAGTTTTCGCTGGAATATGCGTTCGCCGGCGGGCTGCTGGGGCGGGCGCTCGCGCCGGTGTTCGACCACATCGCGCGCTCGTTCATCGACGCCTTCGTTCGTCGGGCTGACCAGATCTACGGGAGCGCGACCTGAGCCTCCTGCATGTCGAGGTCGCCTGGGTTCAGTGCGGCAGGGTCGTGAGCCGCCCGCTCGAGTTGCCGGCGGGCGCGCGCGTCGACGACGCGCTCGCCGCGCTCGGAGAGCCGCTCGCCGCTGCGCTGCTCGAACGGATCGCCCGGCGCAACCTGTCAATCGCCGTCTACGGGAAGCCCCGTTCGCGCCAGGCGGCGCTGCACGAGGGCGACCGCATCGAGCTGGTCGGCGAGCTCGTCCTCGACCCGAAGGTCGCGCGCCGGCTGCGCGTCCAGCAGCGCCGCGACAAGGGGGGCGATCGGCGCTGGAAGCCGCGCTAGTGCCTGCGACGCTCAGCGGGCGGCGCAGTGCCGTTCGAGATCGGCGCGTGCCGTCTTCAGCCGCCGCGCACGCTCCGCGTCGTCGAGGGTTTCGGATTCGCCGTTCGTGTTCACCGACACGACGCGCAGCCCGCTCTCGAGCGTGCGGATCGTGCGTTGCGTGTCTTCGCAGGCCCGCTTCGCGAGGGTCGCGCGTTCCTCTTCCTCGCGCGCTTTCGCCTCGTTGGCTTCGCGCTCGGCCTGGCGCGCGCGAAATGCACGTTCCCGTTCCACCCAGGTGACGGCGGGCGTCGCGGCGGCGGATGCGCCGGCACGGTCCGTCGCCGGCGCAGCGGCGTGATCCGGTGCTCCTGGCGTCGGTGTCGGCGCGGGGGCCGCCGTTGCCGAGCCGGAGGAGGGGGATGCCGCCGGCGGCGCGGCGGGCGAGCGCACGATCTGCGACGCGCGCACGTCGGCCGGGGGCGGGCGGTCGGAGTACACCATCCGCCCCTGTGCGTCGCGCCACTGCCAGGGCACCGCTTCGGCAGTGTTCGCGACGACGAGGAAGGCCGCGGCCAGGCCGCAGAGGACGGAACGGGTCGGAATCATGGGGCGCGGAACCGGGAGCCTGTCGCCGGCCGATTCTCCGGCTCGGGGAGGGCGCGCGGCGATCATGCCGACGGATGGCGGTCGATGCGCGACGAAAGCGCGGCGAAAGCGCGTGCTGCAGCGCCGGTATAATCGTCTTTTGTGCGCGAGGGCTCCATGCGACTGGCCAAGAAGGCGCTGACGTTCGACGACGTCCTGCTCGTACCCGCCTACTCCGAGATCCTTCCCCGCGACACCTCCCTGA
>DASWVL010000203.1:0-14256 GCA_036406255.1 Zeimonas sp.
TTCCGCCGCGTGCTCGACGACCCCACGTTCTGGACGTCGCTGCGCAACGCGCTCGTCTTCACGCTCGTCTCGCAGCTGCTCGTCGTCGTGCTCGGCAAGGTGCTGGCGATGGCGCTGTACCGCGACTTCCGCGGCAAGTGGCTCGTGCGGCTGCTGATCCTGCTGCCGTGGGTCGCACCGATCTCGCTCGGCACGATCGGCTGGCTGTGGATCTTCGACCCGGTCTACAGCATCCTCAACTGGAGCGCTCGCGCGGTCGGCCTGTTCGGCCCCGACACGTGGCCCGTGTGGCTCGGCCAGCCGACGCTCGCGATGGCGTCGGTGATCCTGGTGGACGTCTGGCGCCTGCTGCCGCTGGCCACCGTCATCATCCTCGCCGGGCTGTCGGCGATTCCGCAGGACATCCACGATGCGGCGCAGGTCGACGGCGCAGGCTTCTGGCGCCACCTGTTCTCGATCAACCTGCCGCTGGTGATGCCGATCATGCTCGTCGCGCTGCTGTTCGGCATCGTGTTCACGTTCACCGACCTGATCGTGATCTTCGTGCTCACGCGCGGCGGCCCCTTCGACACGACACAGGTGATCGCGAGCTACGCGTTCTTCACCGGCATCGAGGGCGGCGATCTCGCCGCGGGTGCCGCGATCGCGCTCTTCCTGTTCCCGGTGCTCGTAGCGGTCGCGATCGTCTTCCTCACGATCGCGCGCAAGGCGGAGGTCGCATGAACCACGAATTGCGCCGCTCGCTCGCCCGTGTCGGGCACGTGCTCGTGCTCGCCTCGTTCGTCGCGTTCCTCGCCTTCCCGTTCTACTGGATGGTGCTGACGACCTTCAAGGAAACGCGCGACCTGGTCGACACGCAGCACAATCCCTTCCTCTTCAACCTGCCGCCGACGCTCGAGAACCTGCGCGTGCTGTTCCAGGACACGCTGTTCGGGCAGTGGATCCTGAACACGCTGTACGTCGGCGTGCTCGTCACCGCGATCACGCTCGTGCTCGCGGTGCCCGCCGGCTACGCACTCGCACGGCTTGCGGGTCGCTGGGGCCAGCGGCTGGCGATCGGCATCTTCCTCACCTACCTGATCCCGCCGACGATCCTCTTCATCCCGTTCTCGCGCATCGTCGGCGACCTCGGGCTGCAGGATTCGCTGTGGTCGCTGGTGCTTGTCTACCCGAGCTTCACGGTGCCGTTCTGCACATGGCTGATGATGGGCTTCTTCAAGTCGATCCCGCGCGACATCGAGGAAGCCGCGATGATCGACGGTCTGTCGCGCTTCCGCGCGTTCGTGCGTGTCGTCGTTCCGGTGTCGAGCGCGGGCATCCTCACCGTCGTCATCTTCACGCTGACGCTGGTGATGCAGGAGTTCGTCTACGCGCTCACGTTCATCACCAGCTCGTCGCACTACACCGTCAGCGTCGGCGTGCCGACCTTCCTCGTGCGCGGCGACGTCTACTTCTGGGGGTCGCTGATGGGCGCATGCCTGATCGTCAGCATCCCGGTGGCGGTGCTGTACAACTTCTTCGTCGACCGCTTCGTCGCGGGGTTCACGGTCGGCGCCGTGAAGTAGCGCGCAACCGCGTTGCGCCGTCGCCTACAGCGCGTCGTCGTCCTCGTCGTCGAGCAGGCCCTCGTCCTCGAGCTTCTCGTCGTCGGTCGCCCTCGGGTTCCCCATCGCGTCGTCGTCGCCGAGCGGTCCGGCGTCGGCGAGCGCGCCCGAGTTGCGGAACGATTCGACGTCGTCGCGAGGGTCGGCCGTGCTCGGGTCCGCATCGGCCGGAACGATGCGATCGACGCCGATGTCCAGGCTCGTCTGGGAAGGATCGCGCCCGGCACTCGCGCGCTCGCCCGTGCCCGAGGAATCGCTGTCGCTCGAAAGGTTGCCGTCCCCGATGTCGGGGCCCGCCGTGTCCGTGCCCGCCCCGTCCGGGTCCTCGCTGGTGCCGGTCTGCAGGCCCGGATCCAGATCGTCGCGCAGGCCCGGCGCACCGACGATGTCGCTGCCCGAGTCGGACGTGTCGCTCGGACCGAGCGAGCCCACGCCGTGGCCCTTGCCGGTCTTGCCGGGCTCTTCGCCGGTGTAGTCGAGAGTGCTGTCCGCCATGTCGTGCCTCCTGGTCGAACACCCCGTGCAGCAAGCGTGGTGCCGGCCCGTCGAAGCGGGGCCGGCGCCCAGCGCACCCGCGGCATCAGCCGGCCGGCAGCGCGTAGGCGATCACCGCGTCGCCCGCTTTCGTGCCGAGCGATCCGTGCCCGCCGGCGACGACGACCAGGTATTGCCGGCCGTCCTTCCCGAGGTAGGTCATCGGTGTCGCCTGCCCGCCGGCGGGCAGGCGCGCGCGCCACAGTTGTTCGCCGGTCGTGACGTCGTAGCCGCGCACGTAGTAGTCGAGGGTTCCCGACAGGAACGCGATGCCGGACGCGGTGACGATCGGACCGCCGAGGTCGGGAACGCCCATGCGGAACGGCAGCGGAATCGGCGCGCGGTCGCGCACCGTACCGTTCCTGCGTCGCCAGACGACCTCGCCGCTTCGCAGATCGGCCGCCGCCACGTAGCCCCACGGCGGCGCCTGGCACGGGATGCCGAACACCGATACGAAAGGTTCGAGCTTCACCGCGAAAGGCGCGCCGAAGTTCTCATTCAGCGCGGGCAGGGCGCCTTCGGGCGCGCGACCATCCTTCTGGACGTAGAGCTTCTCGTCGTTCTCGCGTGGCACGAGCTTCGAGACGAACGCGAGGTACGACGGCGTCGTGAACGCGATCTCGCGGACCGGGTCGACGGCGACACCGCCCCAGTTGAAGACGCCGAAGTTGCCCGGGTAGACGAGCGTGCCCTGCTTCGAAGGCGGCGTGAATCGGCCTTCGTAGCGCATCCGGTGATAGGCGATGCGGCAGGCGAGCTGGTCGAACATCGTCGCGCCCCACATGTCGCGCCCTTCGAGCGGCTGCGGAGCGAACGACAGCGCCGACGACGGCTGCGTCGACGAAGTGCGATCGTCTAGCGCGGCCCCCTGCGGCGCCGGCTTCTCGACCACCGGCAGCAGCGGCTTGCCGCTGCGTCGATCGAGCACGTAGACATCGCCCTGCTTCGTCGGCTGCACGAGCGCCGGCACGCTTTCCCCGTCGATTCGCAGGTCGACGAGGCTCGGCTGGGCAGGCACGTCGTAGTCCCACAGGTCGTGATGCACGGTCTGGAAGACCCACCGCATCTTTCCGGTGTCGAGCTCGAGTGCGACGACCGACGACGAGAAGCGCTCCTCGGCGTCCGTTCGCTTCGCGCCGTACTGGTCCGGCGGCGCATTGCCCATCGGCAGGTACACGAGGCCGAGGGCGGGGTCGACGCTTGCGATCGACCAGCTGTTCGGCGAGTTCGGCGTGTACGTCGCGTCGGGCGCGATCGGCGCCGTCTCGTCGGGTTTCGCCGGATCGAAGTTCCAGACGAGCGCGCCGGTCGACGCATCGAAGGCGCGAACGACGCCGGAAGTCTCGTGCGTCGAAACGTTGTCGAGCACGGTGCCGCCGACGACGATGAGTCCGCGCGCCACCACGACGGGCGACGTCGAGTAGTAGCCGCCCGGGTTCACGTTCGGCATGTTTGCCCACAGGTCGATCTGGCCGGTTCCGTCGCCGAAGGACCGGCACACCGAGCCGTTGTCCGGATCGATCGCGATGATTCGCCCGTCGGCGGTGGGCATGAACAGCTTCGCGCTGCATCGCTCGACGGTGCGTGCATCGTCGGCGGCGATCGGAAGATCGGCCTTCGCCGAGCGGCGCACTCTCGCCGCATCGCGCACGCCGTCCGACGGGCGCGACGCGGTCCCGTCGTCGTACGACAGGCCGCGGCACGTGAGATGCTGCAGCGCGAGTCGGTCGCGGATCTTCGGGTCGTACTCCCAGATCTTCTCGCCGGTCGTCGCATCGAGCGCGATCACCTGCTGGTGCGGCGTGCACAGGAACAGCCGTTCACCGATCTTCAGTGGCGTGACCTCGAACGTGGTTTCGGGCGGATCGCCCGGTTGCCCGCGCAGGTCGCCCGTCTCGAAGCGCCAGGCGACCGCGAGCCGCGAAACGTTCTCCGGCGTGATCTGCGACAGCGGCGAATAGCGACGGCCGGCGTCGGTGCGACCATAGGCGTGCCATTCGCCGGCCGGCACATCCGAAAGCGCCTGCGACGGAGCGCCCGCTCCGTCGCGTTCGACGGTGCCGTCGAGGCGATGCGGATGCGAGAACCAGGACGCGATGCCGACGACGAGGAACACTGCGAGCGAAGCGGCGAGAGCGGCACGCGCCGGCCACCAGCGGCGCACCGCGCGGTCGTTCGGGTCGCGGCCGCCCTGAACGCCGTCGTCTGCGCCGCGCGCGCCATGCGCCGCCTCGTCGCCGCGCAGGCGGCGCTCGACCCACGCGCTCACCAGGAACAAGCCGACGAGAAAGAGCACGTCGCCGCGCGCGGCAAGCGGCCACCAGTCGAGGCCCGCTTCGCGGAGCGCCCAGGCGAGCGTGCCGAGCACGACCGCCGCATACAGCCACAGCGCGGCGCGGCGCCGGCGCCACAGCAGCCACGCGACGGCGAGCAACGCGGCTCCGGCGATCACGTAGTACGAGGAACCGCCGAGCGCGACGAGCCAGGCGCCGGCGCCGAGCAGGTACAGTCCCATCAGCGCCACGACGATCGCCGTGACGGTGAGCAATGCGCTCGTTCTCCTCGTGGTCATCCCGTTCGCTCCAATGACAGCGTTTCGAGGAAAGACCGCAAGCTGCGGTCCCGATCGCGCACAATGCCCGGCTGTCCACCCCTGTCCATCGAAGAACGGAGACTGCGATGCCCGCCTATCTCATCGGTCATGTGAACGTGCGCGACGCGTCGCGCTGGGCGCAGTACCGCAGCCGCGTCCCGTCGACGCTCACGCGCTGGGGCGCACAGCTTCTCTTTCGCGGGCGCCTGGCCGAGACGCTGAGCGGCGAGCAGACGTATTCCGAGACCGTCGTGCTGCGCTTCCCGGATCTCGCGGCCATCGACGGCTGGCACCGCTCGGCCGACTACCAGGCGCTCATTCCGATCCGCGAGGCCGCTGCCGACGTGCTGCTCGCCAGTTACGAGTCGGACGATTGAACCGGCGCGCCCCTCAGTCGTCCCGGCGGGCCCGCGCGTGCCCGTCGTCGGAAGCGCGATCCGCGTCCCGGATCGTCCACGCCGCGCACAGCGCGCTGGCGAGCGCCAGGCCGGCCGTAACGAGCATGACGACGCGAAAGCCTTGCAGGAACGCCGCATCGAGCGCGAACTGCACGGCGTGGCGGGCCCATCCCTGCAGTTGCTGCGGGACGCGCGCCTCGGCAAGCGCCGGAACCTGCGCCTCGATGGCGCTGCGCACGTCGGGTTCGAGCCGCAGCGCGTCGAGCCGCGTCTCGAGGATCTGATCGAACACGCCGATCGCGACCGCGCCCAGCAGCGCCACGGCGAGCATGCCCGCGATGCGCGCCACCGCGTTGTTGATGCCCGAGGCCGTGCCGGCGTGGCGAGAGTCGACCGAGCCCATCACGGTCGTCGTCAGCGGAGCAACGCTGATCGCCATGCCGAGGCCGAGCACGGTGAGCGCCGGGAAGAAAGTGCTCCAGTAGGAGCCGCCGACTCCGGGCGCTGCGAGCAGCGCGAAGCCGAGCGCCGCGACCAGGGGGCCGATGATCAGCGGCCGGCGCGCGCCGTACCGGGCGACGAGCCCACCCGACCAGCGTGAAAGCGAGCCCATCACGAGCGTGAGCGGCAGGAACGCGGCGCCGGCACCCGTCGCCGACCAGCCCTGCAGTTCGATGAAGTTGAACGGCAGGAAGAACATCGCGCCGCCCAACGCGCAATACAGCAGCAACGTCATCGCGTTCGCGCCGCTGAAGCTGCGCGAGGAGAACAGGTCGAGCGGCATCATCGGAGCGGGCGAAGCGCGCTGCGATCCGACGAACGCGCCGAGCAGGAGCGCTGCGGCGACGAGCGAGGAAAGCACCGGCGCACTCGTCCAGCCGCGTTCGGCCGCCTCCGTCAGTCCCCACGCCAGTGCGCCGAATCCGGAGGTCGCCAGCAGCGCACCGCGCCAGTCGACGGGGGAGCCATCCGCTGCGCCGCGCGACTCGGGCACCCGCAGGAACGCGAGCGCGAGCGCGACGACGGCCACCGGGATGTTGACGAAGAAGATCGTGCGCCAACTCGATGCGTCGACCAGCCAGCCGCCGAGCACCGGACCGAATGCGGTCGTCAGCGCCGAGAAGCCCGCCCAGGTGCCGATCGCGCGACCGCGCTCGTCTTCCGGATACGCGGTGCTGATCAGCGCGAGGCTGTTGGGCACGAGCAATGCGCCGCCGATCCCCTGCACGGCGCGCGCAACGACGAGCGAGCGCGCATCGGGCGCCAGTCCGCAGGCGAGCGATGCGAGCGTGAACACCACGACGCCGGCGACGAATACGCGGCGCCGCCCGAAGCGATCGCCGGCCGAGCCGCCGACGAGGATCAGTGCGCCGAGCATCAGCAGGTAGGCGTTGACGACCCACTGCACGCTGCGCATCGGCACGTCGAGTTCCGCCTGCAACACGGGCAACGCCACGTTGACGACCGAGCCGTCGATGAACGCCATGCTCGATCCGACGATCGAGGTCGCGAGCACCCACCGTCGGTTCCGAACGGGACAGGCGGGCTGCGAAGACGCGCCGGCACGCAGCACACCCTCGTCGCAGGGCGCGCTGCCCTGCCCGATCATCGCGGGCTCATCCCAGCTCGAACACGCGCAGCTCGACCCGCTCGGGCCGGCGCGCGCCGGTTCCCACGAACAGGCGTTCCATCATCCAGGCGAGCGATGCCGAGGCAGTCTCGAAACGGGGTACGCAACGGAAATAGACGAGCGACGGGTCGACCGGCTCGCCTCGCGCGAGCTTCGCGATCGCATCGGACGATCCGCTGCGCAGCGCGAGGTTCTCGACGTAGATGCGCTCGCCGGCTTCGGTTTCGATGACGTAGCGGGCTTCGAGGCGCGCGGCGCGATCGCCGACGAGCAGCTGGAAGTCGGCGCCGCCGGCGAGCACGCGACCTCGCCAGGCTCCGCTTTCGTGCTCGCACTGCACGCGTCCGCCGGTGATCGGGATGACGCGTCGATGCCCGTAGCCGAACGACGATGCCGAAGCGCCGACCTCGATCGGAACGCCCACTTCGACCTCGAGCCGCAGGCAGGGCCGCAGGTCGGGCGGCGGCAGTTCGGGAAGAGACGGCAAGCTCATCACTGGCTCCTGTTCGTCGCGGCCCGCAGACCGGCGCAGCCTCAGATCGATTCGAAGTCGCCGCCGCGCCCGTGCCCGGCGGCGAAACGCGCCGCACCTGCCGCGGCCTCCTCGCGGATCACCGGCGCACCGCCGCGCCCTTCGAACCGCAGCGCTTCCGCGATGTCGACGCCCCATTGCCGATGCGCCGACATCCGGTCGGCGCGCACGCACAGTTGCGGAAAGCGCGCGATGTCCCGTGCCAGCCGCTCTGCCGCCTCGCGCGCGGTGCCCGGCGCGACGACACGATCGACCAGGCCGAAGGACAGCGCCTCCCCGGCATCGACGGGACGACCGGTGAGGATCATGTCGAGCGCACGGCCCTGCCCGATCAGGCGCGGCAGTCGCACCGTGCCGCCGTCGACGAGCGGAACTCCCCACCGACGACAGAAGACGCCGAAGGTCGCGTCCCGGCTCGCGACCCGCAGGTCGCACCAGATCGCCAGCTCGAGCCCGCCCGCGACCGCGTGCCCCTCGATCGCGGCGATCACCGGCTTGCGCAGCAACAGCCGTGTCGGACCCATCGGGCCCACGCCCTCGGGCTCGTAGCGCATGCCCTCGGCGACGCGCTTCAGGTCGGCGCCCGCGCAGAAATCCGATCCCGTCGCGGCGAGCACGGCGACGTGGGCCTCTTCGTCGGCCTCGAAGGCGAGGAACGCCTCGCGCAGCCGCTCCGCGGTCTCCTCGTCGACCGCGTTGCGCCGGTGCGGGCGATTCAGGACGACGGTCGTGACCGCACCGTTGCGTTCGACGAGAACGGGCGCTTCGTCGGTTCCGTGCATCGGCCCACCTCCTACGGAACGATCCCCACGATCGGCGTTCCGGAGATCAGCGGCGAGTACGTCGACGGGCGCGGCTCGTAGGTCGCCGGCTTCGCCCTCGGAATCAGCAGGACCGAAGGCTGCGAGGCCTCGGCTGCCGGGCGCGGGCGCCGCGTTTCGGCAGCGACCAGGTTCACCGACGGGTCGACCGCCAGCCTCGTTCCACCGGCGCACGGCCGATCGGTGTAGACATCGCCGGGACAGACCCACAGGCCCACGGTTTCGCCCGCCAGCACGAACGGGCTGGCGGCCAGCAGCAGGGCGGCAAGAAGCGTCTTCATCGCAAATCCTCCTGCCCGGCAGCGTACGAGCGCAAGCGCGGCTCCGGTAGCGAATCAGTCACGAAGCGGGTCAGCGTCGCTTCCCGGGCGAGGGCGAAGCGGTGGGATTCGGCCCGGCGCCGGGCGTCGTAGACGTTCCCGAATGACTGCGGCTGCGCGACGGCGCCCCGGTGCCGCTCATGCCGCCCCCGCTGACGGGCGCGGTGGTCGTATCGTCGTTGGCGGCGTCGCGCGGGGCCGCGGCGGCCTCGGTGGGGCTCGGCCGGTCGGGGCGGAAATGTTTTCGCTCGGTGTCCATGATGACTCCGTTGGCTGTGCAGCCTGCCGAACGCAGGCGCTGTCGACGGACACGCAATGGGTGTGCCTCGCCGTCGCGGCCACGCGCGCCTCATCGACCGGCCGACGCTGATCGCCGCTGCAGCCGCTGACGAAGCCGGCCGAACCACCGGGCGGCGATCGTCCACCATCCGCGCCGCGGCAAGGGCGCTTCGCGCGCCGGCGCCGCCGGCCCCGCCGCCACATCGGTGCCCGTTCCGAATCGGATCTCGAGCTGCTCGGCGAACTGCGCGGCGCGCTCGTCCGCGCGTTTCTCGAACAGGCTGTTGACGACCGGCTTGAGCGGTCCTTCCCCCTTCACCCGGATCCGGCCGAGCAGTTCGGTGCCCGCGTCTGCGGCGTTCAGGCCGACGTCGATCTCCATCGTCAGGTGCTCGGCCGTCGCGACGGCATGAAGGCGACGCGGCGGATCCTCGGAATCGATCCGTGCCGTCAGCTCGACGATGAGCGGGACGACGCCGACCTTCTCCTTCACCGTCAGCCGGGCAGTCCGTTCGTCGATCAGGACGACCTGCTCGACACCCGGGATGCAGTTGCACAGCGCATGCACGTCGCGCACGAACTTCCACACCTCGCCGGGCGGCGCAGGGATGATGAACCGCGTCTGGCGCTCGGCCATCAATCCCACCATTTGTCCAGGCGGAAGTCGTCGGCGATCGCCGCGGCGGCGTTGTGGCCGGCGCCTGCGTGCACGCCTCCGCCGGGATGACAGTAGCCGCCGCACATGTAGAGGCCCTCGACGGGGCTTCGATAGTCGGACCATCCGGCAAAGGGCCGGAACCAGCCCATCTGGTCGGGCGTCATGTCGCCGACGACATCGACGCCGTTCACGAGGTTGTCGTTGTGCCGCTCGGTGTCGGTCGGATCCTGGACCTTCATCCCGAGGATCGAGCCCTTCGTGATGTTCGGCGCATACGAGCGCCACAATCCGAGCACGTGTTCCGCGTACTCGTCGCGCAGCCTCCCCCATCCTTCGGGTCCGTCGGGCTGCAGCTCATAGGGCGCGTATTGCCACACCACGGCGGTATGCCTGCCTGCCGGCGCCTGCGACGGATCGAACAGCGTCGGCAGCGTCACCTGCAGCATCTCGATGCGCGGCGCAACGCCCTGCGCGATGTCGCGGTACGCACGCACCTGGTCGTCGACGCGTGCGCCGAACATCTCCTGGCTGAACGCAACGTCCACCGGCGCGTTGTTCGCGCCGGCGCGGTACCGCGGCGGCTCCGACAACGCCAGGTGCAGCACGAAGAGCGATCGTCCGGTGGAGTGGTAGTTCTTCACGCGCGCGACGAAGGCTGCGGGCAGGTGCTCTTCGCCCACCATTCCGAGGAAGCTCTTCTTCGGTTCGACGTTGGTGATCACGGCCTTCGACGCTTCGACCCGCCGCCCGTCGTGCAACTCGACGCCGGTCGCCCGGTTGCCGCGCACGACGATGCGCCGCACCGGCGCATCGGTCTGCACGACGCCGCCGTGCGCCTCGACCGCACGCCGCAGTCCGAGCGCGAGCGAAGCGGAACCGCCGACGCAGATCGGCGCTTCGGCCTTCAGGATGCGGAACAGGCAGATCCATCCCTGGCCGAACTGGTCCGGCGGAAAGCCGAGCACGGTCATGCGGGCGAGGAAATGCACTTTCACCTCCTCGCTTTCGAACAGCTCGTCGAGCAGCTGCACCGGCGTACTCGCCTGCCACTGCAGCAAGGTGCGTCCTTCGGGCGACTGCTCGAGTTGCGCGCTCTGCAACGACGGCGCGAGCGGCGGCGAATACATCAGCGGCAGGTAGGTCGAGTCGATGAACTCGCCGTAGTCGGCCACCAGTTGGCGGAACGTGACCGCGTCGCGCGCGGAAAACCGCGCGATCTCGGCGGCCATCCGGTCCGTATCGCGGTACATCACGAGGCTGCGGTGATCGGGAAAGATCGTGCCGCGCAGATGCTCGGGATAGACGTAGCGAACGCCGTGACGCTCCAGCTCGAGGTCTCGATAGACCGGACTCGTCGGGATGTGCGTGTGCACCACCGAGCAGATGTTGTGCCGGAAGCCGGGCAGCGTCACTTCCTCGGTGCTGCAGCCGCCGCCCACCTTGCCGCTGCGCTCGAGCACGAGCACGCTGGCGCCCGCCTTCGCGAGATAGGCGGCGCAGGCGAGTCCGTTGTGGCCGGAGCCGACGATGACGAAGTCGTAGCGCATGGATTCCCTCGAGGCGAAGGTCGACCGGACGGGCGGCCGCGACCGGCACCGGGGAACTTACGCCAGCCCGATCGGCCGGGTCAACGGACGGGAAACGCGCGGGACGCGCGACGCCGAACAGCACTCGATCCGCGACGCACGCATCGGCGTAACGGTCTCGGTCGACGCGCCGCTTCCGTCGGAATACGCTTGCCGGGAGCGATCCGGTTTCATGGGAGCCCTGCGATGAAAGCGACGCGGAAGCTTCTCGTTTCGCTCGGTGCGTGCCTCGTGTTCGCGACCCCTGCATGGGCGCTTCCGTTCGGCGCGCTCCATGCGTTCGGCGACAGCCTCTCGGACGCCGGCGACAATCCGTCCGCCGTGCTGAGCATCCACGAACTGATCGGCGGCTGCGATCCGCTGCATCCCTGCCCGCCGTACTTCGGCGGGCGCTACTCGAACGGGCCGGTCGCAGCCGAACGGCTCGCCGAAGCGATCCTGCCCGGGGGCGCGCACCCGGGCAACTACTTCAGCTTCGCGGTCGCCGGCTCCACGAGCGGCATCGGCAACTTCGGCGACGCCGGCTCGGCGAAAGCGATCGGCGCGCACGGACTGCCCGGAATGGCGCAGCAACTTCTCGCGTACGCGAGCACGTCCGGAGGCGCTGCCGACCCGAATGCGCTGTACTTCGTCTGGGGCGGAGGCAACGACTTCCTCACCGCCGACTCGCCGGTCGATGCAGCGAACGACATTGCCGGCTACGTCGCGACGCTCGCAGCGATGGGCGCGCGCCACATCCTCGTGCCGAACCTCCCCGACCTGTCGCACACGCCTTTCGCGCGAGAGGCCGGTCTTCAGGCGCCGGCGCACGCGTTCTCGGTGCAGTTCAACGAAACGCTCGCGACGCTGCTGACCGGGCTGGACGCATCGCTTGCGGCCGACATCATTGCGTTCGACACGTTCGCGCTGCTGGACGCGGTCGTCGCAAACCCGGCCGACTTCGGCTTCGCCGATGCGGTACACGCCTGCCTCGCCTCGCCGGCGACGATGTGCGCCGACCCGGGCGCCTTCGTCTTCTGGGACGGCTTTCATCCGACGACGGCCGCGCATGCGGTCATCGCCGATGCATTCGCCGACGCACTTGCCACGGCAGTGCCGGAGCCCGCAAGCCTGCTGTTGCTCGCAGCCGGGCTCGCGGCGGGGATCGCGACGCTCGGTTCTCGAGGACTGCCGAAGCGTTGAAGCCGGTCTCCTGTTCGAGGCCGTGCGGCCGTTTGGCGGATTGACCGCACGCAGCACGCGGGATAGGCTCCTTACCATCGGTAAGGAAGAGGTATGTCGACAGCCACGATCACGAGCAAGGGGCAGATCACGCTGCCGGTAGAGGTACGCAAGGCGCTCGACGTCCAGACCGGCGACCGGATCGACTTCGTGCCCGATGAACGGGGCGGGTTCCGCGTGGTTCCGCTGCGAGTCGATATCCGCTCGCTGCGAGGGCGGTTCGCCGGTCGAGCGGAGAAAGCGCCCACGGTGGAGGACATGAACGAGGCGATCGAAAGCGAAGCGGCAGCCCGTTCCATCCGCAGCCGACGCGCCTCTCCACGTGCCCGACGCGAATCGGGCCGCTCGGGATGATCGGGCTCGATACGAACGTGCTCGTTCGCTATCTCGCCCAGGACGATCCCGTGCAATCCGCGCGTGCCACGCGCCTGATGGAGCGAGAGCTGAGCGAGCGAGCGCGCGGCTTCGTCAGCCTGCCGGTCCTGCTCGAAACCTGCTGGGTGCTGAAGCGCCTGTACAAGGCGACCGAAGCGGAAATTCTCGCAACCGTGCGCGACCTTCTCGACGCTCGCCAGGTGGTCGTCGCCCGGCGCGCGGTCGTTTCCGCTGCGCTGGCACGACTCTCCGACGCCGGAGGCGACTTCGCCGATGCTCTCATCGCCGAATGCGCGACCGAGGCGGGTTGCGAACGAACGGTGACCTTCGATCGCAACGCGCTGCGCCTCGGCATGCAGTTGCTTCGATAGCGTCGAACCACTCGGCCGTTGCCTTACCCGGCGCGGCGCCCGCGCGCGTCCCTGCGAAGTTGCGCCCGCAGCACTTGCAGGAAGCCTTCCGCCGCCGGTGACAATGAAGCGCCGCGCCGCGTGACGAGGGACAGGTTGCGCGTGACGACCGGATCGACGAGACGGATCGCGGCCAGCTGTCCGCCGTGGAAATACCGCGTGAAGTACGACGGCAGGATCGAGATCCCGAGTCCGTGCTGCGTGAGCGCGAGCGCAGTCGCGAGATACGAGACTTCGTAGCTCGGCTCGAAGCGCGCGCCGAGGCGACCGAGCGTGTCATCGATCATCGTGCGGATTCCGTGCCCCTTCCTCACGCTCACCGTCACCCAGCCGGCAATCCCGTCCCATGCGATCGACCTGCGGCGTGCGAGCGGCGAGTCACGCCGACAGATCACGCACATCCGGTCCTGAATCAACGTCTTCAGTTCGACGTCCGCGGAAGGGCCGTCGGGCGTGCCCAGGCTGAACTCGACGTCCTCGTCCGCCACCGCGGCAACCAGCCGCTCGGGAGCGAGGTCGTGGATGGCCACGCAAACTTCCGGAAAACGCTCGCGCAACTCCAGCAGGACGGGCGGCAGCAGCGAAGACGCCACCGCGGGCGTCGCGCCCACCGCGAGCGAGCCGCGCCTTCGTTCGGCCACGTCCCGGAACCCGGCGACGAGCTGGTCGAAGTCCTTCAGGATGCGCTCGGCCTTGACGATCGACTCGTGCGCGGCAGCCGTGGGGCGCAGCGACCGTGTCGTGCGGTCGAAGAGCCGCACTCCCGAGGCCTGCTCCAGCTGGCGCAGCAGGACGCTGACCGCAGGTTGCGTCACGCACAACTGCTCGGCCGCGCGCGTGAGGTTGCCGAGCCGGTAGACGGCGACGAAAGCCTGCAGCTGGCGCAGGTTCGCACTCATACGAAAACCACATGAACCGAGTCGAATAATTGATTTTACGCACGTGCCGCGCCGTGCAACCATCGACGACGCATCTGCAGACTTCAAGGAGCCGGGATGAGCCTCGTCGTCGACGTACACACGCACATGCTGAACCGGGCCTGGCTCGATCTCCTGAAGCAGCGGGGAGGCCCGCGCTACACCGTCGAAGCGGTCGAGCCGGGCGTCGAAGCGGTACACAAGGACGGCGCGCCGTTCATGACCTTGACCCCCGGGATGTTCGATTACGAACTGCGCATCCGGAACATGAACCGCGCGCGGGTCGACGTCGCCATCGTCTCGCTCACCTGCCCGAACGCGTACTGGGGCGACGCGCAGACGAGCCTGCAGGCGGCGCGCCTCGTCAACGACGACATG
>DASWVL010000204.1:0-1608 GCA_036406255.1 Zeimonas sp.
GCGCGGATTGACGACGATGCGCTGGACGAAGACGCCGGGGGTGTGGATGTGGTCGGGGTCGAGGGTGCCGTTCTCGACCAGCTCCTCGACTTCGGCGACGGTGATGCGGCCCGCGGTGGCGACGACCGGGTTGAAGTTGCGTGCGGTCTTGCGATAGACGAGGTTGCCCGCACGGTCCGCCTTCCACGCCTTCACGAGCGCGATGTCGGCGGTGAGCGAGCGCTCGAGGAGATAGCGCTTGCCGTCGATGTCGCGCTCCTCCTTGCCCTCGGCGACGAGCGTGCCGACGCCGGTGCGGGTGTAGAAGGCGGGGATGCCGGCGCCGCCCGCGCGCAGCTTCTCGGCCAGCGTGCCCTGCGGCGTGAGCTCGACCTCGAGCTCGCCGGAGAGGAGCTGGCGCTCGAATTCGGCGTTCTCGCCGACATAGGACGCGACCATCTTGCGGATCTGCCGCGTCGCGAGCAGCAGGCCGAGACCGACGCCGTCCACGCCGGCGTTGTTGCTGATGACCGTCAGGTCCCTGACCTTCGCGTCGCGCAGGCCGTGGATCAGCATCTCGGGGATGCCGCACAGGCCGAAGCCGCCGACGGCGACGGTCTGGCCGTCGCGCACCACCTCGGCCAGCGCGGCCTGCGCGTCGGGATAAAGCTTGCTCATGAAGTTCTCCTCGTGGGTGAATCAGGTTGGCAGCGCATCGGCGGCAACCGGGCGGGCCCGGCCCAGCGCGCCGACGGCTGCGATCGCGTCGGGGTTCTCGATCGCGGACAGGTCGCCGAGGCCCGTGCCGAGGTAGGCGCCGCGCATCACGCGCCGCACCGTCTTGCCGTTGCGCGTCTTGGGGATCGCGTCGACGCGATGCACGCGGGCGGGCCGCAGCGGCTTGCCGAGCTGGCGCCCGACGTGCTCGACGAGCTCGGCTTCCACCTCGTCCCAAGGACGCGCGGCCAGCCGCTCGCGCTCCGCGACGGTCACGAAGCACACGACCGCCTCGCCCTTGATCGCGTCCGGCACGCCGACCGCGACCGCCTCGACGACCAGCGGATGCGACACCAGCGCCGACTCGAAATCGGCCGGCCCGACGCGCTTGCCGGCGACCTTGATCGTGTCGTCGCTGCGTCCATGCACGAACCAGTGGCCGTCCTCATCGATGCGCGCCCAGTCGCCATGCACCCACAGGTCGGGCCACACCGACCAGTACGCGTCGCGATAGCGATCGGCGTCGCGCCAGAAGCCGTTGGTCATGCCGGGCCAGGGCTGCCTGATCGCGAGCTCGCCGACCGTGCCGCGCACCGGGCGGCCCTCGGCGTCGAGCACGTCGGCGGCGACGCCGGGGATGGCACCGTTGAACGAACCGGGCTTCTGCGGCAGACCGGGGAAGCACGCGAGGATGCCGCCGCCGATCTCGGTGCCGCCCGAGTAGTTGATGATCGGACGGCGCGAGCGGCCGACCTCTTCGAACAGCCACAGCCACGGCGCCTCGTTCCACGCCTCGCCGGTCGAGCCGAACACCCGCAGCGTCGCAATCGAGTGGGGCGCCGGAATACTGCCTTCATGCGCCATCAGCAGGCGCACGAGCGTCGGCGACAGGCCGAAATGCGTGACGCCATG
>DASWVL010000205.1:0-1506 GCA_036406255.1 Zeimonas sp.
GGCGAGGATGTCGCGCACCGTCGGCTCGCCGAATCGATCGTCGACGAAGTTCCGGGCATCGAGCCGGCGCAGCGCATCGCGGTTGCCGATCAGTTCGCGGGCGCTGCACTTCGCCTTCTCCAGGATGCGCTGCACGACCGGGTACGCCTCGGGGTGGACCGCGGAAGCGTCGAGCGGATTCTCGCCGTCGCGGATGCGCAGGAAACCGGCCGCCTGCTCGAAGGCCTTGTCGCCGAACGAACGCACCTCCTTCAGCGCCTCGCGGCTTGCGAACGCACCGTTGGCGTCGCGATGCTCGACGATGCGCTGGGCAACCGATGCGCTCAGTCCAGAGACGCGCGAGAGCAGCGGCGCGGACGCGATGTTCACGTCGACTCCGACCGCATTCACGCAGTCCTCGACGACCGCATCGAGCTGGCGCGCGAGTGCACGCTGATTCACGTCATGCTGGTACTGGCCGACGCCGATCGACTTCGGGTCGATCTTCACGAGCTCGGCGAGCGGATCCTGCAGCCGGCGCGCGATCGAGACCGCGCCGCGCAGGCTCACGTCGAGCTGCGGGAACTCCTTCGCGGCCAGTTCGCTCGCCGAATACACCGAGGCGCCCGCTTCGGAGACGACGAGCTTGCGCAACGTCAGTTCGGGATGGCGCCGCACGAGATCGGCGACGAGACGGTCGGTCTCGCGCGACGCCGTGCCGTTGCCGATTGCGACCAGCGTCGCCGAATGCCGGGCGGCGAGCGCCGCGAGCGTCGCAATCGCACCGTCGTGGTCGCGACGCGGTTCGTGCGGGTAGATCGTCGTCGTGTCGACGAGCTTGCCGGTCGCATCGACGACCGCCACCTTGACGCCGGTGCGCAGCCCGGGGTCGAGGCCGATCACCGTGTGCGCGCCCGCCGGCGCGGCGAGCAGCAGGTCCTTCAGGTTCGCGCCGAACACGCGAATCGCCTCGGTCTCGGCGGCTTCGCGCAGGCGGCCGAAGAGCTCGGTCTCGAGTTGAGGCAGCAGCTTCACGCGCCAGCACCAGCGACAGGCGTCGGCGAGCCAGGCGTCGGCCGGGCGCGCGGCTGCCGACGCGTCGGTGCGGCTTGCCGCGACCGACGGACCGAGGCCGACGAGGCCGGCGAGCCGCACGACGTTCGGGTGCGGCACCTGCTCCTCGAGCGACGCCTCGAGTTGCAGCTTCAACGCAAGCACTCCCTGCTGGCGACCGCGAAACAGCGCCAGCGCCCGGTGCGAGGGAAGCTTCGCGATCGGCTCAGCGTGATCGAACCAGTCGCGGAACTTCTCGCCCTCGCTCTCCTTGCCTTCGAACACCTTCGACGCGACCCAGCCCTCGGTCCACATCCGCTCGCGCAGTGCCTCCAGGACGTCGGCGCGCTCGGCGAAGCGCTCGGCGAGTATGTCGCG
This sequence comes from Zeimonas sp., assembly GCA_036406255.1. Lineage (GTDB taxonomy): Bacteria > Pseudomonadota > Gammaproteobacteria > Burkholderiales > Burkholderiaceae_E > Zeimonas. Next base: position 1,411 of record DASWVL010000205.1, read on the forward strand.
CGCGCCGTCGAGCGCACTCTTCGCGTCGGCGACGCCGTGCTCGCCGTTCTCGTCGGGCGCGCGCAGGTATTTTGCGGCTTCGACCTGCGGGTCGAG
>DASWVL010000206.1:0-6793 GCA_036406255.1 Zeimonas sp.
GACGACTATCGTCGGCGCCAGACGCTGAAGAACGCCGAACGCTACATCACTGCGGAGTTGAAGGCCTTCGAGGACAAGGCGGTATCGGCGCGCGAACGCGCGCTCGCGCTCGAGCGCGCGCTGTACGACGCGCTGGTCGAATCGCTCGAGCCTGCCGTACGCGCATGGCAGCGCGCGGGTCGCGCCGTCGCGCAACTCGACGTGCTCGCGACGCTGGCCGAACGCGCGCACTCGCTCGGCTGGGTGCGCCCGCGCTTCGCGTCGCTGCCCGGCATCGAGATCCGCGCGGGGCGCCATCCGCTGGTCGAGGCGGCGATCGAGCAGTACGTTCCCAACGACTGCGTGATGCGCGACAGCCGCCGGATGCTGCTCATCACCGGCCCGAACATGGGCGGCAAGTCGACCTACATGCGTTCGGTCGCGCTGATCGCGCTGCTCGCGTACTGCGGCAGCTTCGTTCCGGCCGACGACTGCGAACTGGGACCGCTCGACCGCATCTTCACCCGGGTGGGGGCCTCCGACGATCTCGCCGGCGGGCGCTCCACGTTCATGGTGGAGATGACCGAGGCGGCGACGATCCTGCACGCGGCGACGGAGCGCTCGCTCGTCCTGATGGACGAGATCGGGCGCGGCACCTCGACCTTCGACGGGCTGGCGCTCGCGCACGCGATCGCCGCGCGCCTGCTCGCGCACAATCGCGCGCTCACGCTGTTCGCCACGCACTACTTCGAGCTGACGCGCCTGAGCGAGCGACATCCCCAGGCGGTGAACCTGCACCTGGCCGCCGCCGAGCATCGCGGCGGAATCGTCTTCCTGCACGCCTTGCGCGACGGGCCGGCGAACCGCAGCTACGGACTGCAGGTTGCGCGGCTGGCGGGCGTTCCGCAGCCGGTGGTGCGCGCCGCGGAACGTACGCTCGCCGAGCTCGAGGCCCATGCTCGCGCGCAGCAGCCGCAGCTCGACCTGTTCGCGTTCGCCGCGGACGCCGTCTCAGATGCGGACGTCGAGCTTGCCGCCTCCGCCGACGGAAGCGTTCCCGCTGCGCGCGATCCCGCCGCCTTCGATTCGCCGGTGTCGCACGACGGCGCAGCGATCGGCGACGTCGTCGCGCGATTGCGCGAGATCGATCCCGATGCGTTGAGCGCGCGCGACGCGCTCGAGCTCGTGTACGCGCTGCACGGGCGCCTCGCCGGCCGTCGCGAGACAGCGTGAACGAGCGGCGTCGCGCACTCGTGGGCGCGGGCTGTGCCTGCGTGTGTGCGTTCGTGCCGGCAGGCGCGAAGGCGCGCACGACGGCGGACGGCGCCTTCGCCTTCGCTCTGATCGGCGACCTGCCCTACAACGCGCTCGAGGTGCGCGTGCTCCAGGCCGTGTTCGAGTCCTTCGACCGCGACCTCGATTTTGCGCTGCACGTCGGCGACATCAAGGCGAGCTGGGAGCCGTGCAGCGACGAACTGCTCGAGGCGCGGCTGCGCCTGCTCGAATCGTGTCCGGTACCGCTCGTCTACGTGCCGGGCGACAACGAGTGGACCGACTGCGCGCGTGCGCGAGCGGGCCATCACGATCCGCGCGAGCGTCTCGAATGGCTGCGCGAACGGGCCTTCGGTGCGCGCGCATCCCTGCCGGTGCATTCCAAGGCCGACGCCGGGAACCGCCTTCCCGCGCTCGACGGCATCGAGCGGCACTGCGACCGCTTCGCGGACGGCCTGGCCGAGAACCTGCGCTGGGTCCGCCGGGCCGTCCGTTTCGTCACGGTGAACCTTCCCGGCAGCAACAACGGTTTGAACGCCTATGGGCTCGGCCGCGGCGACTGGGAGCGGCGCGTTCGCGCGAACGCGCAATGGTTGCTCGACAGTTATCGCGTGGCCGCGGACGAACAGGCGGCGGCGGTCGTCGTCGTCGCGCACGCGAACCCGAACTTCGGCGCGGCGACCCGCAGCCCGTGGTCGATCGACGGCTACGCGTCGTTCCGCTCGTCGCTCGTCGACGCGAGCAACCGTTTCGCCGGTCCGACCCTGTTCGCGCACGGCGACACGCACCGACACCGGGTCGAGCGCATCACGCCGAAGCTGCTGCGCGTCGAGAGCCACGGCTCCCCGTTCTCCGATCGATGGGTGCGCATCGACGTCGCGCCGCGTGCGCCGCAGCCTTTTCGCATCACGGCGCGCTCCGCGCGGCTCGGGACGCGCGAGCCGCTCGCGCTAGCCTGAACCCGTCGCGGTCGCCGAGCGAGCGCGCAACCGCCCGGAAAGGGAACGGGCGGCGATCGCCGCGAGCATCACCGCCAGCAGCGTCGCGAATGCGTTGTGCAGCGTTGCCGTCGTCAGTGGCCGGCTGCCGATCGTGGTTCCGATGCCGGTTGCGATCTGGGCGACCAGCAGCGCGAGAAGCAGCACCGCGGCGAGCCCGGCTTCGCTCCTGCGCGCGCGCGCTGCGACGAGCAGCGCCGCGATCGCAAACGCCGCGGCAACCGCGCGATGCAGCCAGTGCAGCCCGCGCGCGCCGGCTGCGTCGAGCGCGTGGGCAGCGCGCAGCGGGTCCAGTGCATCCGCGTCCAGGCGCAGCGAACCCGCGCAGCGCGCGCCCTCGCAGGCTCCGATCGCGTCGTGCGCGCCGATCATCGTTCCGATCCACGCGGCTGCGCCGAGCAACGCGAGCGCGACCAGCGCCGGCGTCGTCGGACTGCGCCCGGCCGCCGGCGACATGGGACGCAGCGACGCCGCGATCCATGCGAACGCCGCCGCCAGCGCAATGCCGCCGACGAGAGTCCCGATCGTCACCAGCGGCAGCGGATGGGGCGTCAGGCGACCGAGCCAGGCGAGAAACGCCGTATCGGCGAGCGCGAACGCGAGCACGGCGCGAGCGCCGGTGCGCATCGACGGCCATCCGAAGACGGCGACCAGCAGCACGAGCACGCCGACGAGCATCGCGCTTACCCGATGCAGTGCGCGCGCCGCACCGATGCCCGGCGCAGGCGCCTGCGCACCGGCGTCGATCGAGCGTTCGCAATTCGGTCCACCGGGACAGCCAAGCCCGGCCTGTGAGTGTCGCAGGAAGGCGCTCGACGCGGTGATGCAGACGGTGAGCGCGCAGGCGACGATCGCCAGCCAGCGGATCACGGCTCTCGCACGCTCCCGCGAACGGCGGCGGTGCCGGCCGCGGCGGGGAGCTTGCCGCCGCGCCCGCGACGGCCGCCGTGCACCGACGCGAGGACGACCCAGATGAAGAGGAGCCCGCCGACGATCGCGATCGCTCCGCCCAGGCCCATCACCCCCATGCCGAAGACCTCCTGCGGCGTGCGCAGCGCCTGCTCGGCGCCGGCAACCTTGCGCTGCACGCCGTATCCGCCCGACCAGACGAGACCGAGGATGTGCAGCAACTGTCCTGCGCCGTACAGCCAGGGCTGCCAATGCGCGACGCGCCCCTGCGGCGTGCGGAAACCGAGCCTCGGCAACAGCGCGTACGCGAGCCCCATCAGCGCGAGCGTGACGCCGACGATCGAGCCGTGGTAGTGCGCCGGCACGCGGACGTCGGAGCCCTCGATCAGGAAGCCGATGCCGCCGCCGACACTGAACAGCAGCAGCGACGTGATCAAGGCGGCGCGCAGCGGCCGCTTCGTCGCGTCCTTCGGCACCCTGCGCATCAACGCCACCGCGAGCGCGAGCGCCATCGGCAGGATCGCGAGCCCGCCGCCGAAGCGCATCAGCCACGTCATCATCTTCTGGTGCTCGACCGAGAGGATCGTCCAGTTCAGGTAGATGGGCGGCACGAGGAACACCGGCAGCAGTCCGATCGCGTACAGCAGCGCGACTACGCGCGGACTGAGCGGCAATGGCGCCCCGACCAGCGTGGCGAGCCAGCCCCAGGCGACCAGCATCAGCAGCGTCCAGGTGAACTGCGCAACGTGACCGGGCCCCCAGAACAACAGCTCGTAGTACGTCTTCGGATCGAGTTCGTGCGGAACCTCGACGATCGACCAGGCCATCGCCATCAGCGCGAAGGCGCTCGACACCGCGGCAGCCTTCAGCCCGAAGCGCAAGGCGTCGGTTCCGTCCATGCGCAGGCTCATCCGCGCCGGCGCCACGAACGAGCGCAGCGTGAGCAGCAGGAAGCCGACGCCGAACACGCACAGCCCGTACAGGAAGGTGTCGTTCAGCAGCACCGGCACGTAGTTCGACATGACCGGAACGGCGACGCCGGTGAAAGGCGCCGCTGCCATGAACAGCGTGCCGAGCGCAGTGATCGCGAGCGCGAACCATCCGAGGCCGATCCAGCGTGGCGACGTGTCGATCGTCCACAGCATGCCGGCCATCGAGACGAACCAGACGAGCACCGAAAGGTCGACGTGCACGACCAGCGCGACGTGGAAGAAATCGATGCCGGGAACGAGTCGGGCGATGTACGGCGTACGCGCGAGGACGAGCAGGATCGAGAACAGGCCGGCACCGATCAGCGCGGCGATGCCGAGGAAGAGCCAGCCGGTGGCGATCGTGCGCTGCTCGGTGGCGGGAACGGTGAGATCGAAACGGTCGTCCGTGGGAGCGAACGCCGGGCCGAACCAGACCGGACGCCAGCGCAACAGGGCGTCTCGCATCATCGGATCACCACCCCCTGGTTCTCGACGAAATCGATCAGCACGACCTGCCCCGGCTTGACGTCGACGCTGCGCTCGCCTTCGTGGTTGAAGCCCTTCACGCGGATATCGTCGTTGAGCTGGACGCGAACGTCGTGTTCGCCCACCGGGATCGGCATGCGGAAGTAGCCGCTGGAGGCGCCGTCACGCTGCAGTCCGGCCGGCTGGTAGACGCGGTCGAACAGCAGCTTGCCGTCGAGCTCTACGCGCACCTGCACCGGCGAGCGCTGGCGCTGGCAGTCCATCTCCTCGCGCAATTGCGGCGGCAGCTTCGCAAGCTCCTCGGCGCTGCGCCTGCGGCAGTCGGTGGCGACCTGCCCCGGGTGCCGGAACGACAGCCGCAGCAGCCCCTCGTCGGGCTCGAGATGGCGGTAGGTGGGCGAGCTGGAGAAATACACGACGAAGGCGCCGAACAGCGCATAGAGGATCGCCTGTCCGACGTAGCGGAAGACGGAACTAGTGGACTGCGCCATCACGGTTCTCCATCGAAGGATCGAAAGCGCGGCACGTCGCCGACCGCGCCCGGTCGAGCACGTCGAGATCGTGCCGGAAGTTCGCGAGCTGCGCCTGGAGCGCGATCAAATCCTCGTCGGCCGCCTCGACGAAGCGAAGTCGTTCGCGCTCGGCCCCCGCTCGCAGCCGCGGCTCGCGCTCGCCGGCGAGCCGCTGCGCCGCCCACTGCGCGCCGAAACGATACTCGCAATCGTCGGACGGACACGAAACGACGGCGACGCCGCGCGCACCGTTGCGCAACGCGTACTCGACGAAGGACGGCGGCAGCATGGCGGCGCACGGCAGCACGAGCGGAACGACGCCGTCGGCTGCCGCCGCCGAAGCGGCGTACCGGCAACCGAAGACGACGAGCGGAGCCGCACCGCGATGCGCGGCGAGCCTCGCCTGCAGTTCGTCGCGCAGCCGCCCGACGCCCAGGTCGGGCAGATCGATGCCGGTGGCGAGCCGCTCGTCCGAACGGAACGGCGTCGACGACGGGCACGCGCCGGCACAGATCCCGCACGACGCGCAGCGATCGGCGTCGACGAGCGCGAGCAGGCCGCGCCCGGACGGATGCGGCGTCATCTCGATCGCCGCGTACGGGCAGTCGGCGAAGCAGCGCTGGCACCCGTTGCAGTGCTCGGGGTCGACGAGCGCCGCCGGCGCCCGAACGCGCGCGCGTCGCGTGAGCCACGGCGCCGCCGCTGCGAGCAGCGTCAGCGCGATCATCGCCGCCCACACGAGCACCGGCGACGTCGCCTGGATCGCCGCGAGCGGACCGAGATAGAACCAGTCGAGCGCGAGTGCAGCGCCGAGGTTCGATGGGTCGGCCGGCGGCGGCAACGGCGCGGCTGCGAGCAACGATGCCGCGGACAACGCCGCGAGCGTGCCCAAAAGCACCGCGCGCGACGCGTTCGTGCGCGGTTGCGTCAGCCGCTTGACGTGAAGCCACATCGCGAGCAGCAGCGCGAGCGAGACGCCGATGTGCAGAAAGATCAACAACGAGAACAGGCGGTCGGAAACCGCACCGGCGTCGACGAAGTTGCGCACCAGCGCCGCATCGAAGCCCGGCAGGATGCCGAACCACTCGGCGATCGTGGTGGCGACGAACAGCGCGACCGCGTCCCAGACGAGCCAGAAGCCGATGCCGCCGGCGGCGAGGATCAGCCACGGCGTCGGCACGCCGGTGAGCCAGGTGAACCAGCGGAAGCTGCGATGGCGCCCGTACGCCCATTCGCGCAACAGGTGCACGGCAACGACGACGACCAGCGCGTCGGATGCGTAGCGATGCAGCGTGCGCACGAACGAGCCGCCGACGACGACGCCCGACGTCATCCGCTCGACCGACGCGTACGCACCGTCGGCGCTCGTGTCGTAGAACACGTAGAGGAAGGCGCCGGTCGCCGCGATCAGCCAGAACAGGTCGAAGGCAAGCCCGCCGAGCTGGCGCAGCGGATTGGCCTGCGCGCCGAGCACGCGGTCGAAGGCACGCTCGACGCGGCGAAAGGTTCGCGCCGCGCTCGTGCGCAGATCGCGCGGATCGACGCCGGGATCGCGCGCAGCGTGCCGCGACACCGGCACGGCGCCCGACGCGACGGGGAACGCGCCCGCTGCCGCGGCGAGCCCGCGCGATGCCCTCGATGCACGGCTCCCCGGCAATGCACGACT
>DASWVL010000207.1:0-2462 GCA_036406255.1 Zeimonas sp.
GCCGCCGGCGAACTTCCTCGAATTCATCCACCGCGTCTGGGGCGCGGGCATCGCGAAGCACTTCGCGGTGCCGTACAACGAGAAGCTGTGGGCGGTGCCGCTCGACGAGATCGAGACGTCGTGGCTCGGCGGGCGCGTGCCACTGCCCGACCTCGCTCAGATGATCCACGGTGCGCTCGTTCCGACCCCCGCGCCGATGGGACCGAACGCGCGCTTCGGCTACCCGCTGCGCGGCGGCTTCCAGGCGCTGATGAATGCGTTCGTGCCGCGCCTTCGCTGCGAGCTGGCGCTCGAGACGAACGTGCTGCACGTCTCGCCCGCCACGCGCACCGTGCGCCTGGACGACGGACGCTCGGTCGCCTTCGACTCGTTGATCAGCACGATGCCGCTGCCGCAACTCGTCGCCGCCTGCGGCGACGAGGCGCCCGAGGACGTGCGCGAGGCGGCGGCCGCATTGCGCCACGTCTCGGTGCGCTGCGTGAACCTGGGCATCGGCCGCGAGAAGCTCTCCGAGAAGCACTGGATCTACTACCCGGAGGACACGGTGTTCCACCGGGTCTTCCTGCAGGGCAATGCGAGCCCGCACAACAACCCGCCGGGGGGCTTCGGGCTGATCTGCGAGATCTCCTACAGCGCGCACAAGCCGCTGCCGTGCGACGGCCCTGCGCTGATCGAGCGCGTCGTCGACGATTGCCGCAGGGTCGGCCTCGTCGGCGCCGACGACCCGGTGCTCGTCGCAAACCAGGTGGACATGCCGTACGCCTACGTCGTCTACGACCACGCGCGCGCGGCGAACGTGGCGAGGATCCGCGAGTGGCTCGCGCAGTTCGGCGTCATCCTCGCCGGCCGCTACAGCGAGTGGGAGTACTACAACTCCGATCACGCGTTCATCGCCGGCAAGCGCGCCAGCGAGCAGGCGGTCGCCGCCCAGGCGCAGCGCCTGCGCACTGCATCGGCCTGATCCCATGATCATCGACGCGCACCTGCACTGCACCGGACGCGAGCGCGCCGACGACGTGCTGCGTTCGCTCGACGAGGCCGGGATCGATCACGGCGTGCTGCTCGCTCCCTTCCTCGGCGACGGATATTCGCTCGACGACTTCGAATCGCTCGAACGCGGCAACCGGCATCTCGCCGCGCTAATACGCGGCCACCGCGACCGCCTGACGGGCCTGGCCGTCGTCGATCCCCGCGACGAACGCGCACCGCAACTGCTGCGGCGCGCCGTCGAATCGTGGGGGCTCGGCGGCGTGAAGATGGTACCCACCGGCTGGTATCCGTACGACGATCGCGTGCAGCCCACCTTCGCCGTCGCCGCCGAACTGAGGCTTCCGGTGCTGTTCCACAGCGGCATCTTCATCGACGGACGCTCCGGGCGCTTCTGCCGGCCCGCGTTCTTCGAGTCGTTGCGCGATCACCGCGGTGCGCGCGTGACTCTCGCGCACCTCGGCTGGCCCTGGACCGACGAGGCGATCGCGATCGGCGTCATCGACCGGATCAACGGCGTCGCGCCCGACGACTGCGCGTTCCGCTTCGACATCTCGTTCGGGCCGCCACCGCCCTACCGCCGGGAAGTGCTCGAACGCGCGCTGCAGGTGCTCGGCGCCGAACTGCTGCAGTTCGGCAGCGACTGTTTCCTGCCGTGCAGCGGCAAGGTGATCGCCGAACGCCGCGGCTGGGTCGTCGACCTGCTCGACGAGATCGGCGTCGACGCGGTGGCGCGCGAACGAATCTGGAGCGGGACGGCCGCGAACTGGATCGGCCTGGGCGCGGCGCGCGAGCCGGACGCGGGCGACCTCGACGACGAGTCGCCCGAAGACGGCTTTCGCGCCGGCGCCGGCTCGGCCCCGCCCGATTCCGATCGATCCCTTTCGCTGCGACCGAGGTGCTGCTGATGGCAGCGAGCCCGATCCACGTCCTGCAGGTACTCGGCAACGCGATCGTCGGCGGCATGGAGACCTGGGTGCTGCGGCTGCTCGAGCGGTTGCCCCGGGACCGCTTCACCGTCACCGCGATGTGCCCCTTCGAGAGCGCGGTCACCGATCGCCTGCGAGCGCTCGACATCGAGACCGTGATCGTCTCGATGCCGCCCGACGATCCGTCATGGGCGTCGTTGCAAACCGCCTGCGCGCTGATCCAGGCCACGGGCGTCGACGTCGTGCATGCGCACCTTCCGAACGCACACATGCTCGCCGCGCTCGCCGCGCGCATGACCGGCAAGCCGATCGTCACGACGATCCACGGCCGGCTGTTGACGATGAACGATCTCGAGGTGCACCGCTGCACCGGATCGCGCATCCACGCGGTGTGTCGGCAGACCTACTACCAGGCGCTTGGACTCGGCGTCGATGCCGACCGGATCTCCTACATCCCGAACGGCGTCGACACGAACACGTTCCAGCCCTTCGCCGAACGTCCGTCGACGCTGCGAGACGAGTTCGGCATCGATGCGAAGGCGCCGC
>DASWVL010000208.1:0-7848 GCA_036406255.1 Zeimonas sp.
GGGGCGGCCGGCACGGGGCGGGCGTGCGGGAGCGTCATGGCTTCCTTGCGCGCGCGCCGGCGGGCGACGACGGCGCGCGACGCGACCCTTTCGCCTTCTCGTCGTCGAGCACGCCGCGCGCGGTCGGCTCGTCGACGATCAGCGTGTGCACGAAGCCGCCGGCGAGCGCGGCGCGGATCCCCTCGACCTTGCCGGTGCCCGAGGCGATGCAGATCGACTGCCGGGAGCCGAAAAGCTCGAGATCGGGGCCGCTCGCGCGCGCGTTCAGCGCGACGTCGCGCCAGCTGCCGTCGGCGCGGAAGAACACCGTCGCGATGTCGCCGACCACGCGGTCGCGTCGCAGGTCGCGCCGGTCGGCCGCCTCGAGGAAGCCGCCCGCATGCACCTGGCTCGGCACCTCGCTGGAGAACGCGCCGACGCTGAAGACGAGCACGTCGGCACGCTGCTGCAGGTCGAGCAGGCGGCGAACGCTGCGCTCGCGCCAGAGCGCGGTCTTCGTCTCCGGATGGTCGAAGAACGCCGGCACCGGAAACGCGTGCGCGCGCGCGCCGTAGTTCGCGGCGAAACGCAGGACGAGGTCGGTGCCGATCGTGCTGTCGATGCTCTGCGGGGTGCCGGCGCCGTTCAGCGCGACGAAGTCGACGTTCTTCGTCGGCTTCGGCTTGAGGCGCTCGGAAACCTTGTGAACGGTGGTCCCCCATGCGATGCCGACGACGCAGTCGCTGCCGATCACCGAGTTCAGGTATCCCGCAGCGTCGGCCGCCACGCGCTCGAGCCAGTCGGCCTCGCGGGCCGCCTCGGGCACCGCGACGACGCGCACGACGCGCACGCCGAAACGCTCGCGCAGCAGCGCCTCGATCTTGCCCGGCTGCTCGGCCGGATCGTGCACGTGGATCTCGACCAGGCCGTGCTCGTGCGCCCACGACAGCAGCCGCGAAACGGTCGAGCGCGACGTGTGCAGTTCTTCGGCGATCCGCTCGGTGGTCATCCGCTGGTAGTAATAGAGCTTCGCCACGCGAACGGCGAGGTCTTCGTGGCGGTTGCCGGGATCATTCATGCACGTAGTTTCACGGAGATTGAACGAACGTGCAAGTTGCAGGGCTGTCCGTCGCGCGACCCGGGCGCCTGCCGGCGCTGCCGGTGCCCGTGCGTGCGAGACTGCACCTGTCCCCGACCGACCGCTGCCCGTCCATGAAAGCGCCGCTGCGCGAATTGTCGAAGATCTTCGTCACCGGCCTGCTCGCCGCGCTTCCGCTCGCGGCGACGCTGCTGATCGTCGTCTGGGGCGCGCGCCTGGTCGTCGGCTGGGTGGGTCCGGGCAGCCTGATCGGCAACGTCCTCGTCTCGATCGGGCTCGGCGTCACCGGCTACGTGTTCGTCGCCTACGCGATCGGCGTCGTCATCGTGCTGCTGTCGATCTTCCTGCTCGGCGTGCTCGTTCGCACGCGCCTGCGCGAGGTGCTCGAGTCGGTGCTCGACGGCATCGTGCAGCGCATCCCGGTCGTTCGCAGCGTCTACGAGACGGCGCGCCGCCTCGTCGAGCTGGTCTCGCAGCGCGAGGGCGAGGGCATGCGGTCGATGAGCCCGGTCTGGCTGCATTTCGGCGGCGGCGACGGCGCCGCCGTGCTCGGGCTGCTGTCGACCTCGGAGCCGGTGCTGATCGGTGGGCGCGAATACCTCGCCGTGCTCGTTCCCACCGCGCCGGTCCCGGTGGGCGGCGGCCTGCTCTACGTGCCGCCGGAATGGGTGCGGCCTGCCGACGTAGGCGTCGACGGGCTGACCAGCATCTACGTCTCGATGGGGATCACGTCCGCGCAGCACATCGGGGCGCGCTCACCACGCCCCGACGACGGCGGCTCGCCCGCGCCCGCTACACCCCCCACGTGATGTCCTTGCCTGCGCGGTGGGCTTCCTTCAGCAGGTCGATGAACGGATACGCGCGCTGCGCGAGCGACACCGGGTACGGGTCGTTGTCGGCGTCGGCGTCGGTCTTCTCCGCGTCGGATGCGCTGGCCGCTGCCGGACCCACCGATTCCATCGCCCGGCGCTCGGCGCGCAACGCTTCCTTTTCCTGCGCGATCGCGCGATTCAGTGCATCGACGGCACCCGGCATCTGCTCCACGGTGATGATTCCGGTACGACCCGGCGTCTTGCCGATGATCTGCAGGATCCATTCGGCAACGGCCTTCGTCATGATGACGGAGCCGGTGGCGCGCGACTTGAACTCGTAGATCATCTGGACCTCCGTTGCGGGCACAGCGCCCTACCATTATCGAATGAACTTCCCTGCCACGATGCGCCGGCAAACCCGGATGTGCGCCGCGCTCGTCCTCGCCCCGCTGCTCGCGTTCTCCGCCTGCCAGCCTGCGTACAACTGGCGCGAAATCCACGAAACCGATGCAGGCTATCGCATCCTGCTGCCCGCGAAACCCGTGTCGATGACGCGACCGATCGACCTCGACGGCGTGAAGGTGACGATGGCGATGACGGGCGCGAGGGTCGACGAGGCCCTGTTCACGGTGGGGTCGGTCGTGCTGCCGGCCGCCGAGGACGAAATGCGCACGCATGCGACGACGGCGATGCGCACGGCAATGGAACGCAATGTGCAGGGACATGAGACGAAGGCCACGCAAGTCGAGGTCCCGGTGCTCGATGCCGCCGGGCGCCCGGTCGGCAGCGCCAGTGGCGTGCACGTCGAGGTCGAGGGCCGCGTCGCAGGCGAGCCGTCGCACATGAGCGCGACCTTCGTCGCGCGCGGCAATCGCGCGTGGCAGGCGGTGATGATCGCGCCGGTGTCCGATCCGGAAGCTGCGAAGCTGTTCCACGAATCGTTCCGGATCGCGCAGTGAGCGCGGTGCTGGCGGCACCCGACGCGATCCGCGTGTTCCTGGCGTTCGCCAGCGGCTACTTCATGTCGTACGGATTGCGCTCGGTGAACGCGGTGATCGCGCCCGAACTGATCGCCGAGTTCGGGCTGACGAACGCGCAACTGGGCTCGTTGTCGTCGGCGTATTTCCTCGCCTTCGCATCGGTGCAGATCCCGCTCGGCGTGCTGCTCGACCGCTTCGGCTCGCGTCGCGTCGACGCGACGCTGCTGCTCGTCGCAGCCGGCGGGTGCCTGCTGTTCGCCGGCGCACGCTCTGCGGCGATGCTGTGGGTGTCGCGCGCCCTGATCGGCGTCGGCGTCTCGGCCGCGCTGATGGCGTCGCTGCGCGCATTCCGTTTCTGGTATGCGCCGGGGCGCCAGCAGCAGCTCACCGCGTGGATGCTCGTCGCCGGAACGCTCGGCGCGCTGGCGACGACGGTGCCGGTGCAGGTCGCGTTGCCGGCGATCGGCTGGCGGGGCGTGTTCGGCGCCGCCGCGTTGCTGCTCGTGGCGACGAGCGCCGCGATCTTCCTGCTGTTGCCCGCCGACGAGCCGGTTCCCGCGCGCCACGACAGCGAGTCGTCGTGGAGCGTCTACCGCCAGGTGTTCTCCGACCGCTACTTCTGGCGTTTCGGCGTCGTGTCGCTCACGGTGCAGGCGAGCTTCGTCGCGTTCCAGGGATTGTGGATCGGTCCGTGGCTGCGTCGCGTGCTCGGCATGGAAGCGGACGCCGCGGCGCAGGCGCTGTTCGTCTTCAACCTCGTGCTGATGCTCGGCTACCTCGGCCTCGGGCTCGCCGTTCCGCATTTCGTGCGGCGCGGATGGTCGACGTTGCGCGTCGTCGCCACGGGCACGTCGCTGATGCTCGCGATCGAACTCGCGATCGCGTTCTCGGGCGGAACTTGGGCCTGGGTGCTGTGGATCGCCCTCGCGATCGCCGCCACCTGCCACACGCTGTCGCAGACGCACGTGAGCCTGTCCTTTCCCGCGCGTCTCACCGGGCGCGCGTTCACCGCGTACAACCTGCTCACGATGAGCGGGATGTTCGGTGCGCAGTGGCTGTTCGGCGTCGCGATCGATGTCTTCGGCGGCGAGCACGACCCGCAGGGGTTCCGGCGCGCGATGCTCGCGTGGGTGGCGATGCAGGCGGTCGCGCTCGCGGTGCTCGTGTTCTGGCGGGTTCAGCCGCGGCGGGCGGTGGAGACGGGGCGCGGTTGAGGGGGAGGTGCTTGTAGCGCGGCGCGGGGGCTCGGCGTGCGGCCCGGTGTGCGGCCGCGTCGTGCGGCCCTCGGCGCGTGGGCTCGGTGTGCGGCCGCGGCGCGTGGGCTCGGTGTGCGGCCGTGGCAGGCGTGCATGACGATGATCCGGCGCTACCAAAAGAAGCGCTTTTCTTCGTGGAATCGATTCCACGAGGGGAATCGCTACGTTTTGTAGCGGTGTTCGTAGCTGGTGTTCTCGGTCCGGGTTTCGTGGAGATCGGTGTACGGCGCACGCACGAACAGCAGCGCCGCTCCCGGCGTTCGATCTCTCTGCGGAGAAGCCACCGTCGCGCTCGCGCGCACGCGCGGCTCCAGGTCGTCGATCCGGGTGAGGAGGGCTCTCTGCCGTAGCAGCGGGCGCACCCAGTGGTCGGAACGTTCTGCGCTGTGCCTCGCCGGGCGAGCGCCGGGGACTTCCTTCTTCTCGGCCTCCAGGACCTGGCGGATCGGCTCGTGCAGCATTGGCTGGAAGAGGTTTCGGTCCCGGCCGAGCAGGGCTTCGATCGAAACGACGAAGGCTCCACCTTCTGTGCGGCGGTCCCTGCACGAGTTCGGGGCACCCCCGCCGCTGACCGACAGCAATGCGCGCCGCGCAGTCCGTTCCCCGACGCGGCCCGGCCCGGAGCGCAGCGCATGCGCACGAAGTCGAGTTGGCGCTACAAAAACAAGTCTTTCCCCTCGTGGAATCGATTCCACGGGGCAAAGCGCTACATTTTGTAGCGGGTGCGTGCGGCGGGTGCGTGCGGCGGGTGCGTGCGGCGGTCCCCTGCAGCGGTCCCCCGCAGCGGGTGGCTGCATCGAGTTGCCGCGGAAGGCGTCTGCCAGGACTACGTCGGTCGCGCAAGAACCCGGCGCCGCCGCCCTGCGCCTCAGCCGAAGCGGATCGTCTCGCCCGGCTGCGCGAAGGGCTCGACGCGATACAGCCCGTTCGCCAGGTTGTGCGCATCGCGTGCGGCCTCGGCGAAATCGAGCACCGGTGACAGGCACGCATCGCGATCGGCCGCGGCCTGCGCCCATTCGTCGCGCGTGCGCGTGGCGAAGCGCTGCTCGAACCGGGCGGTGGTCGCCGGCCACGTCTGCGCTCGGTACTGGTCCTTCGGATCGACTTCGCCGGCGACGCCGAGGACGTCGAGCAGCTCGCGATAGAACTTCGGCTCGAGCGGGCCGACGGCGACGAAGCGCCCGTCGGCGCAGCGATAGACGCGATAGAACGGCATCGCGCCGTCGAGCAGGTTGTTCGCGCGTTCGAGGTTCCACACCCCGCCGGCGAGCAGGCCGTAGAACATCGGCGTCAGGCCGACGGTGCCGGCCAGGATGCTCGTCTCGACGGTGCCGCCCCGCTGCGTGATCGAACGCTGCACGAGCTTCGCGAGCACGCCGACCAGCAGGTGCATCGCGCCGCCGCCGAAGTCGGCGACGAGGTTCAGCGGAACGACCGGCTTCTCGCGCCCGCCGATGGCGGCGAGCACGCCCGCGCGGGCGAGATAGTTGATGTCGTGACCGGCGCGCGGCGCGAGTGCTCCGCGGCTTCCCCAGCCCGACAGTCGTCCCATCACCAGGCGCGGATGTCGTTCGAGCAGCGTCGCCGGTGCGAGACCGAGCCGCTCGAGCACGCCGGGGCGAAACCCTTCGATCAGCACGTCGGCGGCGGCCAGTTCGGTGTGGAGCGCTTCGAGTCCCGCGGCATCTTTCAGGCCGAGCAGGCGCACTTCCTTGCCGGTGTTCAGCAGGTCGAATTGCGCCGGCACGCGCACGCCGAGCCCGGGGTCGTCCGGCGGCGAGACGCGTACCACGCGGGCGCCCAGCGAGCGCAGCAGCTGCCCGGCGAACGGCACCGGGCCGATCGCATGCAGTTCGACGACTTTCAGTCCGGCGAGCGGCAGTTCTTGCGGTGGGGATCCGGTCATGGCGCGACGATCGTAGCATCGGGCGCGGGTGCGCTGCCCAGGTCGAGCGCGCGCCGATACCCGACCGCCTCGGCCACGTGCTGCGATCCGATGCCCTCGGCGCCGGCGAGATCGGCGATCGTGCGGGCGAGCTTCTGCACGCGATGCAATGCGCGGGAAGACCAGTGCTGGCGGCGCGCGACCTGGCGCAGCAGCGACGCTGCGCGCGAGTCGAGTGCGCAATGCCGGTCGATCTGCGGCGGCGACAGGAACGCGTTGGCCACCTGCTGCCGCACGCGTTGCACTTCCCGGGCGCGTGCGACGCGCTCGGCGATGACACTGCTCGGTTCACCGTCGGGCGGCCGCATCAATTGCGCGTCGCCCACCGGCGAAACGCCGATCAGCAGATCGACGCGATCGAGCAGCGGCCCGGAGAGCCGCGCGCGGTAGCGCTGCACCTGTTCCGGAGTGCAGCGGCAGCGCGCGGACCCGAAATATCCGCACGGACAGGGATTCATCGCGGCGACGAGCTGGAAGCGCGCCGGGAATTCCACCTGTCGTGCGGCGCGTGCGACCGCGATCCGCCCCGTCTCCAGCGGTTCACGCAGTGCCTCGAGGACGGCGCGCGAGAATTCGGGCAGCTCGTCGAGGAAGAGCACGCCGTTGTGCGCGAGACTCGCTTCGCCGGGACGCGGGTTCGAGCCGCCGCCGACGATGGCCGCCGCCGATGCGCCGTGATGCGGCGCGCGGAACGGGCGCCTCCCCCAGTCATCGGGTCGGAACGCGCCGTGCAGGCTGGAGAGCGCCGCGCTCTCGAGCGCCTCGTTCGTGTCCATCGGCGGCTGGATGGTCGGCATGCGCTGCGCCAGCAGCGACTTGCCGGCACCCGGCGGGCCGATCATCAACAGGTTGTGCGCACCGGCCGCCGCCACCTCGAGTGCGCGCTTGGCGAAGGCCTGGCCCTTGACGTCCGCGAAGTCGCCTGCGACGTGCGAGCGCACCGCGGGCAGCCGCGGCTCGATGCGCACGAGCGGGCTCGATCCGATCAGGTGCGCCGCGACGCCGACGAGATCTTCGGCGCCGAGCAGCCGCACGCCGTCGACGAGCGACGCTTCGTCGCCATTGGCTGCGGGCAGCAGCAGTGAACGCTTGCGTGTGTCGCGCGCGACGGCGAGCGCCATCGCGAGTGCGCCTCGAATCGGTCGGATCGCCCCGGTGAGCGACAGCTCGCCGACGAACTCCAGCTCGTCGAGCGCTCGAGACGGCACCTGGTCGCTTGCGGCGAGGATGCCGACCGCGATCGGCAGGTCGAAGCGTCCGGATGCCTTCGGCAGGTCGGCCGGCGCGAGGTTGACGGTGAGGCGCCGATTCGGGAAATCGAAGCCGGCGTGCAGCAGCGCGGCGCGCACGCGGTCGCGGCTCTCGCGAACCTCCGCTTCGGGCAGGCCGACGACGTGGAAGGCAGGCAGCCCGATGCCGATGTGCACCTCGACGCTGACTGCGGGCGCGTCGAGGCCGACGAGTGCGCGGCTGTGCACGACGGCGAGCGGCATCTCGATCGGGCGCCGGAACGGATGCGTGGGAGAGCGCGGGTGCGAGCGGGTGCCCAGACGCCGATGCGCTGGATCAGCGGGTGCGCGCGATGAGCCGGACGCTAGCGGTGCTCGGCAGGCTCGCGCTTCGCAGGAGGCTCGGACTGCACGAGCGGCACGAGGGGCGCGCGATGCGTCGGCGAGCGTGCGCGAGCCGCGCCGACCCCGCCGCTCAGATCACCGGCCCCGCGTCGTCCGGCGACCGGCCGCTGCTCGGCCCGGGCATCGGTATCGCGCCCGCGCCC
>DASWVL010000209.1:0-1591 GCA_036406255.1 Zeimonas sp.
TGGTGCGCGACCTGCCGATCGACGAGTTCAGCCGATCGAAGATGGACCACACGCTGAACGAACTGGTCGAGGAGCGCGACGGCGTCGCGCACCTGCTCGGTTGAACGCCATGACGTCCAGCGCCGGAAAGCGCTTCCGCGACGCGCTTCGCGCCGAGCAGCCGCTGCAGGTGGTCGGTGCGATCAACGCGAACCACGCGCTGCTCGCGCAGCGCGCGGGCTTTCGTGCGATCTACCTGTCCGGGGGCGGCGTCGCGGCCGGCTCGCTCGGCATGCCCGACCTCGGCATCAGCGGCCTGGAGGACGTGCTGATCGACGTGCGTCGCATCACCGACGTATGCCCGCTGCCGCTGCTCGTCGACGTCGACACCGGCTTCGGCGCGTCGGCCTTCAACGTGGCGCGAACGACGCGCTCGGTGATCAAGGCCGGTGCCGCGGCGATGCACATCGAGGACCAGGTGGGAGCCAAGCGCTGCGGCCATCGCCCCGGCAAGGAGATCGTCTCGCAGCAGGAGATGGTCGACCGCATCCGGGCGGCGGCCGATGCGCGAACCGACCCGGATTTCTTCCTGATGGCACGAACCGAGGCGCTCGCCGTCGAGGGAATCGACCGGGCGATCGAGCGCGCGGTCGCGTGCGTCGAGGCCGGGGCCGACGGCATCTTTCCCGAGGCGATCACCGAGCTGTCGATGTACCGACGCTTCGTCGATGCGGTGAAGGTGCCGGTGCTGGCGAACATCACCGAGTTCGGCCAGACGCCGCTGTTCACCGTCGACGAGCTGAAGAGCGCCGGCGTGTCGATTGCGCTCTATCCGCTGTCGGCGTTCCGCGCGATGAACAAGGCGGCCCAGGAGGTCTACGGCGCGCTGCGCCGCGACGGAACACAGAAGGCGGTCGTCGACCGGATGCAGACGCGACAGGAGCTGTACGACGCGATCGGTTACTGGGACTACGAACGCAAGCTCGACGAACTGTTCGCACGCGCGAAATGACGCGCGCCCGGAAAACCTGAACCACGGAACGCCGAGATGACCGACCACTCCGGGGCTGCCCCCAGCGGCCCGAAGCCGAAGAAATCCGTCGCCCTGTCGGGTGTCGTCGCGGGCAACACCGCGCTGTGCTCGGTGGGGCGCACCGGCAACGACCTGCACTACCGCGGATACGACATCCTCGAGATGGCGCACGCCGCCGAGTTCGAGGAGATCGCCCACCTGCTGGTGCACGGCCACCTGCCCAGGCGCGCCGAGCTGATCGCCTACAAGGCGAAGCTGCGCTCGCTGCGTGGGCTGCCCGCGGCGGTGAAGGCCACGCTCGAGGCCCTGCCCGCTTCCGCGCACCCGATGGACGTGCTGCGCACCGGCGTCTCCGCGCTCGGCTGTGCGCTGCCCGAGAAGGACGACCACAACGTCGCCGGCGCGCGCGACATCGCCGACCGCCTGCTCGCCTCGCTCGGCTCGATGCTGCTGTACTGGTACCACTTCGCGACGAACGGAAAGCGCATCGAGGTGCAGACCGACGACGACTCGATCGGCGGGCACTTCCTGCACCTGCTGCACGGGCGCGAGCCGTCGGCGGCGTGGGTGCGCGCGATG
>DASWVL010000210.1:0-3961 GCA_036406255.1 Zeimonas sp.
GGTGATCACCTCGCAGCCGTAGGTGTCCTGCAGCCACTTCAGGATCAC
This sequence comes from Zeimonas sp., assembly GCA_036406255.1. Lineage (GTDB taxonomy): Bacteria > Pseudomonadota > Gammaproteobacteria > Burkholderiales > Burkholderiaceae_E > Zeimonas. Next base: position 49 of record DASWVL010000210.1, read on the forward strand.
CGAGGTATCGAGACCGCCCGAGTACGCGAGGACCACCTTCCGCACTTCGCTCATTTGCGCGCCGCCGTATGCGATGAAAAACCGTCGATTATATGGGGGAAGGGAAGGGGGAAGGGGGAAGGGGAACCGTAAGCGTGCGAGAGCGCGGCGGGACGCGAGCCCCGGGTTTCCCCTTCCCCCTGCCCCTTTCTCCCTTCCCTTCCTCACGCAGGCAGTTCGATGAAGAACGTCGACCCGCGACCGGGTTCGCTGCGCAGGCCGGCGCGGCCACCGTGCAGCTCGGCGACGCGACGGACGATCGCCAGGCCGAGGCCGGAGCTGCCGCGCTGTTCGCGGTGGCGGCTCGCCTGGTAGAAGCGCTCGAAGATCCAGGGCTGGTCCTCGGGGGCGACGCCGGGGCCGTCGTCGTCGACCTCGATGCGCACGCCCGCTTCGTCGCGCATCGCCCGCACCCGCACGCCGCCGCCGGCAGGCGTCACGCGCAGCGCATTGTCGAGCAGGTTCGACAGCGCACGTTCGACGAGGGCGGCATCGGCGCGCGCGAGCGGCAGCCCGTCGGGGTAGTCGACCTCGAGCGACACCTCCGCCTGCTGGGCGATCCCCGCGAAGCGCTGCACGACGTCGTCGGCCAGCTCGCCGATCGCGATCGGCTCGGGCTGCGCGCGGAAGTCGGGGTCGTCGAGACTCGCGAGATCGGCGAGCGTGTCGGTGAGCCGGCGCAGCTGCTGTGCGTTGTCGGTCGCGCGCGCGAGCAGGTGCTGCTGCGTCTCGGCCGACAGCGTGTCGTGCTTGAGCCGGATCGTCTCGAGCTGCCCGATCAGCGCGGTGAGAGGAGTGCGAAGGTCGTGCGAGACGCTGGCGACCATCTCGCGCCGCTTCGCGTCGACGGTGCGCACGCGTTCGGTCTCCTCGCCCAGCCGGTCGAAGGCCTCGCGGAAAGTGCGCCCGAGCCGGCCGATCTCGTCGTCACGCGCGCTGTCGGGAAAGAAGTCGGCGCGCAGCGCGTCGGAGAAGCCCGAGTTGCGCACGCGATCGACCGCGCGCGTGAGCGCGGTGAGCGGGCGCGTGAGAAGCGAGATCATTGCGATCGTCAGCAGCGAGCCGATGCCGATCGTCAGCAGCGCGACTGCCGCTGCCGTGCGGAACGCGTAGTTCTCGAGCATCTCGGGCATCGCCGTCTCGAGGCTCGCCTCGCGTGCGACGACGTACAGCCAGCCGCGCACCGCGCCGTCGTCGATCACGGGCTGGCCGGCGACGAGCGCTTGTCCGCCCGCGACGTCCGGATCGTCGGAGACCGCCGGCGCTTCCGAATCGGCTTTCATCGCCTGCTCGAGCGGCGCGAGGTTCACGCGGTAGTCGGAGTCGAAGCGGGCGCGCTGGCCCGAGCTGGCGAGAACGCGACCGTCGGTGTCGAGCAGGTACAGCCCCGTGTGCGGGGTGTACAGCGTGTACTGGCGAAGCGTGGCGCCGAAGCCGGCCGGATCGGCGAGGTAGTCCCGCCACAGGTGGGGATGGGTCTGGACGATGCGCTGCACGAAGACGCGGCTCTTCGCGTACATCCAGTCGTTGTAGTACTGGCGAACCGAGGCGTGCATGACGATCGCCAGCAGCGCGGCCATCACCAGGCCGAAGCCGACGACGAGCAGCAGCACGCGCGCGCGCAGCGATTTCACGATCGGTTCGCGAAACGGTAGCCGACCCCCCGTACCGTGAGAACGTAGCGCGGCCGGGCCGGGTCGGCTTCGATCTTCGAGCGAAGACGGTTGATGTGCGTGTTGACCGTGTGCTCGTAGCCTTCGAAGGTCGTTCCCCAGACCGAATCGAGCAGTTGCAGCCGCGTGAACGCGCGGCCGGGATTGCGCGCGAAGTGCACGAGCAGGTCGAATTCCTTCGCCGTCAGAGCGATCGGTCGGCCCACCAGGCGCACTTCGCGGCTCGCGCAGTCGATGCGCAACTCGTCGAACTCGATCTGCTCGGCGGCGCCCGCCGGCACCGACGCCGCCTGCGAGGCCGGCTGATGCATGTCGAGCCGGCGCAGCATTGCCTTGACGCGCGCCTGAAGCTCCGGAATCGAGAACGGCTTGGTGAGGTAGTCGTCGGCGCCCAGCTCGAGCCCGAGCACCCGGTCCAGTTCGGTGGAGCGCGCGGTGAGCATCAGCACCGGCGTCGTGACCCGGTCCATGCGCAGTGCACGAACGACGTCGAGCCCGTCGCGCGACGGCAGCATCACGTCGAGGATGACGAGATCGTAGCGCCCCGACCGCGCTGCCTCGTACCCGGCGGCACCATCGTGCACGCACTCGACCTGCAGCGCGAGGTCGCGCAGGTGCATCGCGATCAGCTCGGCGATGTCGGACTGGTCCTCGACGACGAGGATGCGCTTTTCCATTCGATCGAGAATAGCAAAGGGGGCGCGGCGCCGATACGTCCGCCGGAGGGTGCCGCGCCGCGACCCGGCGCGACGACCTCGCCTTCGTGATCGAATCGTGATCCGGCGGAGATTTTCCGCGGACCTGCGCCGGTCAGACTGCGAAGGTGCGCACGGAACCACTGATGATCGCCGACGCGGTCGAAGAAGCCCCCCAGCCCCTCCCGGCCGCTGCATGGGCGCGCAGCGCCTTGCTCCCCGCGGTCGACAGCGGGCCGGTCGGCTCGGCCAGCCCGGCCGAACTCGCCTCGCACCGCGGTGCGATGATGCGTTTCGCGCGCCGGCGGATCCGGGACGAGGACCTTGCGGAAGACGCGGTGCAGGATGCGCTCGTCGCTGCGCTCGCGAATCGCGCGTCGTTCCAGGGACAGTCGGCGGTGCGCACGTGGCTCATCGGAATCCTGAACCACAAGATCCAGGACGCCTTCCGTCGCGAGGGCCGCTACGTGCAGATGCACGACGGCGAAGACGTCGCCGGTGCCGACACGCTCGATCGGCTCGCGGCTTCGCACCTCGAGCACGACGACGACCCGGCCGCGCGCGTGGCGAGCGCGCGGCTCGGCGAGGCGCTGCTCGCCGAGATCGATGCACTGGCACCGACGCTGCGCAGCGTGTTCGTCCTGCAGGTGCTCGACGGCCTTTCCACGGCCGAGGTCTGCCGACAGCTCGACATCACCGAGGCGAACTGCTGGGTGCGCCTGCATCGTGCGCGCAAGCGGCTCGCCGAGCGAATGCGCGATCATCTGGGTTGAATTCAGGGAGATCGATCCGATGATGGAATCGTCGACGGGTTCGGCCGCGCTCAGGGTGGCCGAGGCGGTGCGGGATGCGTGCCGGGAAGCGGTGGCGCAGGCGTGGGAAGACGCCGGCGTGCAGGGGCTGTGCGTCGAAGGGCGCTGCGAGGTGGCGATCGGCGCGATCGAGCGCATCGCGCTGAAGGGAATCGTCGAGCGCGTGCTCGGCGCGCAGGGCTAGCCCGGCGTCTCGACGCGGCCGAGCATCAGGTACTCGATCAGCGCCTTCTGGGCGTGCAGGCGGTTCTCGGCTTCGTCCCAGACCACCGACTGCGGCCCGTCGATCACCTCGGCGCTCACTTCCTCGCCGCGGTGCGCCGGCAGGCAGTGCATGAAGAGCGCGTCGGCTCGGGCCATCCGCATCATGTCGGCGTCGACACACCAGTCGGCGAATGCGCGCCGGCGCTGTTCGTTTTCGTCCTCGAAGCCCATGCTCGTCCACACGTCGGTGGTCACCAGATCGGCGCCGGCGCACGCCTGCATCGGGTCTTCGAACTGCTCGACGCGCCCGCCGAATCGGCCCGCGCGCTCGGGCTCGATCTCGTAGCCGGGCGGCGTGGAGACGCGCACCTCGAAGTCGAGCAGCTCGGCCGCCTGCAGCCAGCTGTTGCAGACGTTGTTCGAGTCGCCGATCCACGCGACCTTCCTGCCGGTGATCGGGCCGCGGTGCTCGATGAACGTGTAGATGTCG
>DASWVL010000211.1:0-21662 GCA_036406255.1 Zeimonas sp.
TCGACTTCGCCAAGAAGGTCAACGACATGACCGGCGGCGACCTGAAGATCGAGGTGCTGCCCGCGGGTGCCGTCGTTCCGGCGTTCAACCTGCTCGATGCGGTGTCGAAAGGCACGCTCGACGGCGGCCACGGCGTCGTCGTCTATCACTACGGCAAGAACAACGCTCTGGCGCTGTGGGGCTCGGGCCCGGCCTACGGCATGGACGCGAACATGCTGCTCGCGTGGCACAAGTACGGTGGCGGCAAGGAGTTCCTCGAGCGCCTGTACCAGACGGTCGGCGCGAACGTGAAGTCGTACGTCTACGGACCGATGTCCTCGCAGCCGCTGGGCTGGTTCAAGAAGCCGGTGACGAAGGCCGAGGACATGAAGGGTCTGAAGTTCCGCACCGTCGGCCTGTCGATCGACGTGTTCACCGGGATGGGCGTCGCGGTGAACGCGCTGCCCGGCGGCGAGATCGTCCCCGCGCTCGATCGCGGCCTGCTCGACGGAGCCGAGTTCAACAACGCCAGCTCCGACCGCCTGCTCGGCTTCCCCGACGTCTCGAAGGTCTGCATGCTGCAGAGCTACCACCAGAACGCCGAGCAGTTCGAGGTGCTGTTCAACAAGGCGAAGTTCGACGCGCTGCCCGAGAAGATGCGCGCGATCATCGACAACGCCGTCGAGGCCGCATCGGCCGACATGTCGTGGAAGGCGATCGACCGCTACTCGAAGGACTACGAGGAGATGCAGGCCAAGGACGGCGTGAAGTTCTACAAGACGCCCGACCCGATCCTCGCGCAGCAACTGGTCATCTACGACCAGGTCGCCGACAAGATGGCCGCGGGCAACCCGCTGTTCAAGGAGATCCTCGAGTCGCAGCGCAAGTTCGCTGCGCGCGCGGTGAAGTGGGACCTCGACACGAACACGAACCGCCGCATGGCCTACAACCACTACTTCGGGCCGAAGCAGCAGAAGAAGAAGGGCTGAAGTCGCGCGGCACCGGCGTCCTCGCGCCGGTGCCGCCGCGCCGGAGCGCGGCCCGCGCTTTCCGGCGCCCGTGGGCGCGATGACCCGCCTTTCCGCCCGGTGCCTTTCCAAACACGCCGTTTCCCGTCCCGCCCGCGCTGCGCGCCCGGCGGGGCTCGGCCGTACGCAAGACCATCATGCAAAAGCTCTTCCTGGCCGTCGATCGGTTCAACACCCGGATCGGCCATTTCTTCGCGTGGCTGATCGTCGCGCTCACCGCGCTGATCACCTGGGAAGTGTTCTCGCGCTACATATTGAACGCCCCGCATCCCTGGGCCTTCGATGCGCAGATGATGCTCTACGGCACGCTCTTCATGATGGCGGGCGCCTACACGCTCGCCGCCAACGGGCACGTGCGCGGTGACATTCTCTACGGCTTCTTCTCGCCGCGAACGCAGGCGTTCTTCGACCTCGTGCTGTACATCGTGTTCTTCGTACCCGGCGTCGTCGCGATGGTCTGGGCGGGATACGAGTACGCCGGCGAGTCCTTCGCGATCCGCGAGCACTCGTCGATCACCGCGGACGGTCCGCCGATCTACCCGTTCAAGGCGGTGATTCCGCTCGCCGGCGCGCTGCTGCTCGTGCAGGGCGCGATCGAGATCCTGCGCTGCATCGTCTGCCTGCGCACGGGTGCCTGGCCCAGGCGGCTCGACGACGTCGAGGAGGTCGACGTCGACAAGCTGCGCGCGATGGTCACCGAACACGTCGCCGAGAACGCGGCGCACGAACCACGCTGAGGAGCCGACCGATGCGCAAGGAACTCCTCTTCGGCCTGTCGATCCTCGGGCTGATCGTCGTCGCGGTACTCTCGCTCACCCCGTGGTCGACGCTCACGAGCGGGCACCTCGGTCTGCTGATGCTCGCGCTGATCGTCGCGGCGATCATGCTCGGCTTCCCCACGGCGTTCACGCTGATGGGCATGGGCGTGATGTTCGCGTTCTTCGCCTACATGGACCGGACGGGGAGCACCGAGGAGGCTGTCCAGCAGACGCTCGACCTGATGGTCCAGCGAACCTACGCCGTGATGGCCAACGACGTGCTGATCGCGGTTCCGCTGTTCGTGTTCATGGGCTACCTCGTCGAACGAGCGAACCTGATCGAGCGGCTGTTCAAGTCGCTGCACCTGGCGATGGCACGCCTGCCGGGGTCGCTCGCCGTCGCGACGATCTTCACGTGCGCCGTGTTCGCCACCGCCACCGGCATCGTCGGCGCGGTCGTCACGCTGATGGGGCTGCTCGCGCTGCCGGCGATGCTCAAGGCCGGCTACGACGAGCGCATCTCGGCGGGTTCGATCACCGCCGGCGGCTGCCTGGGTATCCTGATCCCGCCGTCGGTGCTGCTGATCGTCTACGGCGCCACCGCCGGCGTGTCGGTCGTGCAGCTGTACGCGGGCGCGTTCTTTCCCGGCCTGATGCTCGCGGGCCTGTACATCCTGTACGTGATCGTGCTGGCGAAGGTGAAGCCGCACCTGATGCCGCCGTTGCCCGACGAGGCGCGCCAGGTGAAGCTGTCACCGCCGGCCGAGCGCCTGCGCGAACGCTTCGGTAACCGCGCGCTTCCGGCGATCGTCCGCGCGATGAAGGGATCGCGCAACGCCGACCTGCCGATGTGGACGCTCGCGCGGCAGCTGTTCGTGACGCTGCTGCCGGCGATCACGCTGTTCGTGATGCTCGCGCTCGCCTGGCAGTCGGTCACCGCCCCGAAAGTGGAGTTCGACACCAGCGGCCTGCAGCAGTTGGGCAGCTACTCCACCGCCGACAACTCGCTCGACGGCGGCCTCGCCGAGCCGGGCGCCGAGGACACCGGGCTCGCCGAGCCGGCGGGTTCCGAATCGGCAGCTGCCGACAGCGGTTCCGCCGCCGCCGACGAAGCGACCGCCGAAGACGAGTCGGCGGCAACGCCGCTGCGCGACGTGCCGGTCTGGTTCTGGACGATGGCCGGCCTCGGCCTGCTGCTGCTCGTCTCGTACTACGTGGTCCTCAGCTTCGCGCGGCTCGAGATCTTCCGCATGCTGCTGTCGTCGTTCTTCCCGCTGGCGACGCTGATCCTCGCGGTGCTCGGATCGATCGTGTTCGGGCTGGCCACGCCGAGCGAGGCCGCCGCCGTCGGCTCCTTCGGCGGCTTCCTGCTCGCGATCGCGTACCGGCAGCTGAACATGGACGTGATGAAGGAGTCCGTGTTCCTCACCGCGAAGACGTCGGCGATGGTGTGCTGGCTGTTCGTCGGCTCGTCGATCTTCTCGGCCGCCTTCGCGCTGCTCGGCGGACAGGAGCTGATCGAGCAATGGGTGCTGTCGCTCGGCCTGTCGAAGATCCAGTTCCTGCTGCTCGCGCAGGTGATCATCTTCCTGCTCGGCTGGCCGCTCGAGTGGACCGAGATCATCGTCATCTTCATGCCGATCTTCATCCCGCTCGTCGCGCACTTCGAGGTCGACCCGCTGTTCTTCGGCCTGCTCGTCGCGCTGAACCTGCAGACCGCGTTCCTGTCGCCGCCGGTCGCGATGGCCGCGTTCTACCTGAAGGGCGTCGCCCCGCCGCACGTCACGCTCGGGCAGATCTTCATGGGGATGATGCCGTTCATGGCACTGCAGATCCTGGCGATCTTCATCCTGTACATGTTCCCGGGTATGGGGTTGTGGCTGCCGGAGGTGTTGTATCGGTGAGGACGCGAAGGGAGAAGGGGGAAGGGAGAAGGGGGCCGGGCCGGCTGCGCGTGCCATGACGCAAGATCTCACCGTCCTCGGCGCCCTTGCCGCTGCTCGCGAGATCCGCGAGCGGCGGCTCTCGTGTCTCGACTATACGAGCGCGCTTCTGCAACGGATCGATGCGCGCGAACCCGAGGTCCAGGCCTGGGAGCACCTCGATGGCGAGCATGCGCGCGCGACGGCGCGCGCGATCGACGACACGATCGCGCGCGGCGACGGGGCAGGCTCGCTGCTCGGCGTGCCGGTCGCCGTCAAGGACATCGTCGACGTGCGCGGCATGCCCATCGGAGACGGCACCGTGCTGCACGCCGGTCGCATCGCCAACGACGATGCGGCGCTCGTGCGCGCGATGCGTCGCGTCGGCGCCTGGCCGATCGGCAAGGCGGTGACCACCGAGCTGGCGACCTACGCGCCCGGCAGGACGCGCAATCCGCACGACGTCGCGCACACCCCGGGCGGGTCCTCGAGCGGCTCGGCCGCGGCCGTCGCCTGCGGCATGGTGCCGCTCGCGATCGGCACGCAGACGAACGGCTCGGTCATCCGTCCCGCGGCGTTCTGCGGCGTCGTCGGCTACAAGCCGAGCTTCGGGCGCATCGCGCGCGGCGGCGTGCTCCGGCAGTCGCCGACGCTCGACCAGATCGGCGTCTTCGCGCGCAACGTCGAAGACGCAACAGCCCTGGCGCAGGCGCTCTTCGGCCCGGATCCTTCCGATCCGGCCACCGCGCTGGCGCCGACCCCGCCGCTCGAGTCGATCGCCGCACAGGAACCGCCCCACCGGCCGCGCCTGGCGTGGGCGCGAACGCCCTGGTGGGAGCGCGTCGCCCCCGACGCGCAGGTCGCCTTCGAGCGGTGGGTCGACACGCTCGGCGACGACGTTGAAAGTGTCGAGCTGCCCATCGAGGCGCAACAGGCGGTCGCCGGGTTGCGCACGGTGATGGAAGTCGACATCGCCGCCTCCTTCGCACGCGAGTACGACACCGGCCGCGAGTACCTGTCGGAATCGCTGCAGCGGCAGATCGAGCGCGGACGCACGATCACCGCGGTCGACTACCGGACGGCGATCGAGAACCGGGAGCGCGTCGCCGCGGCGATCGACGTTTTGTTCGAGCGCTTCGATGCGATCGCCTGCCCCGCGACGCTCGGCACCGCGCCGCGCGCCTCGGAAGGCACCGGCGATCCACTGATGTGCACGCTGTGGACCTACATCGGCGCGCCGGCGCTGAGCCTGCCGCTGCTCGGGGGGGCGAACGGACTCCCGCTGGGCGTGCAGCTCGTCGGTCGCTACGGCGATGACGCTCGGCTGCTGCGCACCTCGCGCTGGCTGACGCGAAGGGCGATCGACCGCGCAGCGGGCTGAGCGGGTACCATCGCCGCATGAGCTCGATCGACACGCTGCTGCGGCAACTCGCATCGGCCGGCGAACCCACGTCGCTGTCGGGTGCGCTCGTCTACATCAAGACGCGCCTGGGCCGCGAGGAGTCGCGGCGCGCCGAGGCGACGATCCCGCGCCGCCTGCGCACGGTGCTCGCGCTCATCGACGGGCGGCGCAGCGTGCAGGTGCTGCGCACGCTGCTGCACAGCTACCGCGGCCTCGACGACGCCCTCGACATGCTGCAGAAGATGGGCCTGATCGAGCCGCTTCCCGAACGCTGGGATCTCGGCCCCGCCTGACCCGGCTCCGGCCCTCGTCGACACCGATTGGACCGCCTTCTCGTAATCGCCCACGTCCTGGGCGGCATGCTGATGGTGTTCTCGGCGACCTTCGCGCTGCCGTTCGCGTGGTCGATCGCCGTTGCCGACGGCAGCCATCGCAGCTTTCTCGTCGCCAGCATCGGCTGCCTGATCGGCGGCGCCCTGCTCTGGCTCGCCACGCGCCGCTATCGCCGAGAGCTGGAGCCGCGGGACGGCTGCCTGCTCGTCGTGCTCGGCTGGGTGACGATGTCGCTGGCCGGCGCCGTGCCGCTGATGCTGGAAATTCCCGGCCTGACGTTCACCGACGCGTATTTCGAGGCGGTCGCGGGGCTGACGACCACCGGTTCGACGATCCTGAGCAACCTCGAGCGTCTTCCGCAGTCGGTGAACGTCTGGCGCCACGCGATGCAGTGGTACGGCGGCATGGGAATCATCGTGATGGCGGTGGCGATCCTGCCGCTGCTCGGCGTCGGCGGGCTGCAGCTCTTCCGCAACGAGATGCCGGGTCCGATGAAGGAGAACCGGCTCACGCCGCGCATCACGCAGACGGCGAAATACCTGTGGCTCGTCTACACTGGTCTCACCGCCGCGTGCATCCTGGCGCTGCACTGGGCCGGGCTCGACTGGTTCGAGGCGGTCTGCCATGCGTTCTCGGCGATGTCGCTCGGCGGCTTCTCGACGCGCGATGCCAACATCGCGGCGCTCGCCTCGCCGGCCGTCGAGGCCGTGCTCACCGCGTTCATGCTCGTCGCGGTGCTGAACTTCTTCACGCATTTCGTCGCGCTGCGCCAGCGCTCGCTGCTCGCCTACTGGCGAGATCCCGAGGCGCCCGCGGTCTGGGGACTGCTGCTGGCGAGCGCGATCACGATCGGCGCGTACCTGTACTGGACCGGCCAGTACCCCAGCCTCCTCGTCGCGCTGCGCCACTCGCTGTTCAACACGGTGTCGCTCGGCACGACGACCGGCTACGTGAGCCAGGACTACGCATCCTGGCCGCTGTTCGCGCCGCTGTGGCTGCTGTTCCTCGCCTGCGTCGGCTCGTCGGCGGGCTCGACCGGCGGCGGCATCAAGATGATCCGCTCGCTGATCCTCATCAAGCAGGCGCGGCGCGAACTGACGCGGCTCGTGCACCCGCGAGCGATCGCCCCGCTCACGCTCAATGGGCAGATCGTCGACAACCGGATCATCTTCGCCGTGCTCGGCTACATGTTGCTGTGGGGACTGACGCAGCTCGCGCTCGTACTGATCCTGCTCGCGGCCGGCGAGGATTTCCTCACCGCGGTGTCTTCGGCGGTGGCCACGGTGAACAACGTCGGGCCGGCGCTCGGCCGCTACGGACCGACGAGCAACTACGCCGACATGAGCGACTTCGAGACCTGGCTGCTCGCCTTCGCGATGCTCGCCGGTCGTCTCGAGCTGCTCACGTTCTTCGTAATTTTCACCCCCGCGTTCTGGCGAAGATGAATGTCTTGCAGGGGTTTCCCCCGCTGGTGGGCAGACCGCTTGCTGCGCATACTTCGGCGAGCAAAGAGAACGGATATGTTCTTTGGTCAAGCAGGTTTTCTTGATAGTAGGCGCTTGCTCTTGGGTGCGGAAGGTGCGCCCGTCGGAGCGGCAGGAACGACGGTCGGCTCGTGCTTCGCTTGAACTTTCCGGCCGGCGACCCTATTTCCCCAGCACTGGGAGAGGTGCCGGAATGAACATGATCTACAACAGCTCGAACTACTGCGTCGTCGAATTCCGCGACGTGGACGGCGGTGGCGACGTCGGCGGCTTCGAGATCATGGACAAGCTCGGCCGCCGGGAAATCTACCTGGGCGGCGATCTCGCCGAGCAGTTCCGCAGCGGCGTGCAGGAGCTGATCGAGAGCGAGCCGTCCGAAGAGCAGGTCGACGACTTCCTGCGGCGCTTCGAAGGCCTGATGCAGCATCCACTTGTGCTGCACTGAGGTACGCCGCGGATTTTCCTCGATCCATCGTTTCGGCCGCAGCGGGCTTTCGCCGTCACCGCTTCGACTGCCTTCCCATTTGCAGGACGCCCGCGCGAGCGGGCGTTTTTCGTTCTACCGCCGCCCGGCGTTTCCGGACGTCGGACGCTCACGGGCCCCGGTGTCGGCACGCGGCTTGCGATGCGCGCTCACCGCAACTTCGCTCCAGGGGTCCTCGCAGTACGACGCCGGGTGGCTGCACGCGTTTCGCAGCGCCAACGAGGGCGAGCTGCGCCGCGCGAACTGGGACGACCTGAACTACCCGGCGCAGTGACGACGCTCGCGGCCGCGGGGCTGCCGATGATCCAGCAGGCGAATCCGGGCTCGATCGTCGCCGCCAAGGCGCTGACGCGCCGTCTCGGCGTCGGCGTGTTCTTCGATGTGTTCGACGAGCTGGGCGCGATCCTGCGCGACCCGGAGACGATGCACGCGCGGGCCGAGCGGGTGCACGCGCACCGGGCGGCGTTCACCTTCGACGCGCACGCCGACGCGCTGGTGGCGTTCTTTCGGAGCGTCCTGCGCACGAAGGCGGGTAGCAGGTAGCGGGAGCGACCTAGAACTGCTCCCAGGGCAACCCGTCGAAGCGCCAGCCGTTGGTCTTGCCGCGCTGTCGGTCGTTGTTGAGGTCGCCCTCGAAGCCGTGCAGCACGTTGTAGACGTCGCTGAAACCGGCTGCCTCCAGTGCCGCCGCCGCCTCCACCGAGCGCTTGCCGCTGCGGCAGATCAGCACGACCGGACGGTCGAGCGAGTTGCCGGCGAGCTTCTTCACGTCCGCGACGAAATGCGGGTTGAAGTCCCAGTCGGGTGCGTCGTACCAGGGAACGTGCATCGAGCCGACCGCGTGCCCCACGAAGAAGTACTCGGGGTCGCTGCGGCAGTCGATGAACAGCGCCTCCGGATTGCTCTGGACGAAGTCGTGGGCCTGGCCGGGCAGGAGATCTTTCATGGTCGAATCGTAGCGGGGCGCCGAAGTGCAGCATCCCTTATGCGCCGGCGACGGATCGAAATGCGCCAGGCGAGTTGGCTGCGGGCCGGCGCTCGTGCGCTGCGGTGCTCGTGCGCTGCGGCGCTCGTGCGCCGCGGCGGCCTTGCGCTGCGACTCCTTCAGCGGCGCCGGTTCCAGCGCGACATCGCGCCGCCGAAGCGGTAGGCGATCCATCCTCCGAGCATTCCGCCCAGGTGCGCGAAATGCGCGACCCCGGACGCGGAGCCGGTGACGCCGAGCACCAGCTCGAGCGCGCCGTACAGCGCGACGAATACGCGCGCGGGCATCGGGATCGGCGGAAAGAGCAGCATCACCGTGCGGTTCGGGAACACGATCGCGTAGCTCAGCAGCACCGCGAAGACGCCGGCCGACGCGCCGATCACGGGCAATCCGCCGCCGCCGAAGGCCTCTCCGACGACGATCTGCGCGAGCGCGCCGGTGACGACGCCGAGGAAATAGCCGAAGGCGAGGCGCCGCGCGCCCCAGACCCGTTCGAGATCGGTGCCGAACATCCAGATCGCGAACATGTTGAACAGCAGGTGCGTGAGGCCGCCGTGCAGGAAGCTGTAGCTCACCAGCGTCCAGGGTGCGGCGAGCACGTTCGTCCAGTGGCTGGGCCACAGCGCGAACCATTCGATCGTCACCGGCCCGAGCAGCCCCTGCAGCAGGAAGCCGACGACGTTCGCGGTGATCAGGAACTGGATGAACGGGGTGAGCAAGACGAGATCCGTTTCGGCGCAGGGAACGCGGCGCCCGCAAACGGCGGGCCGGCCGGGGAGCTTGCAGCCTACACCGAAGCGCCGGCGCCCAGCCCCTGCACCGCGTCGCGCACGCGCTGGCCCGGCGCGATGCCGGCCGCTCGCGCCGCCGCGTTCACCTGCGTCACCACGCCGTTCTCCCAGCCGTCGCGCGCCTCGCCGATGCGCGCCGATTCGTGCGAATAGACGGCGCACGCAACGCCCGCCGCGTCGAGAAGCTCCAGCGCGACCACGCCGGCGCGATCCTTCCCGACGCCGGCGTCGTTGAAGAAGATCGCGCGCGGTTTCGCTGGTGCGCGCAGGACGAAGCCGGTGGACGAGACGCCGCCGTGCGAGCCGGACACGACGACGCCGTCGGCGTGCGACGCGTCGATCGAGGTGATCGTGTCGAGCAGGTGCAGGGTGGGTACGTTCACGGCGGTTCGGGGGCGACTGGATGGGAGGGGCCGGCGCGCCCTCGCCGCTACAGTATGGAGCGCTTTCGTTCGTGGAATCGATTCCACGAGGGCAGACGCTCCAGACGGGAGCGCGGTCGGCGAGCGGGACGAACGCTGGGCGCGGCCGGACACCAACGCCGAGGCGCAGGAGCCGAAGATCATCGTGCCAATCCCGATGCCATGCCGACCGCTCCCAGGAACGTCCGGTCGCGTCGGCGGCGAGCGCGTCGAAGGGTCGATCGCGCCGATCGAACCGCCAACTGAACGGAGCCGGGGCCGTAGTGCGATTCGGTTTTGCAGCGAAACGCTGCATTTTCGAATCCAAGCCAAGGAGCGCAGCAGAAAACGCCGTGTTTCGCATCATTTCCGGGCTTGACCCGTTTCCGTGGACAGGTTGGCGTTTTCGCCCTCGAGGCGATTCGAAGTGCTGCGCGGCAGACTTGTCCACCGGCGGCGTGGCGCATGCCACGCAGACGCCGGCGGTGGGCAAGTCGTGTTTGATGCGCGGACGGAACGGGGGCTTCTGGTTGGGATAGGCCATCGTGCGCTCCCCGATCGACCAGCCACGATGCGGCGACTCCACGCATCGAGCACGATTGCGAGCTACACGAAGCCGTCCCAGGTCGGCACGTACGTCATGTCGGCCACCCACAGTCGATCTGGTCCGTCGGCGTGAAAGCACCGGTTCACCAAGTCCGGCGCTGGGCCGTTGCCGGGCGTCGCGCTGCGTCGTGACGGTGCGGCTCACCGAAACGCCCTGCTCGAGCAACTCGGCGTGCACTCGTGGCATGTCGTACGTCGCCTCGGACTCGGCGTGGATCGTGCGGGTGCGTTCGCTCAGCTGCGCGTCCTCGCGCGCGTGCCTGGACGGCTCGCGGTTGCGCCAGGCGTAGAAGCCGCTGGCCGACACACGCAGCACCCGGCACATCGTATGCACGGCGAAGGTGGCCTGGTTGTCCTTCACGAGTTCGAAGACGGCGTGGACGTCTCCTCGCCTCTGTTGGCGAACCAGGCCGTAGCCTTTGCCAGGATGTCGCGTCCCATCTGCAAGCGACGGTTCTCACGACGCAGGTACGCCAACTCCTCGCGCTCAGCGATGCTCAGTGCGTTGACCGCTGGCGCTCTGTCGGCGAGCGCAGCCTGCCGGATCCAATTGCGGATCGACGCAGCCGATACGTCGAACTCACGCTCCAATTCCGTGGGCGCGCGCCCGGTACCGGCCCGTTCGACCATCTGCTGGCGGAACTCCGGTGGATAGGGTCGGCGGCCTCTTTCGAGGCATGGCGGACTCCCTCCAATAAAAAAGGATCGGGTGTCCGCGAAAGAGGGTCGAGCCCATTTCACCTGCGTCGCCCGGCGTGAGCTGCGGCTCAGTGGCGCGGCCGTGTCGGGTGCTCGAAAAAGAACCGCACCATCTGCTCGCTCGCGTCGGGCCCACGCATGTCGGTGTGGGAGCCTGCGGCGTTTCCGCCCGACCACGAGTGCGCGGCACCGTGCACGAGCCAGTGCTCGGCGAGCACGCGGCCGTCGGGCCCGTGGTGCATGCGCCGCGTCCACGAGCGACCGTCGCCGTGTTGCCGCTCGATCTCGACCGGCGCATCGGGACCGATGCTCATCGCGATCAGGTGCTCGGCATTGCGCGGATGCACCTTCGTGTCGGCGTCGCCGTGAAAGACGATCGTCGGCATTCCGCTGCCTGTGCGGCGCGGCGCGCCTTCGCCGCTGCGCATCGCCACGAGCGCCGACTGCAGGTCGGTCGCGACGCCGGGTGCAAGGCCGGAGTGCACGCCCACCGCCGCGTAGAGATCAGGATAGACGTCGCCGAGGATGGCGGCCATTGCGCCGCCCGCGGACAGCCCCGCGACGAAGACGCGCGTGCTGTCGATCGGATAGCGGATCATCACCTCGCGCGTCATTCCGGCGAGCAGCGCCGGCTCGCCACGCCCGCGCTGCTGGTGGTTGTGCTTGAACCAGTTCCAGCACCGCTGCGGGTTCACCGTCTGCGACTGCCCCGGGTACAACACGACGAACCCGTGCGCAAGCGCCGCGTCGTTCATGGCGGTGCCGGCCGCGAAGTCGTCCGGATCCTGCGTGCAACCGTGCAGCATGACGATCAGGGGAAGCGTGGACGCACCCGCGCCGGGTGGAACGAAGAGCTTGTAGTCGCGCCGGCCGAAGGCGCCGGCGTGGCTGCCGGCGAGGAACGCGCCGTCGGCAGGTCGATCCGGCTCGACCCAGCGCCCGCGCAGCGACGGTTCGGCGTCGAGCGGAACGGCGTCGGGCACCACGCGTGCCTCGACGTCGACGACGTCGGACGCATCCGCTGCGCTCGTCGTGTGCCTGCCGCGCAGCGCGCGCTGGATCGCTGCGGTGGCCGCCGACACGTCGCCCGAGCGGGTGAGGCGGGTGGCTTCGTTCATCCTTCGCAGGAAATCGGTCTTCATCCAGTTCTCCACAGGGGAGCGGCTCATCGGATCCGTCCGGCGAGCGCGGCCTTCACGCTGGGGCTTGCATGCAGCGCACCCAGCACCGTCACCGATTCGATGGCGGCGAGCGCCAACTCCGGTGTGACATCGTCGGCAATCGATGCAAGGCCCAGCGCGCGGATCTGCAATCTTTCGCCGGCGGCCTGCACGGCGCGCAGCGCGTCCGCGCTGAAATGCTGGATGCCGAGCACCAGTGTCTTGCGCGTGACCACCTCGCGGACGACGTCGTCGTGCCTGGCGAGCTGGTTGCGGATGGCGGTGCGGATCAGGTCGGTGCGGTTGGCGTAGAAGCCCTCCTGCACGAGCAGATCGATCTGGCCGAGATCGACGCAACCGAGGTTGATCGTGATCTTCTGGTCGATCGGTCGAGCGCCGGAAGCGGCGTCGGGTTGGGACATGCGACGAATGCTACACCATCCCGCTGGATGGTGCTCGGATGGTGCGGAGAACCGCTACCGGGAATGCCCGAACTCGCTTTGCAGGTGCGTTACCAGCAGCCGCAACGCCCTCGGCGTCCCGCGTCCCCACGGCCGGATCGCGTAGATCGACTCCCCGAAGAAGCCCGCCGGACGCCATCCGGGCAGCACCTCGCGCAGCCTGCCTGCGCGCAATGCGGCATCGGCGCTGAAGTCGGGAACCTGCGCGATGCCGAGTCCGGACAGCACCGCGTCGCGCAGCACTTCCGAGTTGTTCGCGCGGAACGGCCCGCGTACGGGAACCGAGACTCGCTCGGGCTCTCGCCGGGAGCGGGCGCCCGCAGGTCCGTCGAAGTGCCAGATCGCCGGACCCGGGCGGAGATAGGCGAGGCAATCGTGTTCGGACAGCTCCGAAGGGTGGGATGGCTCGCCGCGGGAACGAAGATAGGAGGCGGATGCGACGAGGAGCGTCCGCGTCGGCGCGAGCTTCGTCGCGACGAGCTGCTCGGGCGGTGAACTCGTGTGCCGTACCGCGAGGTCGAACCCTTCCTGCGCCAGGTGGACGAGCTGGTCCGACAGCTCGAGCTCGACGCGGACGTCAGGGTACCGGCGAAGGAACGGCTCGAGCGCCGGCGCGACCTTCTGCCTGCCGAGTGCGACCGGCGCCGAGATGCGCAGGACGCCGCGTGGCTGGCTCGCGAGGTTGCGCGCCGCGGCGACGCTCGCGGTGATGCGGGCGAAGCACTCGGCGGTCTCGTCGACCAGCTGCTGGCCGACGTGCGTCAGTCGCACCGAGCGTGTCGTGCGTTGCAGCAGCGGTGCACCGACGCTGCGCTCGAGCTCGCTCACCCGCTGGCTCACGGCGGCCTTCGACACGCCGAGATGCCGCGCGGCGTTGGTGAAGCTGCCGTGCGTGGCGACGGAGGCGAGCGCGTGCACGCGGGACCATAGGAGTTCGGTGCGCAGCGGATCGTCGCCGGGGGGCATCTCACGCGATCTTCGATTGTTCATCATGATGAACGGTATTGTCACCGAAGTAGCAACAAGAGTGCGTGCCTTGTCCGTAGACTCGTCGTGATTCGCGAATCATCCGGAGAGGTCCATGCCTACGAGCGAGAAGCCTGCAGCACGAGGTGACTACGTCGACGAACGAACCGTCGCCCACTTCATCGGCGGAAAGCCGGTCGACGGCAGCGGCTCGGAAGCGCCCGTCTACAACCCTGCCATCGGCGCCGTCGCACGGCACGTGTCCCTCGCGACGCCCGTCGAGGTCGACCTCGCGGTGAAGGCGGCACGCGAGGCATTCCCCGCGTGGGCCGACACGCCGCCGATCCGCCGTGCACGCGTGCTGAACCGTTTCCTCGAACTGATGAACCGTCACGCGGACGAGCTTGCCGCGCGCATCACCGCCGAGCACGGCAAGACCTTTCCCGACGCACGCGGCGAGGTCGCGCGCGGCATCGACGTCGTCGAGTTCGCCTGCGGCGCGCCGCAACTGCTGAAAGGCGACTTCACCGAGCAGGTGAGCAGCGGCATGGACAACTGGACGACGCGCGAGCCGCTCGGCGTCGTCGCCGGCATCACGCCCTTCAATTTCCCGGCGATGGTGCCGTGCTGGATGTTCCCGGTGGCGATCGCCTGCGGCAACGCTTTCGTCCTGAAGCCCAGCGAGCGCGATCCGTCGGCGAGCGTCCTCATCGCGCGTCTGCTCCAGGAGGCGGGCCTTCCCGACGGCGTCTTCAACGTCGTGCAGGGCGACAAGACCGCCGTCGACGCGCTGCTGCACCACCCGGACGTCAGCGCGATCAGCTTCGTCGGTTCGACGCCCATCGCGCGCCACATCTACGAGACCGGCGCCCGGCAAGGGATGCGCGTGCAGGCGCTCGGCGGCGCGAAGAACCACATGGTCGTCCTGCCCGATGCCGACCTCGACCAGGCGGTCGACGCGCTGGTCGGCGCGGCCTACGGCTCGGCCGGCGAGCGCTGCATGGCGATCAGCGTCGCGGTGCTGGTGGGCGACGTCGGCGACCGGATCCTCCCGAAGCTCGCCGAGCGGGCGCGGACGCTGAAGATCGGCAACGGCATGCAGCCCGGCGTCGAGATGGGCCCGCTCGTCACGCGCGAGGCGCTCGAGCGCGTACATCGATACATCGACATCGGCGTCGACGAGGGCGCCACGCTCGTCGTCGACGGACGCGGCGTGCGCGTTCCCGGGCACGAAGACGGATTCTTCACCGGAGCCACGCTCTTCGACGAAGTGAAGCCTTCGATGCGCATCTGCCGCGAGGAGATCTTCGGACCCGTGCTGGCCTGCGTTCGCGTGCGCGAACTGCCGGAAGCGGTCGCGCTGATCAACGACCACGAGTTCGGCAACGGCGTCTCGTGCTTCACGCGCGACGGCAGCACCGCGCGCGAATTCGCGCGGCGCGTGAAGATCGGCATGGTCGGTATCAACGTGCCGATTCCGGTGCCGATGGCGTGGCACGGTTTCGGCGGCTGGAAGAAGAGCCTCTTCGGCGACATGCACGCGTACGGCGAGGAGGGCTTTCGCTTCTACACCCGGCAGAAGAGCGTGATGCAGCGCTGGCCGGTGAGCGTTGCCGCGGGCGCCGACTTCAGCATGCCGACGGCGCACTGAGACAACGCACTGAGACAACGCACTGAGACAACGCACTGAGCGCGAAGGGAGATCGACGATGGCGACAGGAATCGACGGCATCGACCACTACTCGATCCGCACCGAAGACGTCGGGGCCGTGGTTGCGTTCTACGGGAAGACGCTCGGCCTGGTCACCGGCCCGCGACCGCCCTTCGATTTCCCCGGCGCGTGGCTGTATCGAAGCGAACGCGACGGGCAGCCGGTCGGTGCGGCCTTCGTCCACGTGATCGGCGCCGTGCCCGGCGCGAACGCCGGGCTGCACGACTATCTCGGCGAGCGCGAGCATGCCGCGCGCGGCACGGGCGCGTTCGATCACATCGCGTTGCGCGTCGAAGGACTGGCCGAGCTGCGCTCGCGGCTGGCGCGGCACGGAATTGCGTTTCGCGAGCGCACGGTTCCGTTGCTCGGCGTTCACCAGGTGTTCCTGGAGGACCCCTGCGGCGTCACGATCGAACTGAACTTCGGCGAGGCCGAGGCCGAGGCCGCGGCAACGCCGTCGGGCGCCGCCTAGCGGCTATCGGCCCGGCTCGACGATGCGGCGAAACGCCTGCGGCGCGCCCTCGAGGAAGGTGCTCACCTGCGTCTCGATCGTCTTCTCGATCGGATGCACGACCGGCAGCTCGTAGACCCAGCGACGAATCGCGATGTAGAAGATTCCGCCGTGCAGCGCCCATGCGCATTCCACTTCTCCCTCGCTGATCGGGGGATCGGCTTCGTCGAGCCCTGCGGCTGCACGCACCTCGCGACAGATGGGCAGGAGCACGTGCTCGCGGATGATGCTCAGGTACCGCTGGTTGATGTTGACGCCCTTCAGGCCGCCGAACATGAAGATGCGCACCCACTCGTACGAGAAGATCGCGTTTGCATACTCCTCGTAGAAGGTGCACAGCCGCTCGTGCAGCGAACGCGAGCGGTCGCGCAGCAGGTTCTCCCACGCCGGGTTCCAGCGGCGCAGATAGACTTCCTCGTAGACGCGCTCGACGAGGCTTTCCTTGTCGGGAAAGTATCGGTACAGCAGCGGCTGCGTGACGCCGAGCCGCTTCGCGAGCGCTCGCGTCTGCCCTTCGAAGCCGAACTCCGCGAAGAAGCGGATCGCCTCGTCGACGATCATGCGCTGGCGTTCGTGCCCCGGGAGGCGCTTGGCCGGAGACGGCGCGAGCTTCTTCGTGCGTCGCGCTCTTCGCGTTTTCGGGGCGAGGGGCGTGCGCATCAGCGGAAAGCGGGCCGGGCGAGTGGGGAGAGCGTCATGGACCGGCGGGTCCTCGAAGCGCCGGATCGGCAGCGTCTAACATTGTAGTGACCGCGCGGCGAGCCGCAGACACGGACGAGCGAAGGCATGATGAACGACACCCCTGCGTCGATCCGCGAAGAACCGGCCGCGCTGCCGGGCCTGCCCGACACGCGCGTGTCCGTCGAACGCCTGTTCGGCATCCGCTCGCGGATGCGGGTGCCGGCGTTCAGCCGGCGCACCGATCACGTGCCCGACGTCGACGACGCGTACTGCTTCGATCACGACACGACGCTCTCGATCCTCGTCGCCTTCGCGCACAACCGCAGGCTGCTGATCCACGGCCGGCACGGCACCGGGAAGTCGTCGCACATCGAGCAGGTCGCGGCGCGCCTGAACTGGCCCTGCGTGCGCATCAACCTCGACAGCCAGATCAGCCGCGGCGATCTCATCGGCAAGGACGCGATCGTCCTTCGCGACGGCAAGCAGGTCACCGAGTTCCGCGAAGGCATGCTCCCGTGGGCGGTGCAGAACCCGGTCGCCCTGGTGTTCGACGAGTACGACGCCGGACGCCCCGACGTGATGTTCGCGATCCAGCGCGTGCTCGAGGCCGACAGCCGGATGACGCTGCTCGGCAGCAACCGGGTAATCCGCGCGCATCGGGCTTTTCGCCTGTTCGCGACGGCGAACACGGTCGGCCTCGGCGACGCCACCGGCCTGTACCACGGCACGCAGCAGCTGAACCAGGGGCAGCTCGACCGGTGGAACCTCGTCGCTGCGCTGAACTACCTGCCGCCGGCCGCCGAGATCCGCATCGTGCTCGCGAAGGCGCCCGGCTACGACGACGAGGAGGGCCGCAGGACCGTGGCGGCGATGGTCGCGCTGGCCAACCTCACCCGCGTCGGCTTCACCGCCGGCGACCTCTCCACCGTGATGTCGCCGCGCACGGTGATCTCGTGGGCCGAGAACGCGCTTCTCTTCGACGACCTCGCCGCCGCGTTCCGCGTGACCTTCCTGAATCGCTGCGACGACGTCGAGCGCCCGATCGTCGTCGAGTACTACCAGCGCTGCTTCAACGTGGACCTCGGCACGGCCGCGACCCCATCGGCGGTCGGTCGCTCGCGATGACCGATTGCGGCGCGCCACGCGCCGTGCGCTTCGAGGAAGCGACGGCGGCGACGGTACGCGCGATCGCCGGGCGCTCCGGTGTCGGCGTCTCGTTCGGCGAACACCCGAACGTCGACGCCGATGCGCAGGCGCAGGTGCAGGTGCAGGTGAGACTGCCGGCAACGACAGCGCAACCCGGCCCCGGGGAGATCGCTCGCCTTCGAGGCGAAGCGGATTGCGCTGCGCTGCGCTTGCGTCATCACGATCCCGAACTGCATCGAAGGCAGCGCCCCGCCGACGAGGCGGCCGGCGCCGTATTCGACGCGCTCGAGAAGGTGCGTTTCGAGGCGCTTGGTGCGCGCAACCTGCCGGGCGTGGCGGCGAACCTCGCGGCGCGCCTCGACGCGCGTTGTCTCGCCGAAGGATTCGGCGAGGCCGTCGATCCCGACGAGGTCCCCGCATCCACCGCGTTCGCGTTGCTGATGCGCCGCGCGGCGACGGGCACGCACTGGCCCGAAGCGGCCGATCGGATCATGCAGGCGTGGCTGCAGCGCATCGGTCCGCGGGTGTGCGATGCCGTCGTTTGCCTGGCGCAGTGGATCGAGGGCCAGGACGTCTATGCGGCGGGCACGCAGCGCGTCCTCGCGGCAGCCGGTTTCACGTGCACCGAGCCGGACACTTCGGCGCATCCTTCGCTGCCGAAGAACGACCGATCCGACGGCGCCGAAGCGGCGGACGCGGACGGGTCGGCGAAGGAAGGACGCGCAGACGGCGCCGAGACGGCAGGCGCGAAGACGCACGAAGCGGTCGATTCGCCGGCCACGGTCGCGTCGCCGCCGCCGACGCAGGCTCCGGCACCTGCGGAACTCGGGAACGCGGGCGAACCCGTCGGCGCGGGGGCGTCGCTCCCCTATCGGGCCTTCACCACCGAATACGATGTCACGGCAACGCCCGAAAACCTCTGCGATCCGCGCCAGCTCCTGCATTGGCGCAAGCGCCTCGACGACGAGACTGCACCCTGGCGCGCCGGCATGATCCGCCTCGCCGCGCGACTGCAGCAACGTCTGCTCGCGCGACAGGCCGAAGGCTGGGACTTCGAGCTGGAGGAGGGCCTGCTCGACGCCGAACGGCTCGCCTCGGCGATCGTCGATCCGCACGCGGGCGCCGTCTACAAGTCGTTGCGCCAGAGCGACTTCCCCGACACCGTCCTGTCGATCCTGATCGACAACTCCGGATCGATGCGCGGGCTGCCGATCCGGCTGGCGGCGATGTGCGCCGACATCGTCGCGCTCGCGCTGGAGCGTTGCGCGATCAAGGTCGAGATCCTCGGCTACACGACCCGCGAATGGCGCGGCGGAAGTTCGCGCGAGCGATGGATCCGCAGTGGTCGACCGCCGCACCCAGGCCGACTGAACGACCTGTGCCACATCGTCTACAAGGCCGCATCGACGCCGTGGCGACGCGCCCGCAACGGCCTCGGCGTCCTGCTCGACGACGCGCTGCTGAAGGAGAACGTCGACGGCGAGGCGCTGCTGTGGGCCTGGCGGCGGCTGCTGATGCGCGGCGAGCAGCGGCGCATCCTGCTCGTGCTCTCCGACGGCGCACCCGTGGACGAATCGACGTCGTCGGCCAACCCGCCCGGCTACCTCGAGCAGCACCTGCGACAGGTCATCGAGCGAATCGAGCGCGAGCGGGCGGTCGAGCTGGCCGCGATCGGTCTCGGTCACGACGTCCGGCGCTACTACCGCAACGCGGTGAAGCTCGACGATTCGCGTGATCTCGGCGAGACGATCGTGCGCAGCCTGGACGCACTTCTGCAATGACGGCATCACCGACCGTTGACAGGGGCGGACTTCCTGAGGCAGATTTGGTGATCGAACGATAAATAAGCCGCGGCCACACCGGGCATGCGGCCAACGGAGACGGGAGTGAAAGCTCCTTTCCTGGAATACCTGCGGGCGTCCTCGCTCGACCACGCGCTGGCGGTGCTCGCCGAGCACGGCGAAGACGCGCGCGTCCTCGCGGGCGGCCAGAGCCTGATGCCGGCGCTGAACATGCGGCTGCAGTCCCCGCAGCTGCTCGTCGACATCGGTGCGATCGACGAGCTGCGCGGCATTGCCGTCGACGACGGCGTCGTGCGCATCGGCGCGCTCGCGCGCCACCGCGACGTCGAGGAATCGGAGGTCATCGAGCGGCACGTGCCGCTGATCCGCGAAGCGATTCGACACGTCGCGCACCCGGCGATCCGCAATCGCGGCACCTTCGGCGGGAGCCTTGCCCACGGCGATCCGGCCGCCGAGCTTCCGGCCTGCGTCGTCGCGCTCGATGCGCGGATCGTCGTCGCCAGCGCCAGCGGCGGACGCCGCACGATCCCCGCCCGCGAGTTCTATCGCGGCCTGTTCGACACCGCGCTGCAACCGGGCGAGCTGATCGTCCACGTCGAGATCGATGCGATCGGCGACGGTTGGCGCTCCGGCTTCGGCGAGCTTGCGCGCCGACGCGGAGATTTCGCGCTGGTCGGGCTTGCAGCACATGTACGCGCGAACGGCCCGATCTTCGAAGACGGCCGTCTCGTGTTCTTCGGCGTCGGCGGCGCACCCGTGCCCGCGCGCAACGCCTGGGCGCAGATCGGCGGCAAGCGCGTCGACCCCTCGGTCGTCGCCGCCGCGCAGGAAGCGCTGTCGCGCGACCTCGATCCACCGGGCGACACCGCGGCTTCGTCCGCCACGCGCATGCACCTGGCGCGAGTCCTTCTCGGCCGCGTCGTCGCCGACGTCGCGGCCGGCCGTACGGGAGCCGCCTGATGTCGAACTCGGTCGAAGTGACGATGACGGTCAACGGCACCGTCGTGAACCAGCGCGTCTCGCCGCGCACGAGCCTTGCCGACTTCCTGCGCTACCAGCTCGAACTCACCGGCACGCACGTCGGTTGCGAGCACGGCGTGTGCGGGGCGTGCACGGTGCGCATGAACGGCGACACCGTGCGCGCGTGCCTGATGCTCGCCGTGCAGGCCGGCGGCGCCGAGATCGAGACGATCGAAGGTCTCACCGCCAGCGGCGAGGCGGCACGCCTGCAGCAGGCTTTCCACGAGCGCAACGCGTTGCAGTGCGGTTTCTGCACGCCCGGCATGCTGATGAGCGCAGCGGAACTGCTGAAGCGCAATCCGCAGCCCGATCGCGAGCAGATCCGCGAGTACCTGTCGGGCAACTTCTGCCGCTGCACCGGCTATCACGCGATCGTCGACGCGATCGAGATCGCGGCGCGCGACCCGGAGCGATGAGATGGGCGACGCGCTGAAGATCGACCTGCCGAACAGCTACATCGGCCGCAGCGTTCCGCGTCCCAACGCGCGGCGCCTGCTGCAGGGCAAGGGCCAGTTCACCGACGACCTGAAGCTGCCGCGGATGCTTCACGTCGCGTTCCTGCGCAGCCCGCACGCGCACGCGCGCATCGTCGGCATCGATCGCGAGGCGGCGCGCAAGGCGCCCGGCGTCGTCGCCGTCGTCGACGGGAGGGAACTCGCGAAGTACTGCACCCCGTGGGTGGGGGTGCTGTCGCATTTCCCCGGCCTGAAGTCGGCGCCGCAGTACCCGCTTGCGATCGACAAGGTCGTCTGGCAGGGCGAGCCGGTCGTCGCCGTCGTCGCCGAGACCCGCGCGCTGGCCGAGGACGCGCTCGAGCGCGTCGATGTCGAGTACGACCCGCTGCCGCCGGTCGTCGACATGGAGACGGCGCTCGCCCCCGACACGCCCGTCATCCACCCGGAACTCGGCGACAACCTCGCGTTCGCCACGCAGGTGAACGCGGGCGACGTCGATGCCGCGTTCTCGCGCGCCGCCGTCGTCGTCGAGGACGTCTTCCACTACAACCGGCACACCTGCGTGTCGCTCGAGCCGCGCTGCGTGCTCGCCGACTTCGACCCGAGCGAGCGAAAGCTCACCGTGTACGCGTCGACGCAGACGCCGTACCAGATGCAGGACATCTACAGCCGGCACCTCGGCATCCCCGAGGAGGATGTTCGCGTCGTCGCGCGCGACGTCGGCGGCGCCTTCGGCATGAAGCTGCACGTCTACGGCGACGACATGGCGACCTGCGCGCTCGCGATCCTGCTCGAGCGTCCGGTGAAGTTCACCGCCGACCGGCTCGAGTCGTTCGTCACCGACATCCACGCGCGCGACCACCGCGTGAAGGCGCGC
>DASWVL010000212.1:0-1745 GCA_036406255.1 Zeimonas sp.
ATGCCGATGCGCTTGCAGGTGCGCGCGATCACCTCGAGCAGCATGCGCAGCTCGGTGGGAATGAGCCCTTTCTCGCGCTGCTTTTCGACGAGGTACTGGGTGAGGCTGACGGGGCGGGGGGGCATGGCGACTCCTGCGGGGGAACGGAATGCGGTGCGTGCCTGCTCGGGGGGTGAACTCAGGCGGCGAGCGACTTCTCGACGATCTCGCGCACGTCGTTCGACAGCGGCCGGTGCTGCGCGACGCGTTCGAGCGCCTCGCGCATGCGCCGTTGCCGCTGCGGTTCGAACTTGCGCCAGCGGTCGAGTGCGCGCGCCAGCCGCGCGCCCGCCTGCGGGTTCAACGCATCGACCTCGAGCACCTGTTCGACCCAGAACGCGTAACCCGAGCCGTCCGCGGCATGGAACTCGGCGAGGTTCGCGTTGCAGAAGCTGCCGACGAGCGCACGCAGGCGGTTCGGGTTGCGCGTGGAGTACGCCGGGTGGCGCATCAGCTCGCGCACGCGTTCGAGCACCGGGGCATCGCCCGGCTGGCGCTGCATCGTCGCCTGGAGCGCGAACCACTTGTCGAGGACGAGCGGCTCGCCTGCGTAGCGCGCAGCGAAACGGGCGAGGGCATCGTCACGCGGGGCGCCCGCGGTTCGCATCAGCGCGTTCAGCGCGCCGATTCGGTCGGTCATGTTGTCGGCGGCGTCGAACTGACCGACGGCTGCTTCGATCGCCTCGTGCGCCTGCGTCTCGACCCAGTAGCCGAGCGCCGCGTTCTTCAATGCCCGTCGACCCGCCGCGGCCGGGTCGGGCGAATACGGGGTGTCGTCGTCGAAGCTCTGCCACGCATCGCGCCAGCGCGTGCCGAGCGAGCCGGCGAGGCAGCGGCGGACGGCGTTGCGCGCGCTTCGCAGCGTGGTGGGGTCGACGACGGCGAGCTGCTCGGCGACGAAGCCTTCGGAGGGCAGCGCGAAGAGCTGCTCGCGAAACGCCGGGTCGAGCGAGTCGTCGTCGAGCAATGCGGCGAAGGTGGACACGAGCGGCGCGCAGCGCGCCTCCGCGTCGGCACCGTCGAGGACGGCGAGGATGCTCGCGACGACGAAGCGCTGCAGCGCTTCCCAGCGGTTGAACGGATCGCTGTCGTGCGCGGCGAGCAGCGCGAGCGCGTCGTCGTCGTAGTCGTGCTCGACGACGATCGGCGCGGAGAAATTGCGCGCGAGCGAGGGCACCGGCTCGGCGTCGAGTTCGTCGAAGACGAACACGTGGCGCGCCTCGGTGAGGTGGAGCACCGCCGTGTGCCTGCCGGTCTCGCCCGGTCGTGCGTCGACCGGCCGCCGTTCCCCGCCGACCAGTTCGGCGACCTGCAGCGGCCGGTCGCGCCCGTCGTTGCGCCCCACGAGGCCGACGGCGAACGGGATGTGCAGCGGGTGCTTCTCCGGTTGCCCCGGCGTGGGCGGCGTGTCCTGCTCGAGTTCGAGCGTGTAGCGGCGGGATGCGGCGTCGTAGCGGCCGCGCGCCCGCACGCGCGGGGTTCCCGCCTGCGAATACCACCGGCGGAATTGCGTGAGCGGGAGCCCGTTCGCATCGCCGATCGCCGAGACGAAGTCGTCGCAGGTGACCGCCTGTCCGTCGTGGCGTTCGAAATAGAGATCGAGCCCGCGCCGGAAGCCGTCGCGGCCGGCGAGCGTCTGCAGCATCCGGATGACTTCGGCGCCTTTCTCGTAGACGGTGACGGTGTAGAAGTTGTCGATCTCTTCG
>DASWVL010000213.1:0-4498 GCA_036406255.1 Zeimonas sp.
CGCCGAGGCGAAGGTCGGCGGCCTGCCCTGCGGCTGGCTGATCCACTCGAAGGACGGCTCGCCGATGAAGGAGCCGCCGCATCCGGTGCTCGCGCAGGACAAGGTGCGCTACGTCGGCGACACCGTCGCGCTGGTCGTCGCCGAGACGCTGCTGCAGGCGAAGGACGCGGCCGAGCTCGTCGAAGTCGACTACGACGTGCTGCCGGCCGTCGTCGACACCCGCAGTGCCGACTCGGCGCAGGCGCTCGTGCACGACGACGTGCCGAACAACATCTGCTACGACTGGGGGCACGGCGACAAGGCGGCGGTGGAGGCGGCGTTCGCGAAGGCGGCACACGTCACCCGGCTGGATTTCGTGAACAACCGGCTGATCCCCAACGCGATGGAGCCGCGCGCCGCCAACGCGGTCTACACGAAGCACGACGACAGCTACACGCTGTACGTCGCGAACCAGAACCCGCACGTCGAGCGGCTGCTGATGTGCGCATTCGTCCTCGGGCTGCCGGAATCGAAGGTACGGGTCATCGCCCCCGACGTCGGCGGCGGCTTCGGTTCGAAGATCTTCCTGTACCCGGAGGAAACGGCGCTCGTCTGGGCGAGCAGGCGCGTCGGGCGGCCGATCAAGTGGACGGCCGAACGCAGCGAGTCGTTCCTCGCCGACGCGCACGGACGCGACCACGTCACCACCGCCGAGATGGCGATGGATGCCGAAGGTCACTTCCTCGCGATGCGGGTGAACACCGTCGCCAACCTCGGCGCGTACCTGTCGACCTTCGCTTCCGCGGTGCCGACGATCCTCTACGGCACGCTGCTCGCCGGGCAGTACCGCACGCCCGCGATCTACGTCGACGTGAAAGGCGTGTTCACGAACACCGCACCGGTGGACGCGTACCGTGGCGCCGGGCGACCCGAGGCCTCGTACGTGATCGAGCGGATCGCCGAGCAATGCGCACGCGACCTCGGCGTCGACCCGGCCGAGATCCGGCGGCGCAACTTCATCACCGAGTTCCCGTACGCCACGCCGGTGGGCCTCACCTACGACAGCGGCGGCTACGCGGCGTCGCTCGATCGCGCGCAGCAGCTTGCCGACGTCGCCGCGTTCCCGGCACGCAAGGAGGAGGCGGCCAGGCGGGGCATGCTGCGCGGCCTCGGCTACTCCTGTTACATCGAAGCTTGCGGCATCGCTCCGTCGAACATCGCCGGTGCGCTCGGAGCGCGCGCGGGCCTGTTCGAGGCGGGCGAGGTGCGCGTGCACCCGACGGGCACCGTGACGGTCTTCACCGGCGCGCACAGCCACGGCCAGGGACACGAAACCACGTTCGCGCAGGTCGTCGCCGCCAAGCTCGGGCTGCCGGTCGAGAACATCGAGATCGTGCACGGCGACACCGGCCGCATCCCCTTCGGCATGGGAACCTACGGCAGCCGCTCGCTGGCGGTCGGCGGCACGGCGATCATCATGGCGGTCGACAAGGTGATCGCCAAGGGCAAGAAGATCGCCGCGCACCTGCTCGAAGCCGCCGATACCGACATCGAGTTCGAGAACGGCGAATTCCGCGTCGCGGGTACCGACCGCAAGGTTCCCTTTGCGCAGGTTTCGCTCGCCGCCTACGTTCCCCACAACTACCCGCTCGACAAGCTCGAGCCGGGGCTGAACGAGAACGCGTTCTACGACCCGAGCAACTTCACGTTCCCGGCGGGCACGCACATCTGCGAGGTCGAGCTGGATCCGCAGACGGGGCAGACACGCATCGTGCAGTTCGTCGCCGTCGACGACTTCGGCAACATCGTCAATCCGATGATCGTCGAGGGGCAGGTGCACGGCGGGGTGGCGCAGGGACTCGGCCAGGCGATGCTCGAGGGTTGCCGGTACGACCCGGAGTCCGGGCAGCTGCTCACCGGTTCGATGATGGACTACACGCTGCCGCGCGCCGACGACCTGCCACGATTCGTCGTCGACACGACGGTCACGCCGTGCACGCACAACCCGCTCGGGGTGAAGGGATGCGGCGAAGCCGGCGCGATCGGGTCACCGTCGGCCTTCATCAACGCGATGACCGACGCACTCGGCGTACGCGACGTGCCGATGCCCGCCACCGCCGAGCGCGTCTGGCGCATCGCCAACGGCATCGCCTGAGGAGGAGACGAACATGTATGGATTCGAATACCAGCGGCCTTCCAGCGTCACCGATGCCGTTCGCGCGGGCGGTGCCGACGCGCGCTACCTGGCGGGCGGACAGAGCCTCGTGCAGTCGATGAAGCTGCGGCTCGCCTCGGCCAGCGCCCTCGTCGACCTCTCGTCGATCGCCGGGCTGCGCGGCATCTCGCGCGACGGCGGGGCGCTGAAGATCGGCGCAATGACGCGGCATTCGGAGGTCGCGCGCTCGCCGGAAGTACGCGCCGCGATTCCGGCGCTCGCCGGGCTGGCCGAGGGCATCGGAGATCCGATGGTCCGCAACCAGGGAACGATCGGCGGCTCGCTCGCCAACGCAGACCCGGCAGCCGACTATCCGGCGGCCGCGTTGGGCCTGGGCGCGACGATCGAAACCGACCGGCGCACGATCGCGGCCGACGACTTCTTCGTCGATCTGTTCACCACGGCGCTGCAGCCGGGCGAGCTGATCGTCGCAGTGCGTTTCCCGCTCGTGCAGCGTGCGGCCTACGTGAAGCTGCGCCAGCCCGCGTCCCGCTTCGCGCTGGTCGGCGTCTTCGTCAGCCAGGGCGAAAGCGGCGTGCGGGTTGCGGTAACCGGCGCGCGCTCTCACGCGTTCCGGGTTCCCGAGATGGAGCAGGCGCTCGCGCGCGACTTCTCGCCGCAGTCGATCGCGAACGTGAAGGTCGACTCCGCCGGCTGCAACAACGACCTGCACGGCTCGGCGGAGTACCGCGCGGCGATGATCACGGTGCTCGCGAAGCGTGCGGTCGAGAAGGCCCGCGAGCAGTAACGACGGCGACGTGCAGCGCGAGACGAGCGGCGAAGGCATGCGGGCAGCGAACGGCGGGCTTGGCGCATGACGCGGCCGACCAACGTCGACGAGACGATGGCGCTGCTCGCGCACGAGGACTACCTCGCCGGCCGCTCGCTCGCCACCGCCGTCTTCCTCGCGCTGCGGCTCGGACGCCCGCTGCTGCTCGAAGGCGAGGCGGGCGTCGGCAAGACCGAACTGGCCAAGGTGCTGGCGCGCGCGCTGGGCGCGCCGCTCATCCGGCTGCAGTGTTACGAGGGCCTGGACGTCGCTTCGGCCGCCTACGAGTGGAACGTCGCTCGCCAGATGCTCGAGATCCGCGTCGCCGAGGCGGGGCACGAGGCGAGACGCGAGCAGCTGCTGCGCAACCTCTACTCGCGGGAAATGCTGATCGAGCGTCCGCTGCTGCAGGCGCTCACGCAGCCGGCGCCACCGGTGCTGCTGATCGACGAACTCGATCGTGCCGACGAGCCCTTCGAAGCGTTCCTGCTCGAGGTGCTCGCCGAATCGCAGCTGTCGGTGCCCGAGTTCGGCACGATCCGCGCCGAGCACCCACCGATCGTCGTCATCACATCGAACCGCACGCGCGAGATCCACGACGCGCTCAAGCGGCGCTGCCTGTACGCCTGGGTCGACTACCCCGACGCCGCGCGCGAGCTGGACATCATCCGGCGCAAGGCAGCCGGCGCGGGCGAGCGGCTCGCGCAACAGGTCGTCGGCTTCGTGCAGCGCGCGCGCGCACTCGATCTGTTCAAGGCGCCGGGAGTGGCCGAGACGATCGACTGGGCGAACGCGCTCGTCGCGCTCGACGCACTGTCGCTGGACCCGCAGTCGGTGTCCGACACGCTCGGCGTGCTGCTGAAGTACCAGGACGACATCGCCCGCATCGATGCGGGCGCCGGCGCGGCGATCCTCGAGGAGCTGCGCACCGAGGGCATCCTCGAGCGCCACCAGGCCTGACCGTGGCCGGGCGCATCGCCGAGAACATCGCGCATTTCGCGCGCGTGCTGCGCGCCGCCGGCCTGCCCGTCGGCTCCGATCGCGTGCTCGCCGGCATCGCCGCGGTCGAGCTCGTCGGGCTCGAGCGCCGCGACGACGTCCACGACGCGCTGTCGGCCGTGATGATCGACCGCCACGAGCAGCAACCGGTGTTCGATGCGGCGTTCGCCGCCTTCTGGCGCGACCCGAAGCTGCTCGAGCGGCTCATGTACCTGATGCTGCCACGCGTCGAAGGACGCGCGGGCGCGACGCCCGCGCCCCAGCGCCCGCGCCGCGTCGAGGAAGCGTTGTCGCCGCCTGCGCCGGCGAACACTCCGATGGCACCGCGCGAGGCCGACGAGCAGCGCATCGAGGCGATCCTCGGCTTCTCGGAACGCGAGCGGCTGCAGCACGCGGACTTCGAGGCGATGTCGGCGAGCGAGTTCGCGATCGCGCGACGCCTGGCGGAAAGCGTGCCCCTTCCCGTGAAGCCGCTGCGCACGCGCCGCCTCGGCCCGTCGCCGCGCGGACGCATCGACCTTCGTCGTGCGCTGCAC
>DASWVL010000214.1:0-3065 GCA_036406255.1 Zeimonas sp.
CCGCCGGCGACAACCGACGGCAGCAGCGTCGAGAGCGTCGCGCCGCCGACGGTATCGATCAGCAGGTCGGCCTGGACGCCTCCCGCGGTGTGCGGGTCGTCGCGATCGACCACGACCGGCCGCACGCCCTCGCCCAATTGCGCGAGGCGCGCTTGCGAGCCGACAACGGCAATCACCTCCGCACCCGCCGCCTGCGCGAGTTGGCAGGCGACGCTCCCGACCGCGCCGGTGGCGCCGGTGACGAGCACACGCTCGCCGGCGCGCACGCGGCCGACCTCGTGCAGCGCGACCCAGGCCGACGTGCACGGCGAGAAGAACGTGGCGCCCGCGTCGAAGGGCACGCCGTCGGGCAGCACGCCGAGGATCTCTTCGGGAACGGCGCAGCGCTCGCACCAGCTGCCGTCGCGCCGCGTGCCGAGCCCGCCGCCACGGAACCAGACGCGCGTGCCGGAGGCGAGCCGCTCGCTGCGCTCGACGACGCCGCTGCCCTCGATGCCGGGCACGTACGGCAGCGCCGGCGGCTGCAGGAAGTCGCCGCGCCAGATCGTGCGGTCGAGATGGCCGACGCTCGCCGCCTCGATGCGCACGATGGCCTGCCCTTCGTGCCCGACGGGATCGGGCACGGTGTCGAGCACCGGCGCTTCGCCCCACGCGTGAACGCGCACCGCCTTCATCCTCCGCTCCTTCGCATCGGCCCCGCATGAACCTGCAGATCGCACTGCTGCTGTCGCAGGACGGTATCACCAACGGCGCGATCTACGCGTTGCTCGCGCTCGCACTCGTGCTGCTGTTCGCCGTCACCCGCGTCATCTTCATTCCACAGGGCGAATTCGTCTCGATGGGCGCGCTCACGCTGGCGAGCTTCCAGGCGGGTCGCACGCCCGGCACGCTGTGGCTGCTGATCGGCGCGGGAATCGCGGTCGCCGTCGTCGACGGCATCGTCGCGTGGCGGCGCGCGCGGGATGGCGCCGCGCGTCCGCGCGTCGCTGCGATCGTCGGCTGGAACCTCGCCTATCCGGCGATCGCCGCGCTCGTGCTGTTCACGATCGACCCGGCGAAACTCGCGCTGCCGCTGCAGGTCGTGCTCGCGCTCGCGCTGATCGTTCCGCTCGGGCCGATGATCTATCGCCTCGCGTTCCAGCCGATCGCGCACGGGTCGGTGCTCGTGCTGCTGATCGTCGCCGTCGCGGTCCACCTGGCGCTGGTCGGCCTCGGGTTGCTCTTCTTCGGCGCCGAGGGCACGCGCACGCCGGCATTCTCCGATGCACGCTTCGAACTGGGGCCGATCGGCGTCAACGGCCAGACGCTGTGGGTGATCGGCGCGTCGATCGCGCTGATCGCGGCGCTCTACGCGTTCTTCGAGCGCACGCTGTACGGAAAGGCGCTGCGCGCCACCGCGATCAACCGCGCCGGCGCGCGGCTGATGGGCATCTCCACGGTGCTCGCCGGCAAGCTCTCGTTCGCGCTCGCCGCGCTGATCGGCGCGCTCTCCGGCGTGCTCGTCGCGCCGATCACGACGATCTACTACGACACCGGCTTCCTGTTCGGACTGAAGGGCTTCGTCGCCGCGATCGTCGGCGGACTCGTGAGCTATCCGCTGGCGGCCGCCGGCGCGCTGCTCGTCGGCCTGCTCGAATCGTTCTCGTCGTTCTGGGCGTCGGCGTACAAGGAAGTGATCGTCTTCACCGTGATCATCCCGGTGCTGCTGTGGCGCTCGCTCACCTCGCGCGTCACCGGGGACGACGAATGAGCACGCCCGCGATGGAGTCGGCGCCCGTTCGCGCCCGCGCCCGCGCGCTGCCGTTGCGCGCCGCTGCGCTCGTCGCGTTCATCGCGCTGCTCGCGCTTGCGCCGCTCGTGCTGCCCGACTTCCACGTCACGCTGCTCGACTACATCGGCCTGTACGCGCTCGTCGCGCTCGGCCTCGTGCTGCTCACCGGCGTCGCCGGCCTCACGTCCTTCGGCCAGGCGGCCTTCGTCGGCCTCGGCGCCTATGCGAGCGCGTGGCTGACGACGACCCCGTCGCCCCCCGCATGGCTCGCCTGGGCCGCGGGGTCCCCGTGGGCGGGCCTCGCGCTCGGTATCGTGTTGACGCTCGTCGTCGCCTGGATGCTGGGCGCGCTCACGCTGCGGCTGTCCGGCCACTATCTGCCGCTCGGCACGATCGCCTGGGGCATCAGCCTGTACTTCCTGTTCGGCAACCTGCAGTTCCTCGGCGGCCACACCGGCCTCACCGGCATCCCGGCGCTCGAGGCCTTCGGCGTGCCGGTGCGCGATGCGCGCGGCTTCTTCTACCTGATCTGGGCGGTCGTGCTCGGCGCGATCTGGATCACGCGTAACCTGCTCGACTCGCGCGAGGGTCGTGCCATCCGCGCGCTGAAAGGCGGCGCGGTGATGGCCGAATCGATGGGCATCGACACCGCGCGCTCGAAGATCGTCGCGTTCCTGATCGCCGCGCTGTTCGCCGCGGTGTCGGGCTGGATGTACGCGCACATGCAGCGCTTCGTGAACCCTACGCCCTTCGGTCTCGGCTTCGGCATCGAGTACCTGTTCATGGCGGTGATCGGCGGGGCGTCGCACGTCTGGGGCGCGGTCGTCGGCGCCGGCGTCGTGACGATCCTGAAGCAGTGGCTTCAGGACCTGCTCCCTGCGCTGCTCGGCCAGACCGGCAACTTCGAGGTGATCGTCTTCGGCGTGCTGATGGTGCTCGTGCTGCACCGCGCGCCCGACGGCCTGTGGCCGATCGTCGCGCGCCTGTTCGCGTCGCGCGAGCGCGCGTCGACGCGCGAGGTGCCGCAGGGCGAGCCGTTGCCGCGCCGCGCGCTGCCCGCGCGTGGCACGACGCTGCTCGAGGTGCGCGAAGTCACCAAGCGCTACGGCGGGCTGCTCGCGAACAACCGCATCGGCCTCGACGTACGCGCCGGCGAGGTGCTCGCGCTGATCGGCCCGAACGGCGCCGGCAAGTCGACGCTGTTCGACTGCGTGTCGGGCGTGATCGCGCCCACCGACGGCGAGGTGCGTTTCCTCGGCCAGCGCGTCGACGCGATGCGCGCACGGCGCATCGC
>DASWVL010000215.1:0-5024 GCA_036406255.1 Zeimonas sp.
ACGATCGGCTCGAGCCAGCCCTCGACGGCCGTGTTGCGGATCGAGACTTTGTCGGGGCAGGCGTCGCCTCGGCCCGCTGCTCGCCGCTTGCCAACGGCGGCAGCGGCCGCTTCGCGATCCGCGCCGCCTCGTCCGGTGGCACGCCCAGCGCCCGCAATACCAGCGTCGCACAGGCGACGTCGTGGTGCTCGGGCGCCAACCCGAGCGCAACACGACGCATCGCGTAGCTGCAGATGCCGGTGATCGCGTCGAGTGCGGCCGCCTCGCTGGGGACCTTGAACTTCTTCTGGCGCACGCCGATCCGCAGGTCCTCGAGCGGGTAGCGCTCGATCATCGCCATCACGTCGGGAGCGACGGCCATCACGTCGAGCAGCAGCAACGTCCACGCCGGACTTTCCGCGGCGAGACGCACGTAGCGCCGCTGGCCGATCGACATCCGCTCTGCGCCGTCGGTGACGTGCGCGTAGCTGTCGTCGATCGCCCGGCACAGCGTTTCGGCGAGCGTCGAGGCCAACCGCTGGACGAGCTCCTCCTTGGTGCTGAAGTGGTTGTACAGCGTGCCGGTCGTGACGCCGGCCGACAGCGCGACTTCCTGCATCGTCGCGGTGCCGATCCCCCGCTCGACGAATACGCGCACTGCTGCGTGCAGCAGTTGCGCCTGCGTGCGTTGCCGC
This sequence comes from Zeimonas sp., assembly GCA_036406255.1. Classification (GTDB taxonomy): domain Bacteria; phylum Pseudomonadota; class Gammaproteobacteria; order Burkholderiales; family Burkholderiaceae_E; genus Zeimonas. The sequence continues at coordinate 675 of DASWVL010000215.1, forward strand.
TTGGGCCCGCCGGACGTGCGCTGCAGGAATGCCTGTGCCAGCGGCGCTGGCAGAGGCGGCATTGACGTCGGCCAGTTTCTGGCGGTAGCATCCATTTCTAGTCGATGTGTTCAAAAATGTAGCTCAGATGTAATTTTACAGGAAAAGTCAGATGAAAAAGTGGATCCGCATCGGTGGTTACACGGCCGCTGCAGTCGCGATCGGAGCGGGCGTCCTGGTGCTGGCCGGCCTGGCTCTCGCGGACGCGCGCATGCAGCGCACCATCGACGTGACCGTGCGCCCGGTACCGATAACCGACGACGCGTCGTCGCTGCAACGCGGCCGCTATCTGTTTCGTTCGCGCGGCTGCATCGACTGCCACGGTGAAGACGGCGCGGGGCGCACGTTCGTCGAGGGCCCCGACCTGCGCATCCACGGCGCCAACCTGACCACCGGACCCGGAAGCGCCGTTGCGCAGTATCGACCGGAAGACTGGGTCCGCAGCATCCGACACGGTGTCGCGCCGTCGGGCCGGCCGTTGCGGGTGATGCCGAGCGAGGACTACAACCGACTCACCGACGCGGACCTCGGCGCACTGATCGCATACGTGCGCTCGTTGCCGCCCGCGCCCGGTGCACCGACCGAGGTGCGGCTGCCGCTTCCTGCGCGGGTGCTGTACGGACTCGGCGCGATCCCCGACGCGGCTTCGAAGATCGACCACGACCTGCCGCCGGCCGAGCCGGTACCCGAAGGGGTGACGGTCGCGCATGGTGCCTACGTCGCCAACATGTGCCTCGGTTGTCACGGCCCCGCACTTTCCGGTGGACGGATTCCCGGCAGCCCGCCGGACTGGCCGCCGGCTCCGCGCCTGGCACCGGGCGACGGATCCGTGATGGCGAACTACGCGGAGGCCGAGTCGCTGATGCAACTGTTCCGCAGCGGCAAACGCGCCGACGGCAGCGCGGTGCGCGTGATGCCCTTCGAATCGCTGGGACATATCAACGAGACCGACGTGCGTGCGCTGCACCTGTACCTGCGCAGCCTCAAGCCATCGTGATCCGGGCGCCGCGCCGGTGCGACCACGTCGCCGAATCCGCCCGTCAGAGCAGGCCCTGCTCGTCGCCCGCGAGCCCGCCGACCGGCGTGGCCTTGGCCAGCGCCAGCCACACGTGCAACGGCAGTCGGTCGACGGGCCTGCGCGGCGCCGGCCGCAATACCTCGAGCTTGTCGCCGAACGCCTGCATCACGCCGCACTCGAGCGGAATCTCCTCGGGCTGCGCGATCGGCTTGCCCGCGGTGTCGCTGGCGAGCACGTACCAGCACTGGCCACCGACGTCGAGGTAGGCCGCGCGCTTGGCGGGTTTCTTCAGGTCGCCGAGCAGGTCGGCCCGGCTGACTTTCACTTCGTGGACGATCGGCTCGAGATACGCCTCGACGGTCGTGTTGCGGATCGAGAATACGTCGGGGCAGGCGATGCACCAGCCGGCCGTTTGCGCGGGCGTGTTCGCTTCGGCTTCGCGTCCGGCGCGCGCGCGAAGGCTCAGGCCCCGCCACGCGAGCCGGCCGGCCCGGCTCATTTCGATCGCCACGCGCTCGACGAGCGCTTCGTGCGCGCTTCGCGCCGCCTTGTTCGTCTGGTAAACCTCGGCAAGCAGCGCCAGCCCGGCGTCGGTGACGCGCATCGTTTCGTTGCCGTCCGGCTGGACCACGCGCGCCACGAGCCCTGCGGCCAGCAGCTCGACTTCGAGCATGTCGCGACACGGCCACCCCGCCGACCGGTAGAGGTCGCGCAGCCGCTGGTGATGCCGGCGCGTGAGGTTCATGCCTGCAGAGGTGGGACTGTTGTTGCGTACAGTACTATATCCGGCCCGCTTCTTTCGACCGCCCGATGCTCGCGCCTGCGGATCCCGCGCTTCTCCCGGTATCGGCACGCACGCTGTGCGAGTTTGCCGCTCGCCGCGGCGACCTCGACATGCGCTTCGGGGGCGCCCCCACCGCGCTCGAAGGCATCGCCGGCCACAGGCTGGTCGGCTCACGCCGCAGTCCAGGCTACGAGCGCGAGTTGCGGCTCGAAGGGCGCTTCGACTCGCTGCTCGTGCGCGGGCGCGCCGACGGCTACGACCCGGTCGCCAATCGGCTCGAGGAAATCAAGACGCACCGTCGCGGCGACGCGCCGGTGCCGGCCGACCAGCTCGCGCTGCACCGCGCACAGGCGAACGTCTACGGCTGGCTGCTGTGCGAGAGCCGCGGCCTGTCCGAACTCGAAGTGGCGCTGGTCTACTTCGACATCGGTTCGCAGCGCGAGACCGTGCTGAGCGAACGGCATTCGGCCGAAGCGCTGAAGGCGGTCTTCGAAGCGCTGTGCAGGCGCTTTCTCGACTGGGCGCGCGAGCAGGTCCGCCATCGTGCCGATCGCGATGCCGCGCTGTCCGCGCTCGGCTTTCCGCACGCCGAGTTCCGCGACGGGCAACGCCGTCTCGCCGAGTCCGTCTACCGCGCGACCGTGTCGCGCCGCTGCCTGCTCGCGCAGGCGCCGACCGGAATCGGCAAGACGATCGGGACGCTGTTTGCCGCGTTGAAGGCGGCGCCAGGGCAGCAGGTCGACAAGGTGTTCTATCTCACGGCGAAGACGCCGGGGCGTCGGCTGGCGCTCGATGCGCTGGAGCGGATTCGCGCGTCGCACCCGGGCGGAGCGCCGCTGCGCGTGACCGAGCTCGTCGCTCGCGAGAAGGCCTGCGAACACCCGGACAAGGCCTGTCACGGCGAGTCCTGTCCGCTGGCTGCCGGCTTCCACGACCGGCTGCCGCAGGCGCGCCGGTCGGCGGCCGAAGCGCAATGGCTCGATCGGCACGCGTTGCGCGAGATCGCGTTGTCGCACCGGATCTGCCCCTACTACCTCGGCCAGGAGATGGTGCGCTGGAGCGACGTCGTCGTCGGCGACTACAACCACTTCTTCGACCGTGGCGCGATGCTGCACGGACTGTGCGTGCAGGAAGGCTGGCGCGCGAGCCTTCTGGTCGACGAAGCGCACAACCTGGTCGATCGCGCCCGCGCGATGTACACCGCCGAATTGTCGATGTCGGACCTGAAGGCCATCCGGAAGACCGCGCCTGCGTCGCTGCGCCGGTCGATCGATGCGCTGCAACGCGCGTGGCCGGTGATGGCGTGGCCACCACCAGCGCACAGCCAGCGTCCGGCCGATGCCTATCGGGTCCTCGAGCGCCCGCCCGCCGACTTCGACGCGGCGCTCGCCCATCTCACGGCGGCCCTCGGCGAACACTTCGGCGAGCATCCGGGCGAAGAGCTCCCGGAGCTGCTCGCCTGGTATTTCGCGCTGCTGCGCTTCCAGGACATCGCCGAGCTGCACGGACCGCATTCGATCTGCGACCTGAGGCTCGACGAATCCACGCGCGAGACGACGATCTGCATCCGCAACGTCGTTCCTGCGCCGCTGCTGCAGGCGCGCTGGGCAGCCGTCCATTCCGCAACGCTTTTTTCGGCGACGCTGTCGCCCTCGGCGCACTACGTCGACCTGCTCGGCCTGCGCGAGTCGACGGCGTTCGTCGACGTTCCGTCGCCGTTTCGCTCCGGGCAGCTGGCCGCGCGGGTGGTACGGAACGTCTCGACCCGCTTCCGTGACCGCGAGCGCTCGCTCGACTCGGTGGTCTCGGTGATGGCCGCGCAATACCGCGAGCGGCCCGGGAACTACCTGGCCTTCTTCGGCAGCTTCGACTACCTTCAGCGCGCCGTCGGGCGGCTGAACGAGCTGCATCCGGGAATCGCCACGTGGACGCAGTCGCGCCGGATGCCCGAGGCGCAACGCGACGAATTCCTCGCGCGCTTCACCGTCGATTCGAAGGGCATCGGCTTCGCCGTGCTCGGCGGCGCATTCGCCGAAGGCATCGACCTGCCCGGCGCCCGCCTGATCGGAGCCTTCGTCGCCACGCTCGGCCTGCCGCAGGTGAACGAAGTGAACGAGCAGTTCCGGCGCCAGATCGACGCGAATCTCGGGCACGGCTACGAGCACACGTACCTCTACCCCGGAGTGCGCAAGGTCGTCCAGGCCGCGGGCCGGGTCGTCCGCACGCCCGAGGATCGGGGCACGGTCTTCCTGATCGACGATCGCTATGCGCGCAGCGAAGTCCGAAGGCTGCTGCCCGGCTGGTGGTCGTTCGACGAAGGGTAGGAGCGGCGCATTCCCCATCGCAGCTCGGCGCGAACGCCGAGGCAGCCCGTCATCCCGTTTCCCCGTATTTGTGGGAAATTTGTCCAATGAAGACCACCCTCGAACTACCCGACGATCTCGCCCGGCGCATTCGCATGCGCGCGGCGGCGCGCGACCAGAAGCTGAAGGACACGATCGCGCAACTG
>DASWVL010000216.1:0-2935 GCA_036406255.1 Zeimonas sp.
GCCGATGCCGAAGAACGCCGCGTGCCCGAGCGTGACGATGCCGGCGTAGCCGAGCACGAGATCGAGCGACAGCACGAACAGCACGGCGACGAGCACCTGGACGCCGAGCCCGACGTAGCCGGGAAAGAGGAACGGCACCGCCAGCGCGAACAGCCACGGCAAGGCCTCGACCGGATGCCAGCGACTCAACGCGCGGCCCTGCCCATCAGGCCGTCGGGCCGCCACAGCAGCACCGCCATCGTCACCGCGTAGATCAGGAACCCGCCGGCCGCCGGGAACAGGTACTTGCCGCCGGTGTCGACGATGCCGAGCAACAGCGACGCGGCGAAGGTGCCGCGCACGCTGCCCAGCCCGCCGACCGCGACGACGATCAGGAAGAGCACGAGATACTGCGTCGCGAAGCCCGGCCCCATGCCGAGCACCTCGATCGCCAGCCCTCCGCCGAGCGCCGACAGCGCCCCGCCCAGTGCGAAGACGAGCGTGAACAGGCGCCGCACGTCGACGCCGACCGACGTCGCCATGTGCCGGTTGTCGACGGCGGCGCGCAGCCGCGCTCCAATGCGCGTGCGTTCGATCCCGTAGCGCAGCGCGACGAACAATACGAAGCCGACGGCGATCAGGAACAGTCGATAGGCCGGCACCGCGCGGCCGGCGATCTCGACGGTTCCGCGCAGGTGATCGGGCAGGCGCACCGTCTGCGGCGTCGGCCCGTAGAGGAACACGAGCAGCGCCGCCGCGGCGAGGATCACGCCGATCGAAGCCGCGACCTGGTCGAGTTCGCTCGCACCGTACAACCGCGCATAGAGCAGCCGCTCGAGCAGCGCGCTCACCGTCGCGAGGGCGACGACCGCAGCGGCGATCGCCGCGTAGAACGGCAGCCCGAGCCGCGCGGCGGCAGCGACGACGACGTAGCCGCCGATCATCGCGAACGCGCCGTGCGCGAGGTTCACGACGTTCATCAGGCCCATCGTGACCGACAGGCCCACCGAGAGGACGAACAGCACCATCGCGTAGGCGGTGCCGTCGAAGACGATGCTCGCGAGGGCTGCGCTCACCCGTCGAACGCGACGCCGGGGATGCGCGCTAATCGCCGCACTTGCCGACCTTGTGCACCTTGCACGGATCCTTCACCTGCGGGATGCGGTCGAGCACCTCGATCGCGAGCTTGCCGCCTTCCTCGACGAGCAGCTGCACGTGCTCGTCCTGGATGATGTCGCGTGTCTCGGGATCGATCTGGATCAAGCCGCGCGGGCTGTCGTGCTTCCAGCCGCGGATCGCCTGCATCGCGCGCTCGCCGTCGACGCGCCCGTCGAGCGTCTTCGCCAGATGCGCGATCAGCGCCATCGCGTCGTAACCGGCCACGCCGGTGAAGTTCGGCACGCTGTCCTGGCCGTACTCCTTCTTCCACGCCGCAACGAAGGCCCGGTTCACCGGCGTGTCGTAGAACGACGAATAGTGCGCCATCGTGACGAGGCCCGCGGCGGACGCGTCGAGCAGGTGCAGCTTGTCGTCCATCACGAGCTCGCCCGGCCCGATCAGCTTGATGCCCGCGTCCTTCAGGCCGAGATGGCCGACGGTCTTCAGGAACGACGACGTGTGGTTGCCGGCCGGGATGAACACGTACAGGCAATCGGGCTTCGCGTCCTTCACGCGCTGCAGGAACGGCGTGAAATCAGGCACCTCGGCGGCGCCGCCCATCGGGATCGCGTCGGTGACCTTGCCCCCGGCCGCCTCGAAGGCCATCCGGAACGCCTCGAGGCTGTCCTTGCCGGGCGGATAGTCGGTGTAGCCGACCGCAGCCGTCCTGCACTGCAGCTTCTCGGCAGCGTACGCGCCCATCGGATAGCCGGACTGCCACATCGTGAACGACAGCCGGGCGATGTACGGCGAGAGCTGCGGCAGCCACGCGGTGGCCGCCTGCAGCAGCAGCATCGGCGTCTTCGCCTGGGTGGCGAGCGGCGCGCTGGCGATCGCATCGGGGGTGTAGGAGAAGCCGGCGAGCAGCTGAACGCGCTCGCGCGTGACCAGTTCCTGCACCGCCGTCTTGGCCGCCTCGCCGTTCGGCGCGCGCGAGTCGCGCTTTATCAGCTGCACGGTGTGCCCGCCGAAGGCGTCGGGATGCAGCTTCTGGTACAGCGCCATTCCGCGGTCGAGATCGCGGCCGACCTCGGCCCCCGGCCCCGAATAGCTTGCCACCACGCCGACCTTGACCGTTTCGGCCGCGGCCGGTGCGAGAGTCGCGACGGCAGCGAACGCCGGGACGCACAGCGTAAGGACCGTCTTCATCGTCTTCATGCGTCGCCCCAGACCTCGCGCGCCGTTTCGATTACCAGCGCGAGCTTGGCGCGCTGCGCCTCGACCGCGATGGCGTTGCCGTGCACCGTCGACGAGAAGCCGCACTGCGGCGACAGGCACAACTGGTCGAGCGGCGCGTAGTTCGCCGCCTCGTCGATGCGGCGCTTGAGCGCGTCCTTCGACTCGAGTTCACCGAGCTTCGTGGTGACGAGGCCGAGCACGACGATCTTGCCTTTCGGCAGGTGGCGCAGCGGCTTGAAGTCGCCCGAGCGCGCGTCGTCGTACTCGAGGAAGTACGCGTCGACGTTCATCTCGGAGAGCAGCGCCTGCGCGACGGGCTCGTAGCCGCCCTGCGCCGCCCAGGTGCTCTTGAAGTTGCCGCGGCACAGGTGCACCGCGAGCGTCATCCCGGCCGGCTTGTGCGCGACGACCCGGTTGATGAAGTTCGCGTAGCGGTGCGGCAGTTCGTCGGGGTCGTCGCCGCGCGCGCGGGCGGCCGCGCGCATCTTGTCGTCGCACAGGTAGGCGAGGTTCGTGTCGTCCATCTGCACGTAGCGGCAGCCGGCGTCGTACAGCGAGCGCAGCTCGTCGCCGTAGGCGCGCGCGACGTCGTCGTAGAACTGCGGATCGAGCTGCGGGT
>DASWVL010000217.1:0-25005 GCA_036406255.1 Zeimonas sp.
GACCGGCATCGTGCTCAAGGCGGCATAGCCGCACGCGGAATCGAGCGCCGCGCCGATGATGCCTGCGTGCACGAAACCGTGCTGCTGCGCGATCTCGGGACGGAACGGCAGGACGATCTCGACCTCGCCGGCGTCGACCCGCAGGAGATCGGCGCCGATGAGCCGCATGGCCGGCTGGCGCGCGAAGCTCTCGCGCACGCGCTGCGCGAAACCGGGGGCGGGCGTCATCGGGGGATGGTCGTTCAGGCAGAGCGGGGGCGTCAACCGCGGGTTGGGCTGTGCTGAATTCGTCCGCCGGTAACGGTCTTGTGGGCGGGGTCGAGCGGTGACTTGTGCGGCCTCATACACGGGCGCCTATTTGTAGCGTTTCCGATGGTGGAATCGATTCCACGGCCGATGAGGCGCGGTTTGGGCGCGCGGCAGGGTGCGCGTTGGCGGCGCGCGCCGGGCGTGCTGCGGGGTGTGCGTTGGGCTCGGGGTGGGCAAGCGCTCGAGCTCGCGCGCCGAGCAAGCCCTCGAGTCGGCGGGGCTGGTGGCTCGGTCTGGGTGCCGGTGCGTCGGGAGAGTGCGCGGGCGCGCAAAACGGCCTCCCCAACTGCATGCGCCTTGCGCAAGCGCGTCCATTTGTAGCGCCTTCGACTGTGGAATCGATTCCACGGCCGAAGGCGCTCGCTTTTGGCGCGCGACCGTGGCGTCCATCGAGCTTCCGACCGGCCCGAGGCTCCACTCCAGCCCAGCCCAGCCCAGCCGGCGGCCGGGACTGCGGATCAGACCGCGTCCTGTTCCCGCCGCGGACGTCGGTAACCAGGCAGCAACTCGAGCACGCCGAGCGCCTCCAGCTGCGCGTCGACCTGCGTCGCCCAGCCGCGATTGGCGAGCGGGCTCGCCGGGCTCGGATGCAGGATTTGCCCGATGCGTATCGCACCTGTTCGCGTCGCGACGCCCGCGACGCCCGCGATGCCCGCAGCGTTCGCAGCCCCCCTGTCTCCTCCATCCCCCCGAGAGCCCCGCCCATCACCCAACACGACCCCCAGCCGCTTCGCCGCGTAACCGCCGATCCCGATCGCCCATTGCGGCGCGAGCACGTCGAGTGCGCGGCGCAGATGGCGGTCGCACGCGTGCTGCAGCGGCTGCAGCTCCGCGGCCGGCAGCTTGTCGGGCGTGCAGTTGCGGCCGCTTTCGGCGAGGAAGACGAGCGGGCAGTAGTTGAGCACGATGGCGTGCTCGAAGAACGACTCGGGCGAGCCGAAGCGGGATGCGGCCCATCCCCAGACGCGCTGTCCGCTGACTTCGCTGCGCCGGCACCCCAGTCCCTCGATCGGGCGCTTCGGATGCTGATGGGCGGGGCGCAGCAGCGGCGCATCGAGGCGCATCCAGTCGCGCACCGCCGCCACCTCGCCGAAGGGAACGCCGGTCTGCATCATGCCGAACGGGCCGGGGTTCATTCCGACGAAGACGACGCATTTCGGCGTGGCGGCGAAGCGGCGCAGATACGCCTCGTGCATCGCCCACGCATAGTCGAGCGGGTTGTAGACGTGTACGACCGGTGATGAGAAGCGCAGGCGGTCGACGGCGCGTCCGAGCGAGCGTGCGATGCGGACCAGCTCGTCGGCGGTGCTCAATCGACGACCAGCTCCCGGCGCACGCCGCGCACGTCGATCTCGAACTCCAGTTCGTCGATCGGCGGACGGCAGACGTGCCATTCGAGCCCGAGGCGCGCGAGCCCGCGCGGCGCGAAACAGCTGCCGACGAGCGTTCCGAATTCGTGCACGGTGTAGACCTGGATCGCGGTGAGCGTCGTCCATTGGGCACCGAGTGCGACGGTGTTGCGCTGCAGTCCGTCGAGCACGAAGGCGATCTTTCGGGCGAGTCCGTCGGGCGAGGTGTCGCCGCGGGCGACGATGGCCGCGGGGAACGGCGTGCCCTCGAGCCACTCCGCGAATCCGGAGACGACGAAGGCGCGAGGGGCCGGCGCCTCGGGCGCGTGGTCGGAGGTCGTCAACAGCCCTGCGTGCGCGGCACCGATCGGCGCCGTGTAGCAGAACGCGTGGAACGAAGGTTCGGCGGGCGGCTCGTACAGCGGGCAGACGTTGCTGCGCGCCACCGGTATCGCCTGGTCGACCACCAGTCCCCACTGCCGCAGCACGCCGACGTACTGCGCATTGAACCCGCCGAAGCCGCCGAGCGTGAACGGCTGCGGCGAACGCAGTTCGGCGGCGCACAGTGCGGTGAGCGGGCGGTTGCGCTGGCGCAGGTGGGCGGCGATCGCGTCGAAGCCTTCCTGCAGCGGCAGCAGGCGCGAGAAGCGGGCCCGCACGATCTCGTAACCCGGCAGCGCGACGACGCCCGACGAGAACGCAGGTCCGCCACGCAGGTACGCGTAGTCCGCGCCTGGGGAATTGTGTATGGTGGGCATTGGGTGATTCGCTTCGCCCGGACTATGAACGCCGCGTCGCCGGCGTGCAAGCCGCCGACCCACGACCGATGAGATCCGTCCCCACCCGAATGAAACAGATCGCGCACGGCGAGGGCGGTCCGCCTTCGGTGCTGCAACTCGTCGATGCTGCGGTGCCTCGGCCCGGGCCCGACGAGGTGCTCATCCGCGTCGCATACGCCGGCGTGAACCGCCCCGACGTCGCGCAGCGCGAGGGCCGCTATCCGCCGCCGCCCGGTGCTTCCACCGTGCTCGGCCTGGAGGCGGCCGGCGAGGTGGTCGGCGTCGGCGAGCGCGTGGAAGGCGTTCGAATCGGCGACGGCGTCTGCGCGCTGCTCAACGGAGGGGGCTACGCCGAATACGCCGTCGCTCCCGCCGGGCAGGTGCTGCCGGTTCCGCGCGGTCTCACGCTCGCGCAGGCGGCTTCGCTGCCCGAGAACTTCTTCACCGTGTGGACGAACGTCTTCGATCGCGGCGCGCTGCGCGCCGGCGAGAGCTTTCTCGTGCACGGCGGATCGTCCGGCATCGGGCTCGCGGCCATCCAGCTCGCGCGCGCACGCGGCGCCACCGTCTACCCCACCGTCGGCAGCGCGGAGAAGGCGCGCGCCTGCGAGCGCTACGGGGCGGTGACGGCGATCGAATACCGCAACGAGGATTTCGTCGAGCGCGTGCGTGCGCTCACCGACCGGCGAGGCGTCGACCTGATCCTCGACATGGTCGGCGGCGACTACGTCGAGCGCAACCTGCGCGCCCTCGCCGTCGAGGGCCGGCTCGTGCAGATCGCGTTCCTCGAGGGCGCGAGGCCGAAGGCCGACTTCACGCTGCTGATGGTCAAGCGCCTGCACTGGACGGGCTCGACGCTGCGCCCGCGCAGCGCCGACGAGAAGGCGCACATCGCGGCGCAGCTGCGCGAGCACGTCTGGCCGCTGTTCGAGTCGGGTGCAGTGCAGCCGGTGATCTTCGAGACTTTCGATCTCGCCGACGCGCGTGCGGCGCACGAGTTGATGCAGTCGTCGCGCCACATCGGCAAGATTCTGCTGAAGGTGGCCGGCGACTGAATCGTGCAGTGGGGCGGCGCCGGCCCTTTCGTTCTTTCACCGCAACTGGAGGGTCCGACATGACGGTTCGCAACGCATCGGCTTCGTGGCAGGGAACGCTGAAGGAAGGCTCGGGCCGGATGAAGCTCGGCAGCGGCGCGTTCGAAGGGCCATTCAGTTTCGGAACGCGCTTCGGCGACACGCCGGGAACGAATCCGGACGAACTGGTGGGAGCCGCGCACGCCGGCTGCTTCTCGATGTTCCTGTCGGCGCTGCTCGAGAAGGAGGGGCACCCGGTGAAGGAGGTGCGCACGACGGCGAAGGTGCACCTGGGCGAGGGGCCGGCGATCACGAAGATCGAACTCGACACCGAAGCCGAAGTGCCCGGCGTCGACGAAGCGACCTTCCAGCAGAAGGTGCAGGACGCCAAGCGGAACTGTCCGGTGTCGAAGGCGCTCGCCGGTACCGAGATCCAGGCGACCGCGCGGCTGAAGTCGGCTTGAAGTTCCTCGGCGGAACGCAGCGCGAGGCGCTGGTCGCCGATTTTCCGCCCGCCGGTTTCGCCATGGCGATGGCGACCGGCATCGTCTCGATCGCTTCGCAGCTGCAGGGGCACCCGCGCCTCGCGCATGCACTGTTCGCACTGAACATCCTCGCCTGGACGGCGCTGTGCGCGTTGAACGTGCTGCGCGCCGTCCGCCATCCGGCGCTGTTCTTCGGCGACCTGTTCTCGCACGCGCGCGCGCCGGGCTTCTTCACCGCGGTCGCCGGCACCGGGGTACTCGGCACGCAGTTCGCCGTGCTCGCCGGCAACTACCGCGTGGCAACGGTGCTCTGGTTCGTGACGGTGGCGCTGTGGGTGGCGATCACCTACACGGTGTTCGTCGCGCTGACCGTGCGCGAGGACAAGCCCTCGCTCGAGCGCGGGCTGTCCGGCACCTGGCTGCTCGCGATCGTCGCGACGCAGTCGGTGGCCGTGCTCGCCGGTACGCTCGCCGCGCGCGCGGCGCCTTCGCTGCGGCTGGAGCTGAACTTCTTCGCGCTGTCGATGTGGCTGTGGGGCGGGATGCTCTACGTGTGGATCATGGCGCTGATCTTCTACCGGTACACGTTCCTGCGCCTGTCGCCGGCCGATCTCACCCCGCCGTACTGGATCAACATGGGCGCGATGGCGATCTCGACGCTCGCCGGGTCGCTCCTCGTGCTCAATGCGGCCGATGCGCCGCTGCTGCATTCGCTGCTGCCGTTCCTGAAGGGCTTCACGGTGCTCTACTGGGCGATCGGCACCTGGTGGATCCCGATGCTGCTCCTGCTCGGCGCGTGGCGTTATCTGTGGAAGCGCTTCCCGATCCGGTACGACACCTCGTACTGGGGCGCGGTGTTCCCGCTCGGCATGTACGCGGTGTGCACGCAGCAGATGGAACGTGCGCTGGCGATCGATTTCCTCGACACGGTTCCGCAGGCGTTCTTCGTCGCGGCGCTGCTCGCGTGGGCGCTCACCTTCGCCGGCCTGCTGCGCTGTGTCGCCGAGGTCGGGGGGATGCGCCGGCGCCCGCGTCAGGTCTGAACCAGCCGTCGCTGGCGTGCGATGCTCATCAGGAACCCCATGCCGATGCCGAGCGTGAGCATCGCCGTGCCGCCGTACGACATCATCGGCAGCGGCACGCCCACCACCGGCAGGATGCCCGAGACCATCCCGATGTTGACGAACGCATAGGTGAACAGGATCAGCGTGATGGCACCGGCGAGCAGGCGCGCGAACACGTTCGCGCCGCCGGCCGCGATGACGAGGCCGCGACTGATGATCAGCAGGTAGATGCCCAGCAGGACGAGATTGCCGACCAGGCCGAATTCCTCGGAGAACACCGCGAAGACGAAGTCGGTCGTGCGCTCGGGGATGAACTCGAGGTGCGCCTGCGTTCCGTGCATCCAGCCCTTTCCCCAGACGCCGCCCGAGCCGACGGCGATCGTCGACTGGATCACGTGGAAGCCGCGCCCGAGCGGGTCGGAGGACGGGTCGAACATCATCAGCACGCGCTGGCGCTGGTATTCGTGCAGCAGCGACCACAGCACCGGCATCGACGCCAGCACCGCGACGAGCCCGCCGAGCATCACCTTCCAGCCGAGACCGGCGAGGTAGATCACGTAGAAGCCGGCGGCGAAGACGAGGATCGCGGTGCCGAGGTCGGGCTGGCGCACGATCAGCGCGAGCGGGACCGCCAGCAGCACGCCGGCGACGACGAAGTCGGCCCACCCGTGCGCGCCCTCGCGCTTCTGGAACCACCAGGCGAGCATCATCGGCATCGCGATCTTCATCAGCTCCGACGGCTGGATCCGGGTGAAGCCCAGGTCGAGCCAGCGGCGCGCGCCCTTGGCGACGTCGCCGAACAGCGCCACCGCGACGAGCAGTGCCACGCCGACGATCCAGGCCGGCAGTGCGATGCGTTGCATCCATTGCAGCGGCAGGTTCGCCGCGATCCACATCGCGACGAAGGCGATGAAGAGGTTGCGCGCATGGTCGGCCATGCGCCCGTCGTAGTCGAGCGCTGCCGACTGCATCGTGACGAAGCTCAGTGCGACGAGCATCGCCAGCGCGATCGTCAGCACCGGGTCGAAGACGAACACGTGCCTGCGCACGCGGCGCCACAGCGAGACCCTGTCGTGCAGCGTCATGGCCGCGCCGCCTCCGGCACCGCGATCGTCTGGGCTTCGATGTCCTCGGGGATGTCGCGCAGCTCGGCTTCGTCCACGATGCCGGGCAACAGTTCCTCGTCCATGTCTTCCGGCAGCTTGCCGAGCAGATGGTAGTCGATCACCTTGCGAACGATCGGAGCGGCCGCCTGCGCGCCGAAGCCGCCGTTCTCGACGATGACCGCCACCGCGATCCTGGGGGCCTCGAGCGGTGCGAAGGCGATGAACAGCGAGTGGTCGCGGTGGCGCTCGGAAACGCGCCGCGCATCGTAGCGCTCGTTCTGCCGGATGCCGATCACCTGCGCGGTTCCCGTCTTGCCGGCGGCGACGTACTGCGCGCCGGCGAACGCGTGGCGCCCGGTGCCGACGCGGTTCACTTCGGCCATCGCTTCCTGCACGAGGTGCAGGTGCGCCGGCTCGATCGGGATCCGGTAGCTCTCCTTCGGCACCGTGCGCTTTCGTTCGTGCGTGACCGGATCCTCGATCGACTGCACGACGTGCGGCTTCATCACGACGCCGTCGTTGGCGAGTGTGGCGGTGGCGTGCGCGAGCTGCAGGATCGTGAACGCGTTGTAGCCCTGGCCGATGCCGATCGAAGGCGTCTCCCCCGGATACCACTTCTGCTTGTAGCGGCGCAGCTTCCACTCCTTCGACGGCAGGATTCCGGTCGTTTCGTTCTCCAGGTCGATGCCGGTGAGCTGGCCGAAGCCCCACGGCTTCATGAAGTCGTGGATCCGGTCGACGCCCATCTCGTAGGCGACCTTGTAGTAGTAGGTGTCGCTCGAGACGACGATCGACTTGCGCAGGTCTACGGTTCCGTGCCCGGCGGGCTTGGAGTCGCGGAAGCGATGCGTGCCGAGCATGAAGTAGCCGGGGTCGGAGATCGTGTCCGACGGGGTGCGCGCGCCGGTGGTGAGCGCGGCGAGCGCCATGAACGGCTTGTAGGTGGAGCCGGGCGGGTACGCGCCGCGCAGCGGACGGTTCAGCAGCGGGTGGTCGGGGTGCTCGTTCAGCGACTGCCACGTCTGCGGGTCGATGCCGTCGACGAACAGGTTCGGGTCGTAACCGGGTCGCGAGACCAGCGCGAGCACGTCGCCGGTGGAAGGCTCGATCGCGACGAGCGCGCCACGCCGGTCGCCGAACAGCTCCTCGGCGAGCTTCTGCAGCCGGATGTCGATCGACAGGACCAGGTTCGAGCCGGGAACGGGCGGCGTTCGCGACAGCGTGCGCACGACGCGGCCGCCGGCCGAGACCTCGACCTCGTCGGCACCGACGCGCCCGTGCAGCACCTCCTCGTACGACTGCTCGACGCCGACCTTGCCGATGTGCGTCGAACCGGCGTACTGCGCGAGCCGGTTCTGGTCGTCGAGCCGGGCCAGGTCGTCCATCGAGATGCGCCCGATGTAGCCGAGCACGTGCGCGGCCGTGTCGCCGAGAGGGTAGCTGCGGAACAGTCGTGCGCGGATCTCGACGCCGGGAAAGCGGAAGCGCTGCACCGCGAGGCGCGCCACCTCGTCGTCGGTGAGCTTGACCTTCAGCGGGACGCTCTCGGAGCGGCGCGAGTCCTGCAACAGGCGGCGGAAGCGCCGGCGGTCGCGCGGCGTGATCTCGACGATCTGCGACAGCGCGTCGATCGTCTCCTCGAGGCGCGCGTTGCGCATCGGGCGCAGCTCGAGCGTGTACGCCGAGACGTTCTCGGCGAGCAGCACGCCGTTGCGGTCGAAGATCAGGCCGCGCGAGGGCGGGGCCGGGACGAGCGCGATGCGGTTGTCTTCGGCCTGCGCCCGGAAGTCGGCGTAGCGGTAGATCTGCAGCCACCAGAAGCGTGCGCCGAGCACGCCGAAGCAGCCGAGCACGACGAGCAGCGCGACCGCGAGGCGCACGCGCAGGCGGTGCAGCTCACGCTCGGTGTTGCGGACTTCGACCATCGCTTCAGCGCGCTCGCGGGTTTGCCGTGACGCGCACGAGTCGTCGGTGCGCGCAAAGGCGCGGCCCGTCTGCCGCGGGCATGCCGATGCGCAGCCCCCCGCTTCGCGGGGGGTTCGCTGCGATGCTCGCAGCGCCGGCTGGCGCCGCGTAACTCGCTACGCGCGCTGCGCTCGCTCCGCTCGAACAGACGCGGCGAGTCAGACGTTGACGCGCGCTTCGCGCGCGCGCCGGCGCCGCTGCGCTTCTCGCCTGCGCATAGGCGCGCCCGCGGCAGACGGCCCGCGCCTTTGCGTGCGCCCGCTCGACGAGTAACTGCTGGCGCAGTCGGCCTCACCCCGGTCAGTCGGCCGGTGCCTTGCCGGCGCGCGTGCGGTGCCGGACGCGTTCCTTGCCGTGCGCGGGCGGCGGCTCGACGTAGCCGGCGCGGCGCAGGCGGAAGAGCGCCGCGCGCGCGAGGAAGACCACGGCAATGGGGGCGCCGATCGGCAGCAGCACGACGATCGTCCAGGGCTGGATCGACAGGCTCGCCTGCGACGCCGTGAAGTAGACGACCGACGCGGCGGCGATCGACCAGGTGCCCATCGTGTACGGCAGCGCGGCCGGATGGGCACGCAGGAAGAAATGCGGGAAGCGCAGCAGGCCGGTGGCACCGACGACGCAGAACGCCCCGCCGTTCAGCAGCAGCAGCGAGACGATCACGTCGACCCACAGCGGCGTGTCGGCGCTCATTCGACGATCTCCCCGCGGAACAGGAACCTGCCGAGCACCGCCGTGCTGACGTAGCCGAACAGCGCGATGATCAGCGCCGCCTCGAAGTACATCGTCCCGCCCGAGCGCAGGCCGAGCACGAGCATCACGAGCATCGCGACGACGTAGAGGAAGTCGAGTGCGAGGACGCGATCCTGCGCGGTGGGTCCGCGCAGCGCCCGGGTCAGCGCGAGCACCATCGCGACGACGAGCAGGACGAGCGTCGTCAACGACGCGCCATGGAGCAGTGGGTTCATTCGAAGATCTCCTTCAGCGGATGCTCATAGCGCGCCTTGTATCGCGCGATGAACGCGTCGACGCCGTCTTCGTCGACGTCGAAGACGTGCAGCAGGTACCACGAGCGGTCGCCGGCCAGTTCGGTCCAGACCGTTCCGGGGATCACCGTCGTGATCGTCGCCAGCGACGCGATCGCGTGGGGGTCGGTCAGCTCGAGCGGCAGCCGCACGAAGCGGCCTTCGGGCATGCGCTCGCGACGGCGCAGCGTGCCGGCGGCGACGACGAAGTTCGACACGATCACGTCGCCTCCGACGCGCAGGATCAGCCGCACCAGCGTGCCCGGCCGGCGTATTCGAGTACGCAGCGGACGCAGCGACGACGTCAGCATCGGCATCGCGATCGCGACGAGCCCGGCGATGATCAGGTTGCCGACGCTCGCCGACCGCGCGAGGACGAGCCACAGCACGAACAGCGAAACGCTGAGCAGCGGAGCGGGAAACACGCGTCTCGTCATCGCCGCACCGGCATCGCGCGCAGCACCGCGCCGATGTACGCCGACGGCTGGTGCAGCGCCTGCGCCGCATGCGCGGTGTAGCGCATCACCGGCTCGGCGCGGATCGTCAGCAGCGCGCACAGCGCCAGCAGAACGGCGATCGGCGCGGTCTCGATGAGGCGCAGGCGCGGCGCGGCGCGTTCCTGCGGCGCCCAGAAATAGCGGATGCCCGCGCGCGACAGCGCGAAGATCGACAGGAAGCCCGACCCGATCAGCACCGCCACGAGCGTGAGCGATGCAACGCCCGGCCCGGAGACCGGTTTCGCCGCCAGCTCGGGCTCGGGCGCGAGCGCGGAGGAGAGCATCGCGAACTTGCCGAGGAAGCCCGACAGCGGCGGCAGCCCGGCAATCATCAGCGCGCACAGCATGAAGGCGAGACCGAGGAACGCGAGCGCGCCGGGGATGATCCTTCCGATCAGCACCGATTCGTCCTCGTCGAGGTTCGAATCGGGCCGCTCGATGTACTCGATCGAGAACGGCAGCGGATCGGCGTCGTCCAGCGGAATCTGCGGCTCGACGTCGCGCGCGCGGTCGATCAGCTCGACGAGCAGGAACATCGCGGCGAGCGCGAAGGTCGATCCGATCAGGTAGTACAGCGCACCGGCAGTCAACGCGGGCCGCGCGAAGCCGATGGCGGCGATCAGCGTCGCCGACGAGAGCACGACGCCCCACGCCGCCTGGCGACCGGGATGATGCGAGGCGAGCATGCCGATCGAGGCGACGACGAGCGTGGTCATGCCGATCCACGACAGCGCCGCGCCGCCGAAGCTCGCCGACTCGCCGGCGTCGATGCCGAAGAACAACGTCCAGATGCGCAGGATCGCGTAGACGCCGACCTTGGTGAGGATTGCGAACAGCGCCGCCACCGGCGCGCCGGCCGCCGAGTACGCCGGGACGAGCCAGAAGTTCAGCGGCCACATCGCCGCCTTCGCCAGGAACGCGACGGCGAGGATCGCGGCGCCGGCGTGCAGCAGCGGACGGTCGGCGGCGGCCACTTGCGGGATGCGCGCGGCGAAATCGGCGAGGTTCAGCGTGCCGACCGCGCCGTAGAGCAGCGCGACACCGACGAGGAACAGCGACGACGCGAACAGGTTCACCGAGATGTAGTGCAGCCCGGAGCGCACGCGCGCGGCGCCCGACCCGTGCAGCAGCAGCCCGTACGACGCAGCGAGCAGGATCTCGAAGAAGACGAACAGGTTGAAGACGTCGACGGTGAGGAACGCGCCGTTCAGTCCCATCAGCTGCAGCTGGAACAGCGGATGGAAGTACACGCCGGCACGATCCCACCGCGCCACCGAGTAGACGAGCGCGGCCAGCGCGATCACCGCGGTCGCGAACAGCATCATCGCCGACAGCCGGTCGACCGCGAGCACGATGCCGAAGGGCGCCGGCCAGTTCGCCGGCAGGTAGACGCCGACCGCCGCCGCGGCGCCCTGGTCGACCACGCCGACGAGTGCGATGGCGACGACGAGCGTCGCGGCGCACGACAGCACGTTCAGCGTCGCGCGCAGCCGCCGCCGGCGTTCGGCGACGAAGAGCATGAGCGCAGCGGTGGCCAGCGGCACGATGATCGGCGCGACGATCAGGTGCGGCATCGCCGACTGGAGCCAGGCAATCACTTCTCCTCGACCCCGTCGACGTGGTCGGTTCCCGACAGCCCGCGCAGCGCGAGCAGCACGACGAGGTAGAGCGCCGTCATCGCGAAATTGATGACGATCGCAGTAAGGACGAGCGCCTGCGGCAGCGGGTCGGTGTAGTGCTTCAGGTCGTGTGGAACGCCGGGGACGACGATCGGCGGCTGGTCGATCGCAAGGCTTCCCATGCTGAAGATGAACAGGTTCACCGCGTACGAAAGCAGCGACAGGCCCATCAGCACCTGGAAGGTACGCGGACGCAGCAGCAGCCAGACGCCGGAGGCGGCGAGCACGCCGATCGCGGTGGCGAGGACGACCTCCATCAGCCGGTCCTGCGACGCGCGCGCAACGACTGGTGCGCCAGCGCGATGAGCATCAGCAGCGTGGAGCCGACGACGACCGCGAAGACGCCGGCGTCGAACAGCAGCGCGCTCGGCCAGTGCGCCTCGCCGCCCCACGGCATCGGCACGTGCGCGGTGTGCGTCGTGAGGAACGGGTGGCCGAAGGCGATCGCTCCCGCACCGGTGGCGACGACGAGCAGCAGGCCGGTGCCGATCCACCACGGCGTGCGCAGCCGCACGCGCGACTCGACCCAGACGGTGCCGAGCACGACGTACTGCGTGAGGAACGCGATCGCGACGACGAGCCCGGCGACGAATCCGCCACCGGGCGCGTCGTGCCCGCGCAGGAACAGGTGCAGCGCGACGACGAAGGCGACCGGCAGCAGCACGCGCACGAGCACGGCCGGCACGGTGCGGTAGCCGATCCCGGGGTCGCCCGCCGGCTCGGGTTCGAGAACGTCGTCGAGCGGGTCGCCCACCAGGCCCTCGCGCTGCTGCTCGGGCACGATGCTCTCGCGCGGGGGCCGGAAGCGGCGCAGCAGCGCATAGACGACGAGCGCGACGATGCCGAGCACCGCGATCTCGCCCATCGTGTCGAAGCTGCGGAAATCGACGAGCGTGACGTTGACGACGTTGTGCCCGCCGCCCTCGGGCAGCGCGCGCGAGAGCAGGAACGGCGAGATGCTCTGCGGCGCCTCGCGCGTGAGCATCGCGTACGACAGCGCCGCCGTTCCCGCGCCGACGACGATCGCCAGCACGAGGTCGCGCGCCCGGCGCGCGCGCGCGCGCAGCGCCACTCGCTCGTTCTCCTCGATGAAGCGCTTGGGCAGCCAGCGCAGGCCGAGCAGGAAGAGCACCGTCGTGACGACCTCGACGGCGAGTTGCGTCAGTGCCAGATCGGGCGCCGAGAACCACAGGAACGTGATGCACACGACGACGCCCGCGACGGCGAGCATCGTGACCGCTGCGAGTCGATGGAATTTCGCCCAGGCCGCGGCGGCGATCGCCGCGACGATCCCGATCACCCACAGCCCGACGAAGACCGGCGACGGCGCGACGCGCGGGCGGTCGCCCCAGCTGATTCCGTCGAGTCCGAGCGCCGCCCCGGCCCCGAGGACGGTGAGCGCGACCATCCAGAACAACTGCGCCTGCAGCCGGTGCGAACCGAGCACGCGCATCAGCCTGCGCGCACCGCTGCTCGCGACGATCGCCAGGCACGCGAACGCACGTTTGCCGTCGAAGAGCCCGAGCAGCGGCGTGCCGTGCAGGCCGTTGCCGAACGCGCGTCGCAGGAGGCGGTAGCCGACGACTCCGCCCATCATCGCCACCAGGCTCATCATCAGCGGCGGCGTGAAGCCGTGCCAGACGACGAGACTGTAGGGCGGCAGCGTGCCACCGACGACCGGGCGGGCGGCGGCTGCCAGCGCCGGCCCGACCGACCAACCCGGCACGATGCCCACGACCAGGCAGGCGAGCACGAGCAGTTCGACCGGGACGCGCATCCAGCGCGGCGGCTCGTGCGGCATGCGCGGAAGGTCGGTGGACAGCGGACCGAAGGAGACGCCCCACGCGAAGCGCAGCGAGTAGACGACGGCGAAGACGCCGGCGAGCGTCGCCGCCACCGGCAGCACGATCTCGACCCACGGCGCCGACTCGACGAACACCGTCTCGGCGAAGAACATCTCCTTCGACAGGAAGCCGTTGAGCAGCGGCACGCCCGCCATCGCCGCGCTCGCCACCAGCGCGAGCGTCGCCGTGATCGGCATCGCGTGCACGAGGCCGCGCAGGCGGCGCAGGTCGCGCGTACCGGTCTCGTGGTCGGCGATGCCGGCGGCCATGAACAGCGACGCCTTGAAGGTCGCGTGGTTCATCATGTGGAAGACCGCGGCCACCGCGGCCGTCGCGCTGTTCAGCCCGAGCAGCAGCGTGATCAGCCCGAGGTGGCTCACGGTGGAATACGCCAGCAGCCCCTTCAGGTCGTCCTGGAACATCGCGACGTAGGCGCCGAGCACCAGCGTCGCGAGTCCGGCGCCGCCGACGATCCAGAACCAGGGGTCGGTGCCCGACAGCACCGGCCACAGCCGCGCGAGAAGGAAGACGCCCGCCTTGACCATCGTCGCCGAGTGCAGGTAGGCCGACACCGGCGTCGGTGCGGCCATTGCATGCGGCAGCCAGAACTGGAACGGGAACTGCGCGCTCTTGGTGAGCGCACCGAGCAGCACGAGGACGAGCATCGGCGCGTACAGCGGGTGCGCGACGATCGCCGCGCGCGCGGCGAGCACCGCGTCGAGGTCGAAGGAACCGACGATGCGGCCGAGCAGCAGTACGCCGGCGAGCAGCGACAACCCGCCGCCGCCGGTGACGACGAGCGCCATGCGCGCGCCGCGGCGGGCGTCGGGCCGGTGGTGCCAGTAGCCGATCAGCAGGAACGAGAAGAGGCTCGTCAGCTCCCAGAAGAAGACGAGCTGGATCAGGTTGCCGGCGGTGACGACGCCGAGCATCGACCCCATGAACGCGAGCAGGAACGAAAAGAAGCGCGGCACCGGGTCGGACGGCGACATGTAGTAGCGCGCATAGAGGACGACGAGCGCGCCGATGCCGGTGACGAGCATCGCGAACATCCACGCGAAGCCGTCGATGCGCACGACGAAATCGAGCCCGAAAGACGGCATCCAGGAGATCTGCTCGCGCACGACGCCGCCGTCGCGAACCTGCGGAAACAGCAATGCGACCCAGACGGTGGCGGCGACCGACAACGCGCCGGCCAGCGTCGACTCCGCGTTGCGGGCATTCGGCGGCATCAGCGCCGCGAGCACGCTGCCGAGGAAAGGAAGTGCGATCAGGAGGGCGAGCGTCATCCGCGACCGGGCCGTTGGCGGTCGAGCGTATCAGATCATGCGGGACCTCCTGCGGATGTCGACGAGCGGTTGGTGGCCGGGACCGGCTCGCCGGCATGCGGCCCGCCCGGCCGACGGCCTCGCAGGCGGCGCAGGACCGCCTTCTCGATCTCCGAAACGACGAAGACGATCGAGCCGGCGGCGACCACGCGCAGCCATTCGCCGGGACCGAGGGCGACCGAGGCGAAGACGCGTTGCAGCCAGGGGGCGTGCGCGAACGCGAGCTGCAGCAGCGCGCAGATCCCGATCGTGACCAGCGCGTGCCGATTGCCGAGCAGGCCCTCGCGCGACAGCACCGACTGCTCGATGTGGCGGCTGGCGAGCAGGTAGACCATCTCGGCGACGACGATGGCCCCGACGGCCATCGTGCGCGCGGTCTCGAGCGAGGCGCCGCGCCCGAGTTCCCACAGGAACAGGCCGAGCGCACCGGCCATCATCGCGACCGACACCATGACGACGCGCCAGACGAAGAACGGCGTGAGCAGCGCCTCGTCGGGCGAGCGCGGCGGGCGGCGCATGACGTCGTCCTCGGCCGGCTCGAAGGCGAGCGCCAGCCCGAGCGTGCCGGAGGTCGCCATGTTGATCCACAGGACCTGGGCCGGGGTGAGCGGAAGCGCAAGTCCGAAGAGGATCGCCGCTAGCACGACGAGCGCCTCGCCGCCGTTGGTCGGCAGCATGAACAGGATGAACTTGCGGATGTTGTCGTAGATGCCGCGACCCTCGCGCACGGCGTTGCCGATCGTCGTGAAGTTGTCGTCGGCGAGCACCATGTCGGCGGCCTCCTTCGCCGCGTCGGTGCCCTTGTTGCCCATCGCGACGCCGACGTCGGCGCGCTTGAGCGCCGGTGCGTCGTTCACGCCGTCGCCGGTCATCGCGACGACGCGCCGGTTCGCCTGCATCGCCTGCACCAGCCGCAGCTTGTGTTCCGGGCTGGCGCGCGCGAAGACGTCGATGCCGCCGACGACGCGACGCAGCTGCTCGTCGTCGAGCATCTCGATCTCGGCGCCGGTCAGGCCGGGCAGGCCCGCGCCGATCCCCAGGCGCGCGCCGATCGCCCGTGCGGTCTCGACGTGATCGCCGGTGATCATCTTCACGCGGATGCCGGCATCGTGGCACTCGCGCACCGCCTTGGTCGCCTCCGGACGCGGCGGGTCGATGCTGCCGAACAGGCCGAGCAGCGTGAAGCCCGACTCGACGTCGGCGAAGCCGATGTCGGTGCATCCGGCCGGCACCTCGCGCACGGCGACCGCGAGAACCCGCAGAGCGCGGGCGGCACAGTCGGTGACCGCGCGCCGCCAGTAGTCGGGATCGATCGGCACGGCGACGTCGTCCGCCGCCTGGCGCACGCACATCTGCATCACGCGCTCGGGCGCGCCCTTGACGACGATGAAGCCGGCGCCCGAGGGGTCCCGATGCAGCGTCGCCATGAACCGGTGCTCCGACTCGAACGGGATCGTATCGAGCCGCGGGAAGGTCTCGCGCTCGCCGGGCACGTCGAGCCCGGCCTTCATCGCGAAGACGAGCAGCGCGCCTTCGGTCGGATCGCCGACGAGGCGCCACTGCGCATCGGCGTCGGCCAGGTGCAGCTGCGAGTCGTTGCACAGCAGCGCCGCGCGCGCCGTCTCGCGCAGCACGCCGTGCCCCGACACGTCCACCGGAGCGCCCTCGCTGCGGATCGCACCCGTCGGCTCGTAGCCGGCGCCTTCCACGTCGTAGACCGCGCCGGCGGTGACGACGCGCTGCGCCGTCATCTCGTTTCGCGTCAGCGTGCCGGTCTTGTCGGAGCAGATGACGGTGACCGAGCCGAGCGTCTCGACAGCGGGCAGCCGACGGATGATCGCGTGGCGCCGTGCCATCCGGCGAACGCCGAGCGCGAGCGTGATGGTCATGATCGCCGGCAGGCCTTCGGGAATCGCGGAAGCGGCGAGCGCGACGACCATGATGAACATGTCGGCCGGCGGCGTCGAGCGCACGAGCACGCCGAACGCGAAGGTGGCCGCTGCCATGCCGACGATCGCCACGCCGAGGCCGCGCCCGAAGCGGGCGACCTGCCGCTGCAGCGGCGTCGCCACCTGCCCGATGCCGCCGAGCATCGCGCCGATGCGGCCGAGTTCCGTGCCCGCCCCGGTGGCGACGACGACGCCGGTAGCGGCGCCGGCGGCAACCAGCGTTCCCGAATACAGCATGCAGCGGCGGTCGCCGAGCGCCGCCGCAGGCTCCACCGCGCCGGGCGTCTTCCCGGCGGGCTCCGACTCGCCCGTGAGCGCCGACTCATCCACGCGAACGCCGCGGCCGGCGACGAGGCGCAGGTCGGCCGGCACGCGATCGCCGGAAGCGAGGACGACCACGTCTCCCGGCACGAGCCGGTCGGCGGAGATCGTCGACCGTCGGCCATCGCGCACGACGCTCGCGCGCGGCGACAGCAGATCGCGGATCGCCTCGAGCGCGGTCTCTGCGCGGCCCTCCTGCACGAAGCCGATCGCGGCGTTGACGAGCACGGCCGAGATCAGCACCGCGCTGTCGATCCAGTGCGACAGCGCGGCGGTGATCGCCGCGGCGACGAGCATCAGATAGATGAGCAGCGAATGGAACTGCAGCAGCAGGCGCCGCCAGGCCGGCCTGCGCCCGGCCGACGGAAGACGGTTGGGGCCATGCAGCTGCAACCGCCGTTCGGCTTCTCTGCCCGTCAGGCCGACGGCGGGATCGGTTCGCAGGCGGCCCAGGACGTCGTCGACCGCGCTCGCATGCCAGTCGGCGCGCGCCGCGCCGGCCGGTTCCTCCGGCATCGGCCCCTCCCTCGTTCCCGAAATCGAGGACCGAGGGTACCGGCTTGGCGTCTCACACGCAGGCCGTGCCGTGCAGGGTTTCCGACGGCAGCTCGCCGAACATGCGACGGTAATCGCAGGCGAAATGGCTCAGGTGCCAGAAGCCCCAGCGTGCGGCGACGTCCTGCACGGTGGTGCCCTGGGCGGCGTTGCGCAGCGCGCGCCGCACTCCGTTCAGGCGCAGCGCACGCAGGTAGGCCACCGGGTTCAGGCGCAACACCTCGCTGAAGCCGTACTGCAGCGTGCGCCGGCTCACCTGCAGGTGGCGGCACAGGTCCTCGACCGTCAGCGGCTCGTCGAGGTGCTCTCGCATGTACTCCTGCGCACGGCTGACCAGCGCGTGGCTGCGCGTAGGGCCCGGAGCGGCGACGGCTTCCTCGCCGGCGGTGACGAAGGTGTCGACCACGCTGCGGTAGACGGCGTGCTCGAGTGCGCGACGCGTGACCGGGTGCTGCAGCTTCTGCGGATGGCCGCAGATCGACTCGAGCGCGAGCAGCAGGAACGCACGCAGACGACGCACGCGCTCGGGCGCCGGTGAGGCGACCGCCACGTCGCGCAGTTCGTCGTCGACGTCGCGCTCGTCGATCTCGAGCGCGTAGCGGCGCAGCGCATCGATCGGCATCGACACGCCGACGAGATCGAGCGGCGCCGGGGCACGGAAGTCGAGCGGACCCCGGTCACGCAGCACGAGGATCGAGTCGAGGCCGATCGGCCGGCCGTCGAAGCAGCCCTCGCCCTGCAGCGCGATCGGCACGCCGAACATGTACGTGCCGGCCCGCCCCGCGCCCAGCTCGTGCACCGACTGGTTCGTCGTCTCGCGGAACAGCTGGATTCCGGCGAACAGCGCCTCGCAGAGGAATCCTTCGAAGGGCCCCGGCGTGAGCTGCTCGTAGGTCTGGTCCCAGCCGCTCAGGCGCGCGGCGTGTTCATCCGCATCGCGCGAACGCGCTCGCGCGAACGAATAGTCGTCGCGCTGGGACTGCGTCGGGGGCCGCTCGCCGATGCACATCGTCGCCGCTCTCCGCGGTCGTCGGCCCTCATTGCCAATGAGCGGCCGCGACTGCCCGGACCGGGTCGCGAAACGACCTCGGGGAGCCGATTGAATCCCAATCCAGTGCGCTTGGCAAGCACGAAATCGGACATT
Organism: Zeimonas sp.; assembly: GCA_036406255.1. GTDB lineage: Bacteria > Pseudomonadota > Gammaproteobacteria > Burkholderiales > Burkholderiaceae_E > Zeimonas. Next base: position 18,470 of record DASWVL010000217.1, read on the forward strand.
CGTTTCACTTGCAACCGATTTGCCCGGCCCGAAAAAAAAACCGGCGAGGCCCGGGCGAATTGCCGATTTCGGCTAACGCGCCCGTGCAGGCGACTCCTAGAATCACCGCGAGTCGACGAAGAATCGACTGAACGAGGAGTCGTCACGTGATGAATCGATTCGCCGGACGTGTGCTTCCGGCGTCGCTGCTGGCTCTCGCCCTCACCGGCGCATCGGCGCAATCGTTGCCCGAGAAACAAACGGTGGTCACACCGCCGGCGGCCGGGCCCACGCGTGCGTACGTGTCCGACATCGCGATCCAGCACATCGTCGACGGGCGCCTGCACGTCGTCGACGTCGACGCGGCACGCTACATCGGACAGATCCCGCTCGCGTACGCCGGGCAGGCGGTGGTCTCGCCCGACCGCAAGCGGATCTACGTCTCGACCACCTACTACCCGCGGCTGTGGCGCGGAACGCGCGCCGACGTCATCGACATCTGGGATGCGCAGACGCTCGCGCACACCGGGGAGATCCCGATCCCCGAACGCCGCGCGCAGGCACTGAACTACAAGGGCCTGCTGACGGTCTCGTCCGATTCACACTGGCTCTTCGTGCAGAACGCGACGCCGGCAAGTTCGGTGAGCGTCGTCGACCTGCGCGCGCGGCGCCTGGCGAGCGAGGTGGCCACCTCCGGCTGCTGGCTCGCGCTGCCCGTGCCGAGCCGGCCGAACCGCTTCGCGACGCTGTGCGGCGACGGAACGATCGAGACGATCACGCTCGACGAGCGCGGCGCGCTCGCGTCGCGTTCCCGCAGCCGGCCGTTCTTCGACCCGGACGTCGACCCGGTCTTCGTGCACGCCGAGAGGATCGGCGATCGCTTCTTCTTCGTCTCGTATCTCGGCAAGGTGCACGAAGTCGACCTCGGCGCCGACACGCCGCGGGCGACCGGCAACTGGTCGATGCTGGACGCGGAAGACGCCAGGAAGGCGTGGCGCCCGGGCGGCTATCAGCTGCTTGCCATTCATGCGAAGAGCGGTCGCCTCTACGTGCTGATGCACCCGGATGGCCAGGAGGGCTCGCACAAGAACCCGGCGGCCGAGATCTGGGCCTTCGACCTCGCGACGAAGAAGCGCGTGGCGCGCATCCCGGGCAACAACGCGATCTCGGTTGCCGCGATCCAGGAAGGCGCACCGCGCCTGGTCGCGCTCGACGCGATGACGATGGGCCTGGTGCTGATCGACGCCGGCGAGAAGCCGCGCGTCCTGCAGCGCATGGACGGCGTCGCCGAGGCCGCCACGCTGATCGAGATGCATTGATGGCGCCGCTCGCACTCGACCCGGTGCTCGGTCACTCGGTGGCCGGCGCGATCGCGCTCGTGCTCGCGGTCGGCGCGTGGTCCAAGTTCGCCGACCTCGACGGCTTCGCCTTCGCCGTCGAGCGCTACCGGTTGCTGCCGTCCGCCGCCGCGCGCGTCGCGGCGTTCGTCGTTCCCTTCTCCGAAGCGCTCGCCGCCGCACTGCTCGTCGTTCCGGCCGCTCGCGTGGCCGGCGCGTTGCTCGCCGCGGCGCTCGTCGCGCTCGTCACGACAGCCGTGATCGTGAATCTGCTGCGCGGCCGGATCGACATCGACTGCGGCTGCGGTGGCGGACACCGCCAACGGCTGTCCTGGCACCTGGTCGCGCGAAACGCCGTGCTCCTTGCCGGCTGCGCGATCGCCGCGACGCCGATCGCGCCGCGGCCCCTCGTGTGGCTCGACGCGTTCACCGCCACCTTCGCGGCCGCCGCCCTGTGGTTCGTCTACGCGGCAGCCGACCAACTGATGTCCGACGCCCAACGGGTGTCGCACGAAACGAATCGACTGCCCTCGCCGGGAATCCGCCGATGACCGAAGCTTTGATCGTCTCGAATCTCGTCCTGTGGGTGGCAGTGCTCGCGCTGCTCGCCACGGTGTTCGCGCTCGCGCGCCAGATCGGCGTGCTCTACGAGCGCATTGCGCCGATGGGCGCGCTGATGCTCGACGGCGGACCCAAGGTCGGCGACCTCGCGCCCGCGCTCGATCTCGCCACGATCGACGGGCATACGTTCGCCAGCGGCGGCACACGCGAGCGCAGTCTGCTGCTCTTCTTCCTGTCGCCCACCTGCCCGGTCTGCAAGAAGCTGCTGCCGATCCTGCAGCGCATCGCCACCGATGAGCGCCGATGGCTCGAACTCGCGTTCGCCAGCGACGGCGAGCGCGACGAGCACGAGGCGTTCCGCGCGCGCGCCGGGCTGTCCGCCTTCCCGTACGTGCTCTCCCCCGAGCTGGGCATGGCGTACCGGATCGGAAAGCTGCCGTATGCGGTTCTCGTCGACGAGACCGGGCACGTGCGCGCGAAGGGGCTCGTCAACTCGCGCGAGCAGCTCGAGAGCCTGTTCACGGCGCGCGAACTGGGCGTCGGCTCGGTACAGGAGTTCCTCGGCGATCGTGGCGAACCGATGCAGACGATGGAGGCGCGCAGGACATGAACTGGTTCGATGCGGCATTCGAGCGATCGACACGCGCGGCGGCGCAGCGCACGTCGCGCCGCTCGGCGATCGCGCGCCTCGGGCGGCTGCTCGTCGGCGCGTCGGTTGCCCTTCCCGTGCTGCCCTTCGACCGCACCGCGCACGCGGCCAAGGGGCACGGCGGCGGCGCGAACGGCGGCGGCGCGAAGGACGCGAAGGGCGTGCAGACCGACGACAAGCAGTGCGACTACTGGAAGTACTGCGCCGTCGACGGGTTCCTGTGCTCCTGCTGCGGCGGCACGGTGAACGCGTGCCCGCCGGGCACCGAGCCGTCGAAGGTCTCGTGGATCGGCACCTGCCGCAATCCGTCCGACGGCAAGGACTACCTCATCAGCTACAACGATTGCTGCGGAAAGAGCGCGTGCGGACGGTGCCTGTGCAACACCAACCTCGGCGACCGGCCGGCCTACCGCATCACCCTGCACAACGACATCAACTGGTGCATGGGAAGCACCAGCACGATGTTCCATTGCACCGCGTCGCTGCTGGTCGGCATCGCGGAAAAATCCTGAGACAGGAGGCGACATGAAGGCAACGACCACACTTTGCGCGGCGCTCGCGCTCGCGTTCGCCTGCGGGCCCGCGGCGTCCGCCGTCCCGGAGGCGGAAGCCGCGCGGCTCGGCAAGGACCTCACCCCGATGGGCGCCGAGAAGGCCGGCAACAAGGACGGCACGATCCCCGCGTGGGACGGCGGCATCACGAAGGCGCCCGCCGGCTGGAAGCTCTCCGATCCGCGCGTCGATCCGTACAAGGACGACAAGGTGCTGTACTCGATCGACGCGTCGAACGTCGACAAGTACAAGGACAAGCTTTCGGAAGGACAGCAGACGCTGATCCGCACGCTGCCCGGCTACCGGATGGACGTCTATCCGACGCACCGTTCGTGCGGCTACTCGAACGAAGTCTACGAACGCACCGCGCAGAACGCGCGCGTGGCGAAGCTCGCCGACGGCGGCTGGCAGCTGGAGAACGCGGTCGGCCGCGGCGTGCTGTTCCCGATCCCGAAGAACGGCGCCGAAGCGGTGTGGAACCACAAGCTGCGCTTCCAGGGCGAAGGCCGCATCGAGCACTACTCGACGTTGTTCTCCAGCCGCAGCGGAGACTTCAGCCAGCTCGCGCAGAACCAGTGGGTCGTCTTCCCGCTGCACGACGAGGCGACCAAGAGCTTCGAGGACGTGAACAAGAGCGAGGCGAAGATCCTCAACGAGGTGGTGGCCCCGGCCGCGCGGGCTGGCGAGATGATCCTCGTGCACTGGTTCATGGATCGCGGCTCGGACGCCTGGCTGTACTTCCCCGGCCAGCGCCGGGTGCGCCGCGCACCGTCGTTCGCCTACGACAACCCGGTGCCCGGCTACGAGAACCTCGAGACGGTCGACCAGTATCCGATGTACGCCGGCGCGATGGATCGCTACGACTGGAAGCTCGTCGGCAAGAAGGAGCTCTACGTCCCGTACAACAGCTGGAAGCTGATCGACAAGAGCCGCAAGTACAGCGAGATCTACCTCCCCGACTACGTCAACCGCGACCTGATGCGCTACGAACTGCACCGCGTCTGGGTCGTCGAGGCGACGCTGAAGGAAGGCATGCGCCACATCTTCCCGAAGCGCGTGATGTACATCGACGAAGACAGCTGGGCGTTGCTGCTCACCGACCTGTACGACGCGCAGGGAAAGATCTGGCGCGTCCAGGAAGCGAGCCTGTGGGTCGCACCCGAGATCCCGGCGTGCGTCAGCCAGGAGTTCGCCGGATACGACCTGAACGTCGGCCGTTACATCGCCGAGACGGCCACGCAGGAGCACCCGCCCACCGACTGGCTCGCGGGTCGCGAGGGGCGCATCAATCCGAACATGTTCAGCCCGGACGGACTGCGCCGGCGCGGCGAGCGCTGAACGGGCAGCACGACACACCTTCACGTGGATGAACTCGACGCCGGCACGACCGGCAGCAGAACGACGAAGAACGGGGAGATCGCTTCGATGACCAGGAAGAACGCAGGGGCCGCGAAGGCGCGGCCGGCAACGGGGGAGCGGGCGCTTCGGCCGGCACCCGCCGCGCGTGCGGTTTCGGTTGCGCTCGCGGCGCTGGCCGCCGGGTTGGTCGGCACGCCGGCGCACGCTCTGAAGTTCCAGAACGAGTGGGTGCAGGGCAACTTCGACTCCACCGTGTCGTTCGGATTCATCCGGCGCATGCAGGACACCGACCGCGGAATCATCGGCAACGACAACGGCGGCGATGTGCCCACGACGAGCGTTCTCGAGCGCCGGGCGCAGTCGTTCTACGGCGCCGGGATGGCTTTCGCGAATCCCGATTTCAACTACCTGCAGGCCGACGACGGCAACCTGAACTACGACAAGGGCGACATCGTCTCGGCCGCGTTGAAGGGCACGCACGAACTGCTGCTGCACTTCCCGAACCGCTGGAGCGGCATGCTGCGCGCCACCTGGTTCAAGGACTGGAAGGTCGACGACACGCAGCGCACGCCGCTCGACCCGGATGCGCGTTCGGCGGCCGTCGACCAGTTCACCTGGCTCGACGCGTGGGTCGCGAAGGAGTTCGAGATCGCCGGCCGACCGGCGAAGGTGAAGGTCGGCAACCAGGTGATCAGCTGGGGCGAGGACATCTTCATCTACGGCGGCGTGAACGTCACCAACGCGATCAACCTGCAGACGGCCCATACGCCGGGCATGCAGCTGAAGGAGATCTTCCGGCCGGCACCGATGATCTCGTTGAACGCCAACGTCGCCGAAGGGCTGAGCGTCGAGGGCTACTATCAGTTCCGCTGGAACGCGTTCAAGTTCGACCCGGTCGGTACCTTCTTCTCGGTGACCGACGTGATCGGCAAGGGCGGGCGCAATGCGTTCATCAACTCGACGACGCTCGGGCTGCCGCCCGGAACCGTCGGAGACATCGGGACGATCAACCCGACCACCGGCCAGCGCTTCACGCTCGACGAGCTCGCTGCGGGCACTGCCACCGTTCCGATTGCCGGCGCGCCGCTGCCGACACTCGTCTTCCCCATGGAGACGAACGAGCCTAAAGATTCCGGTCAGTTCGGGCTGGCCACACGCTGGCTGCCGCAGGACTCGGAGACCGAGTACGGCCTGTACTGGATCCGCTACCACGACAAGCTGCCCTTCGTCGGCTTCAACTTCGACCCCGCGGTGCACACGTCGAACGTCGCGAACCTCGGGTATTTCGTCGACTACGGCGAAAGCCGCAACGTGTTCGGCATTTCAGCCAACACCCGCGTCGGCGAGTGGGCGGTCGGCGCGGAACTGTCGTACCGGCCGAAGGACAGCGTCGGCATCGACGCGACGGTTCCGCTCGTCGGCCAGTACTCGGTGTTCGAGTTCCCCGGCAAGACCGTTCGCGGCTTCGTCACCGAGAAGAAGTGGCAGGCACACCTCACCGGCTTCAAGCTGCTGAACACCAACAGCCTCGGCGGCATGGTCGGCAGCATCGGCGCCGAGGAAGGCTACTTCCTCGGCGAGGTGGCAGTGGCGCACTACCCCAGCCTCGACCGCTCGGGCCGCGTCCCGTACCTGCTCACCGACTATTCGCTGCCCGACAAGACCTCCGCCGGCCTCGTCTTCTCGACCGGGCTCACCTACGCGAACGTCGGCCAGAGCGGATGGAACGTGCTGCCGCAGCTCGACGTCGCCTGGGACTTCCACGGCACCTCGCCGAACGCGGTTCCGTTCGTCGAGGGTCGCAAGGCGACGACCATCTCGGTGAACTTCAACCGCTCCGACAAGTGGAAGGCCGGCATCGGCTACACCCGCTTCTGGGGCGGCGGCGGCAACAACCTGATGAAGGACCGCGACTTCCTGTCGGTGGTCACGTCGGTCTCGTTCTGAAGCAGCAACACCGAGGTGGCACCCGATGATCGCCCGCAGCGTCGAAGGTCTCCAGCGCCTGCTGTTCGCCCATCGGGCGCTGGTGCTCGTGCTGCTCGCGGTCTTCACCGCGGTGATGGGCGTGTTCGCGAGCCGGCTCCACATGGACGCCG
>DASWVL010000218.1:0-3073 GCA_036406255.1 Zeimonas sp.
AGAGCGGCCAGCGCCCATCGCGCCGCACCCGGCTTGCGCCCCGGTCGGCGTCGAGCGAAATGCATTCGTTCAGGAACCGATCAACCGAGTGAAATCGTTGAACAGCGCGACCGCCATCATCATCATGATGATCGCGAGGCCGGCCTTCTGCGTGACGATCATGAAGCGCTCCGACAACGGCCTGCCCTTGAGCGCTTCGAGCGCGTAATATACCAAATGACCCCCGTCGAGAACGGGGATCGGCAGCAGGTTCAGCACGCCGAGGCTGATGCTGATCAGCGCGAGGAAGCTCGCGTAGGCGATCCATCCCACGCGCACCGTCTGCCCCGCCAGATCGGCGATCGTCACCGGCCCGCTCAGGTTGCGCAGCGACAGTTCGCCGACGATCATCTTGCCCATCATCCGCAGCGAGAACGCCGACATCTCCCACGTCTGGCGTACGCCGTGGCCGAGCGACTCGAGCGGTCCGTAGCGCACCGTCTGCATCGCGAGCCGGTCCTGCAGCCCCGCGCCGATGCGCCCGACGCCCTCCTGCAGTTGCGGCGTCACCGGAACGGTCACCTCGGCGCCGTCACGCAGCACCCGGAAGCGCAGCACCTCGCCGGCGCTGCCCTGGACCGCGTCGATCACCTGCGACGCGCGCTCGATCGGCGCTCCGTCGATCGAACGGATCAGGTCGCCGGCAAGCAATCCATCGCGTTCGGCCGCACCGCCGGCGACGACGTTGCCGATCGCGACGTCCCCCGGTGCGATCCGGATGCCGAGAGTGCCGAGGAAATCGCGCTCGGCCTCGTTCTCGGGAAGGCCGCCGGCGTCGAGCTGCAGCGCCTGTCGCGCGCCGTCGCGCTCGACGACGAGCGTCGTCCTGCGCTGCTCGATCACCGGTTCGAGGAGGGCCAGGCGCAGGTCGTTCCACGAGCGCACGGTGCTGCCGTCGGCCTCGACCACGCGATCCCCGGCCTCGAGCCGCGCCGCCGCTGCGGCAGTGGCCGGCGGCGGCGAATCGACGAGCGCGGCCGGCTCCTGCATGCCGACCCATCCCATCGCCGCATACAGCACGATGGCGAGCAGGAAGTTGGCCAGCGGTCCGGCGACGACGATCGCCGAGCGCTGCGGCAGCGACTTGCGCGTGAAGGCGCGCGGCAGATCCTTCGGTGCGATCGGCCCGCAGTCGGGATCGCGTTCGTCGAGCATGCGCACGTATCCGCCGAGCGGAATCGACGCGATCACCCATTCCGTGCGGTCGGGGCCCGACCGCCAGCGCACGATCGGCCGACCGAAGCCGATCGAGAAGCGCAGCACCTTCACGCCGCACCAGCGCGCGACGAGATAGTGCCCGAGCTCGTGCACGAAGATGAGCAGCGTGAGCGCCGCGAGGAACGCGACGATCGTCTGGATCGTATTCATGGAGTACACCCTGCAAGGCGCTCGCGTGCGAGCGCACGCGCCTCGTCGTCGATGGCGAAGACCTCTTCGATGGCCGAGCCCGCCGCACGGTGCCCGGCCGCCTGCAGCACCGTTTCGGTGACCGCGGCGATGTCGGTGAAGCGGATCGCGCGTTCGAGGAACGCGGCCACCGCCACTTCGTTGGCGGCGTTGAGCACGCACGGCGCCGCCCCGCCCCCGGCCAGTGCCTCGCGAGCGAGGCGCAGGCAGGGAAAGCGCCGGGCATCGGGCGCCTCGAACTCCAGCCGGCCGACCGCGACCAGGTCGAGCGGTGCGACACCGCTGTCGATGCGCTCCGGGTGCGCGAGCGCCTGCGCGATCGGCGTGCGCATGTCGGGATTGCCCATCTGCGCGAGCACCGACCCGTCGTCGTACTCGACGAGCGAGTGCACGATGCTCTGCGGATGCACGAGCACCTCGAGCCGCGAGACGGGCACGCCGAACAGGTGGAAGGCCTCGATCAGCTCGAGCCCCTTGTTCATCATCGTCGCCGAGTCGACCGAGATCTTCCGGCCCATCGACCAGTTCGGATGCGCGCACGCCTGTTCGGGCGTGGCCTCGGCCATCTCGCCGAGCGTCGCCCGGCGGAAGGGTCCACCCGACGCGGTGAGCACGATACGGCGCACGCCCCCAGCGCAGTGCGCCACGCGGGCATCGGGCGGCAGGCACTGGAACACCGCGTTGTGCTCGCTGTCGATCGGCAGGACGACGGCACCGCCCTCGCGGCAGGCGCGCAGGAACACGTCGCCCGCCATCACCAGCGATTCCTTGTTCGCGAGGAGGATCCGCTTGCCGGCGCGCGCCGCGGCGATCGTCGGCGCCAGGCCGGCTGCGCCGACGATCGCCGCCATCACCGTATCGACCTCCTCGTGCGCCGCCAGCTCGGCAAGCGCGCCGACACCGCCGAGCACCTCGGTGTCGAGGCCGCTCGCTGCGACGCGTCCCGCGAGCGTGCGCGCGGCATCGCCGTCGACCAGCGCGGCGTAGCGCGGCGCGAAGCGCAGGCACTGCTCGTACAGTTCCTCCACGCGGCGATGGGCGGCGAGCGCGAAGACACGGTAGCGGTCGGGATGACGCGCGACGACGTCCAGCGTGCTGCGGCCGATCGAGCCGGTGGAACCCAGAATCGTGAGCAACTGCATGGCGACCGATTATCCCAGCAGCCGATGCAGCAGCATGGCCGCCGGCATCACGGGAACGAGCGCATCGATGCGGTCGAGAACGCCGCCGTGGCCGGGAAGCACGGTGCCGCTGTCCTTCACGCCCGCCTGCCGCTTGAGCAAGGATTCGTGCAGATCGCCGACGATCGAAAGCGCGGCCAGCAGGACGAGCGCGACGACGGCCGCGACGACGCCCCATTCGTCGACGAGCCGCGCAGGCAGCGTCGACGACAGGGCCGGAACCCCGGCAGCGGCGAGCCCGAGCGCCGCGACGGCGACGAAGCCGCCGAGCGCTCCTTCGCGGCTCTTGCCGGGGCTGATCGACGGCGCGAGCTTGCGGCGCCCGAAAGCCCGGCCGACGAAATACGCGGCGATGTCGGCAACCCAGACGATCGCCATCGCCGCCAGCAGCGCGAGCGGGCCGATCGCACGCAGCGCCACCAGCGCGACCCAGCAGGCGAGCAGCC
>DASWVL010000219.1:0-1692 GCA_036406255.1 Zeimonas sp.
GTTCCGATCTCGAGCACCGTGTGCGAGCGCTGGGGGAGCACCGACTCCAGCATGCGCGCTTCGAGCTTCGGCGCGAGCATCGACTCGCCGGTGGCGACGCCGTCGATCGTCAGCGGGATCTCGAGATCGCTGAACGCGAGCGCGCGATACGCCGGCGGCACGAAGTCCTCGCGGCGTACCGCGAACAGCGTGTCGAGCACGTCCGGGTCGAGCACCTCCCAGGTGCGGATCTGCTGCTCGACCATGTTGAAGCGTGCTTGTTCGAAGTCCATTACGCGCTGCGAGAGGATCGGGGGTGGCGGCATTCTAGCAATCCGGCTTCGCGGCGCCGCGGGCCGTGGCGCGCGGCGCTGAAGGAGCGGCGTCTACGCGGCACCGCAGCGCCGGCGACCGGTCAGACCGCGCAGCGGGCGAACGCCAGCGTGCAGTTCGTGCCGCCGAAGCCGAAGCTGTTCGACAGGATCGTGCCGTGCCGAACGCCGTCGACGCGTTCTCGCGCGATCGGCATGCCCTCGGCGCCGGGGTCGAGCGTTTCGATGTTGATGCTCGGCGCGACGAAGTCGTGCTGCAGCATCAGCAGGCTGTAGATCGCTTCCTGCACGCCCGTTGCGCCCAGCGAGTGGCCGGTCATCGACTTCGTCGACGACAGGTGCGGCAGTGCCTGGTCGAGTTCGCCGAAAACGGTGCGGATCGCATCGAGCTCGGTGACGTCGCCCACCGGCGTGCTCGTGCCGTGCGTGTTGATGTAGCTCACCGGCTCGTTCACCGTGCGAAGCGCCTGGCGCATGCAGCGCACCGCGCCGTCGCCGCTCGGGGCGACCATGTCGTGGCCGTCCGAGGTGGCGCCGTAGCCGGTGAGCTCGCCGTAGATCGTCGCGCCGCGCGCCTTGGCGCGCTCGAGTTCCTCGAGCACGACGACGCCGCCGCCGCCGGCGATGACGAAGCCGTCGCGGTTCGCGTCGTACGGACGCGAGGCCTGCTGCGGGCGGTCGTTGTATTTCGAGGACATCGCGCCCATCGCGTCGAACAGCACCGACAGCGTCCAGTCGAGCTCTTCGGCGCCGCCGGCGAACATCACGTCCTGCTTGCCCCACTGGATCAGCTCGGTGGCGTTGCCGATGCAGTGTGCGGAGGTCGAGCACGCCGACGAGATCGTGTAGTTCACGCCGTGGATGCGGAAGTTCGTCGCCGCGGTGGCCGACGTCGTCGACGACATGCAGCGCGGCACCATGTACGGGCCGACGCGCTTCGGACCGCGCTCCTTGCAGATCGCCGCGGCTTCCACCTGGTTGCGCGTGGACGGGCCGCCCGAGCCGACGATGATGCCGGTGCGCTCGTGGGAGATTTCGTCGGGCGCGAGGCCGGCGTCTTCGATCGCCTGCTGCATCGACAGGTGCAGGTAGGCGGCGCCGTCGCCCATGAAGCGGCGCAGCTTGCGGTCGATGGCCGCGTCGAGGTCGATGTCGGGGCGGCCGGCGACCTGGCTGCGAAACCCCAGCTCGGCGTATTCGGGAATCAAGGAGATCCCGGAGCGCCCTTCGCGCAGCGAGGCGAGCACCTGCCCGACGTTCGTGCCGATGCACGAAACGATCCCCATTCCCGTGACGACGACGCGTCGCGTACCGTTCATGTTCAGATCGACTTCGGGTTTTCGAACAGGCCCACCTGCAGGTCGGAGGCCTGGTAGATCAG
>DASWVL010000220.1:0-2315 GCA_036406255.1 Zeimonas sp.
CGTCCATGCCCCACTCGGGCGGCGTCGGAGGCGACTGCTGGATGTAGCGCGCCATCATGTCGACCTCGGCGTCGCTCAGCTCGCCCGACGTGCCCCAGTTCGGCATGCCCGCGGGCGAGCCGTACTTGATGAACGTCTTCAAATATTCGGAACCACGCTCCAGCGTGATGTCGGTCGTGAGCGGCTTGCCCGTGGCACCCTTGCGCAGCACGCCGTGGCAGCCCGCGCAGCGCTCGAAGTAGATCTGCTTGGCGCGCTCGAACTCCTTCTCGGTCATCGGCGGCGCCTTCGGATTGACGTCCTGGTGCATCGGCCCCTGGTCGAGTTGCGAGCCTCCGGCGTGCAAGGCTGCCTCGGGCGGCGACACGTGTTCCTCGGCGGTGCGCTGCTGTGCGAACGCCCATACGGGCGTTCCGGCGACGAGCGTGGCGACGACCCAGGCAGCCGGCTTCATGCGTGCGATCACTGTCATTTGCGGTTTCCCCTCGAATCGCCCCGGGATCCCAAGGGCATCGCGAAAGATCATCGTGGAGGCCAATCCGGTGCTCATTGATACGCGTCAATGGTTGCGCTGCAATGCAGCACGACAATCGGGCACGATGCAGAAGAACGACAACGCAATCGCGAAAGAAGACTCCCCGCTCCCCGATCCCCTGCATGGCGTCCGCGCGGCGCGTCGGCCGTCGACGGAAACCAGTTTCGTATCCCTCGTCCGTGTCGTGGGAAGCAGCGGCCGCCGCGCGGGGGAATTGCGCCACCGAGCCGTTCCGCTTTTCGCATTGTTCGGCGCAGCCTTCGCGATCGGCGCCCTGCCTGCGGCCCGCGCGCAGTCGCCCGCCGCGCCGCCCGGTGTCCGTCCCGCGGCGGCTGCCGCGCAGCAGGAGCACGCCGCCCCCCTCGAATCGGTCGTCGTCACCGCAACCCGATCGCCCGCCGCGGTGCTGAACGTTCCGGCGAGCGTCACTGTCGTCGAGCGAACGCAACTCGAGTTGCGCAAGCCGGTACGCCTCGGCGACGCGCTCGCCGACGTCCCCGGGTTGTACATCCGGGGCGCGGCGATGGGCGCCACCTTTCCCGGCAGCGGCCAGGCGGTGCTGTCGCTGCGCGGCATTCCGCGTACGCCGCGCACGCTCGTGATGATCGACGGGCAGCCGGTGAACAACGCACTGACCGGCGGCATCGACGTCGCCGGCATTCCGTTCGACAGTATCGAGCGGGCCGAGGTCGTGCGCGGGCCGTATTCGGCGCTCTACGGCGGCGGGTCGATGGGCGGCGTGATCAACTTCATCACCGCCGGCCCCGACGACCCGCTCACCGAGCTGCGGGTCGGCGCCGGTTCGTTACGCCAGCGCGGCGCGTCGATCGTGCACCGCAAGCGCTACGAGGGCGGGCTGGGCGTGTCGATGTCCGTGGCATACCGGGAGAGCGAAGGCGATCCCGACAGCGACCAGGTCGTACAGGCGCCGACCACGCGCATCTCCGGCGCGCCGACGCCGGTCACCGGTGCGCGGGCCACCCGCGATCCATCCGGCGACCGGCGCTATCGGGTCGGGCTGCAGGGCGCACGACCCTGGTCGCAGAGCAACGCGCAGCTTTCGCTGTACTACTCGCCGACGCCGGTCACCGATCTCGTCGCCGGAGTCGGCTGGGCCGACTACTCGGTCGGTTATTCGCGGCCGACGAGCTTCCTGCGCGACGCCGCCGGCAATCCGGTGTTCTCCGGACCGGTGAGCTTCTTCGACGGTGGTGCGCTGCAGCGGCTTTCGCTGCCGCAGACCGCCTTCTTCACCGCGACGCCTTCCGGCGAACGCGATCGGCGCGTGTTCGCGCGCCTCGCACACCGCTTCGACGGCGGCAGCCGGTTGAACGCGCAACTCGGTGTGCTGCGCCACGACTTCGCCTTCGCGCAGGCGACTCCGCTGGTGGCCGGCTTCGCCAGTGGGCCGGGCGATCTCACCGACCAGCCGAACCGGCGCATCGACGGGGAAGTGAGCCTGCGCACCCCGATGTCCGAACGCTGGGCCCTGGTCGGCGGCGTGGCGGTCAATCGCAGCCGGCTCGACCGCACGAACTCGGTGCTTTCGCGCTGGCGCGACGAGGACACCGTCGTGGCGCGCTCGAGCAATGACGGCGGACGCTCGAACAACGTCGCCGTCTTCGCGCAGAGCGAGCATTACTTCGACAACGGCGTCACGGCGTATCTCGGCGGGCGATACGACCGTTTCGAGACCGAAGGTTTCGCCGCCGACTTCACGACGACGCCGGTCCTCGAACAACGGTTCCCAAAGCGCAGCTTCCACGAGTTCAGCCCGAAG
>DASWVL010000221.1:0-2982 GCA_036406255.1 Zeimonas sp.
CACGGTGAAGGGCAACTACAACTGGCTGCGCGCGCGCGAAGGCGCGATGCGCTCGCCGGTGCTCGGCGACGACCTGCCCAAGCTCTATCCGATCGTCTACGCCGGGCAGTCGGACACCGCCACCTTCGACAACTGCCTCGAACTGCTCGTGATGGCGGGCTATCCGCTCGCGCACGCGGTGATGATGATGATCCCCGAGGCGTGGGAGCAGCACGCGTCGATGGATCCGCGCCGGCGCGCGTTCTACGAGTTCCACGCGGCGATGATGGAGCCGTGGGACGGGCCGGCGGCGATCGCGTTCACCGACGGCCGCCAGGTCGGCGCGACGCTCGACCGCAACGGACTGCGTCCGGCGCGCTGGTGCGTCACCGACGACGACCTCGTCATCCTCGCATCCGAGGCCGGCGTGCTGCCGATTCCCGAGAGCCGCATCGTGCGCAAGTGGCGACTGCAGCCGGGCAAGATGCTGCTGATCGACCTCGACCAGGGGCGCATCGTCGAGGACGCCGAGCTGAAGAGCCAGCTCGCCAACAGCAAGCCGTACCGCGAGTGGATCGAGGCGATCCGGATCAAGCTCGACGAGCTGTCGCCCGGCCCCGGCGAGCCGCACGGCGGTGCAAAGGCCGACGAGGCGCGCCCGTCGCTGCTCGATCGCCAGCAGGCCTTCGGCTACACGCAGGAAGACCTCAAGTTCCAGCTGCTGCCGATGGCGGCGCAGGGCGAGGAGGCGGTCGGGTCGATGGGCAACGACGCGCCGCTCGCCGTGCTCTCCGACCGCAACAAGTCGCTGTACAGCTATTTCCGCCAGCTGTTCGCGCAGGTGACGAACCCGCCGATCGACCCGATCCGCGAGCAGCTCGTGATGTCGCTCGTGTCGTTCATCGGACCGCGGCCGAACCTGCTCGACCTGAACAACATCAATCCGCCGATGCGCATCGAGGTGTCGCAGCCCGTGCTCGACTTCGACGACATCGCCGAGATCCGCGCGATCGACGAACTCACCGGCGAGAAGTTCAAGTCGTACGAGATCGACATCTGCTATCCGGTGGCGTGGGGCAACGAGGGCATCGAGGCGCGCCTGGCGTCGCTCACGGCCGAGGCCGAGGACGCGGTGCGCTCGGGCTACAACGTGCTGATCGTCTCCGATCGCTGCATCTCGCGCGAGCGCGTCGCAATCCCGGCACTGCTCGCGACGAGCGCGATCCACCTGCACCTGGTCGACCGCGGCCTGCGCACGCGCACCGGGCTGGTCGTGGAGACGGGGTCTGCGCGCGAGGTGCACCACTTCGCGCTGCTCGCCGGCTACGGCGCCGAGGCGGTCCATCCGTATCTCGCGATGGAGACGCTCGTCGAGGCGCATCGCGACGGCGTCGGCGGCATCGGTCCCGACAAGGCCGTCCACAACTACGTGAAGGCGATCGGCAAGGGGCTGATGAAGGTGATGTCCAAGATGGGCATCTCCACCTACATGAGCTATTGCGGCGCGCAGATCTTCGAGGCGGTGGGCCTGTCGCGCGCGTTCGTCGACCGGTACTTCGCCGGCACCGCGAGCCACGTCGGCGGCATCGGCGTGTTCGAGGTCGCCGAGGAAGCGATCCGCATGCACCGGGCGGCCTTCGGCGACGACCCGACGCTCGCCGGCGCGCTCGACGAGGGCGGCATGTACGCGGTGCGCACGCGCGGCGAGGAGCACCTGTGGACGTCCGAGTCGATCGCACGCCTGCAGCACGCCACGCGCGCGAACAATTACACGACGTACAAGGAGTACGCGAAACTCATCAACGACCAGAGCCAGCGCCACATGACGCTGCGCGGCCTGTTCGAGTTCCGCCTCGAAGGGCGCGAGCCGGTGCCGCTCGACGAGGTCGAGCCGGCCGCCCAGATCGTCCGGCGCTTCGCCACCGGCGCGATGTCGCTCGGGTCGATCTCCACCGAGGCGCACACCACGCTCGCCGTGGCGATGAACCGCATCGGCGGCAAGTCGAACACCGGCGAGGGCGGCGAGGACGCGTTGCGCTATCGCGCAGAGATGCGCGCCGGCGCGCCGGTGGTGCGCGACGGCGACACGATCGGCACGCTGCTCGGTGCCGACCGCATCGAGGCCGACACGCCGCTGCGCGAAGGCGACTCGCTGCGCTCGCGCATCAAGCAGGTGGCGTCCGGGCGCTTCGGCGTCACCGCCGAATACCTGGCGAGCGCCGACCAGCTGCAGATCAAGATGGCGCAGGGCGCCAAGCCCGGCGAAGGCGGTCAGTTGCCCGGGCACAAGGTGTCCGACTACATCGGGATGCTGCGCTACTCGGTGCCGGGCGTCGGGCTGATCTCTCCGCCGCCGCACCACGACATCTATTCGATCGAGGACCTCGCGCAGCTGATCCATGACCTGAAGAACGCGAACCCGCGCGCATCGGTGTCGGTGAAGCTCGTCTCCGAGGTCGGCGTCGGCACGGTCGCCGCGGGGGTCGCGAAGGCGAAGGCCGATCACGTCGTCATTGCCGGCCACGACGGCGGCACGGGGGCCTCGCCGTGGTCGTCGATCCAGCACGCCGGCACGCCCTGGGAGCTGGGGCTCGCCGAGACGCAGCAGACGCTCGTGCTCAACGGACTGCGCGGCCGGATCGTCGTGCAGGCCGACGGCCAGATGAAGACCGGCCGCGACGTCGTCGTCGGTGCGCTGCTCGGCGCCGACGAGTTCGGCTTCGCGACCGCGCCGCTCGTCGTCGAAGGCTGCATCATGATGCGCAAGTGCCACCTGAACACCTGTCCGGTGGGCGTGGCCACGCAGGATCCGGTGCTTCGAAGAAAGTTCGCCGGAAAGCCCGAGCACGTCGTCAACTACTTCTTCTTCGTCGCCGAGGAAGTGCGCGAGATCATGGCGCAGCTCGGGCTGCGGCGCTTCGAGGAGCTGATCGGGCGTGCCGACCTGCTCGACACGAGGAAGGGAATCGCGCACTGGAAGGCGTGCGGGCTCGATTTCTCGCG
>DASWVL010000222.1:0-2937 GCA_036406255.1 Zeimonas sp.
CCGCGTCGTCGGCGACCCCTTCCTCGGCATCACCTTCGGACCGGCGATCGAGGTCTACTACCTGATCGCCGTCTGGTGCTTCGCCAGCATGGTCGCGATGTACGCGTTCTCGCACACGCCTCTCGGGCGCATCTCCAATGCGGTGCGAGACAACCCCGAGCGCGCCGAGTTCATCGGCTACAACGCCCAGCGCGTGCGCTTCTACGTCATCGTCGCCTCGGCGTTCTTCTGCGGCATCGCCGGCGGCCTGTCGGCGATCAACTTCGAGATCGTCACCGCCGAGAACGTCTCCACGATGCGCTCGGGCGGCGTGCTCGTCGCGACGTTCATCGGCGGCGCCGGCTTCTTCTTCGGGCCGATCCTCGGCGCCGTGATCTTCATCTTCTTCGCGGTGGCGCTTTCCGACTACACGAGCGCATGGCAATTCTATCTCGGCGTGTTCTTCGTGCTGATCGTGATGTATGCGCCGGGCGGCGTGGCATCGCTGATCATGATGAATCTGCGGGTCGCACGCCACGGGCTGTTCGGGCGCCTCGTGGCGTCGTATGCGGCGCTCGCCGTCGCCAGCGCCGTACTGCTCGCCGGAGTGATCATCGTCGTCGAGATGAGCTACCAGCTCACGCTGAATTTCGCCTCGGGCTCGCAGCTGCGCCTGTTCGGCTTCGACGTCGACGCCGCCGACTCGGGCGGATGGGTGGTGGCGCTCGCGCTCGTCGTCGTCGGCGGCCTCGGTTTCGAGATGGCACGGCGGCGTTTCGCGCGTGTCTGGAGCGCCGTGCAGACGAGCATCGAGGAGAACGCTCGAACGGGGGCAGCGCAGTGAGCGCCGTTCCGGATCGCGTCGGCACTCCGGGCGACATCCGGGCGACCGCGGCGGCGGCCTCCGCGCCGGCCGCGCTCGCGCTCGCCGGCGTGTACAAGGAGTTCGGCCGAACCGAGATTATCCGCGGCGTCGACCTCGTGGTTCCGCGCGGCGAGCGGCACGCGGTGATCGGTCCCAACGGTGCGGGCAAGTCGACGCTGTTCAACCTGATGTCGGGGCGGTTTCGCGCGAGTCGCGGGCGCATCGAACTGAACGGCACGGACATCACGGCGGACCGCCCCTACGAGATCTATCGAAAAGGGCTCGCGCGCAGCTTCCAGATCACGAACCTCTTTCCGCGCATGTCGGTGTTCGAGAACGTGCGCTGCGCGACGCTGTGGTCGCTCGGCTACCGCTATTCGTGCTGGCACCGGCTCGCAAGACTCGCCGACGCCGCCGAGCTTGCCGACGACGTGCTGCAACGCATCGGCCTTCGGCATCGGCACGACGCGCTCGCCGGCACGCTCACGTACGCCGAGCAGCGCGCGCTCGAGATCGGCATCACGATCGCGGGCGGCGCCAACGTCATCCTTCTCGACGAACCCACCGCCGGCATGAGCCGCTCGGAGAGCGACCGCGCGGTCGAGCTGATCCGTCGCGTCACCGAGGGGCGCACGCTCGTGATGGTCGAGCACGACATGAGCGTCGTGTTCGGGCTCGCCGACCGCATCTCGGTGCTCGTCTACGGGCAGATCCTCGCCACCGGTGCGCCGCAGGAAATCCGCGCGAACGAGGCCGTGCAGCAGGCGTACCTGGGCACGACCGAGCCCGAGGCGACGGCATGACTGCGACCGCCGGCGACGCGATGCACCTCGGGCGGCCTGCAAGCGAAGCCACGCGCCCCGCTGCGCCGCCGGACGCACGCCCGGCGGCCGGCGAGGCGGCGCTGCTTCGCATCGAGAACCTGCACGCGTACTACGGCAAGAGCCACGTGCTGCACGGCGTCGACCTGCACGTCGGGCGCGGCGAGATCGTCAGCCTGCTCGGCCGCAACGGGGTGGGGCGCTCGACGACCGCCAAGGCGATCATGGGCCTGGTCGACGCGACCGGCAGCATCGTCTTCGAGGGCCGCGAACTGCTCGGCCGCAGGGCCTACGAGATCGCGCCGCTCGGCATCGGCTACGTGCCGGAAAGCCGCGACGTCTTCCCCACGCTCACCGTCGAGCAGAACCTGCTGCTCGGCCAGAAGCGCCGTCGACCGGGTCGCTGGCGCTTCGACGACATGTACGCGATGTTTCCGCGCCTGGCCGAGCGGCGGAACACGCTGGCCGGCGTGCTCTCGGGCGGCGAGCAGCAGATGCTGACGCTGTGCCGCACGTTGATGGGCGATCCCGCACTGATCCTGATCGACGAGCCCACCGAAGGACTCGCGCCGAAGCTCGTCGAGCTCGTCGCCGAATACCTGAGCGAGCTCGAGCGCCGCGGCGTCTCGGTGCTGCTCGTCGAGCAGAAGCTGGCGATCGCGATGCGCATCTCGCAGCGCGTGTACGTGATGGGGCACGGACGCATCGTGTTCGAAGGCACGCCCGGCTCGCTGCGCGAGAACGAGCACGTACGGCGGGAGTGGCTCGAAGTGTGATGCGCGGCGTTCGCTCCGCACGGTGGCGGCGCCGAGCGCGCAGCGCCTCGCTGCGCGCACGGCTTCGGCCCCGCTTCGCGGGGCTTCCCGGCTCTACCTCGCGAATCGGCACCCGCTGCCGAGGGGCGCTGTGCGCCCCCCGGCGACGGGTCCCGCCAATTCGCTTTCGGTAGCAGCCGGCTCGCCGAGCGCACGGCGAGGCGCTGCGCGCCCGGCGCCGCCACCGTGCTCCGGATCGCGGCGCACCACGCTTCGCGTTAGCAGTAGAAAAACCGAGGCGCGAGGCGAGCGGGCGGAACTGCCAACCGCGCTCGACCGCACCGGTAGCCCCGTTTCGCACGCGGCGACCCGGAGCACGGTGACGGGGGCGAGAGGGGCAGCGCCGTGCGGTGCGCTCGGCGAGCCGGCTGCTACCGAAAGCGAATTGGCGGGACCCGTCGCCGGGGGGCGCACAGCGCCCCTCGGCAGCGGGTGCCGATTCGCGAGGTAGAGCCGG
>DASWVL010000223.1:0-2157 GCA_036406255.1 Zeimonas sp.
GCGCATGAACTCGATCGCATTCCCCCCCAAGGTGCGCAGCGCACCGAGCGGCTGCGTGAGCTCGTGCGTGATGCCGGTCGCGAGCTGGCCGAGGACGGCGAGCTTGGCTGCCTGCACGAGTTCGTCCTGCGCCGCGCGCAGCGTCTGTTCGGCGCGCTGGCGCTCGGCAACCTCGGCACGCAGGCGCTCGTTGGCCGCGGTAAGGTCGGCCGTACGCAGGCCGACCTTCTGCTCCAGTTCGGCGTTGGCCTTCTGCAACAGGACCTGCGCTTCGGCGCGGCTCTTCAGCGTGCGTCGGCGCTGCTGCAGGAAGAGCGCCAACAGCAGCACGCAGCCCGTCGCGGCGGCGCCGAGCGCGGCATCGGTCAGTGCATCGGCGCGACGTGCGCGCAGGTCCGCGAACGTCACGAGCTGCCAGCCGGTGCCCGACAACAGCCGCGTCTCGACGAGAAAATCACGCACCTTCAGGCGGCGTTCGCCGGCGAGCACCGGCGCTTCGGGGAAAGCGACGAGCGTCGCGTCGGCTGCGCCCGTCGTGCCGAGCGCGACCGGAAACGGTCGGATCACATGGTCGGCGAAGCGGCGCGTCGCGCCGATCTCGGCGGCCACTTCACCGCTCAACGGGCGCAGCACGGTGTATTTCCAGTCCGGCACCGACGCAACGATGACGACGCCGTTGGCGTCGGCAAGCAGCACCGGCTCGTTGCGCGGCATCCAGCGGCGTTCGAGGTCGGCGAGGCCGATCTTCACGACCGCGACACCGACGACGCGCCAGTCCTGGCCTTCGTCGCGGATCGGTTGGGCGAAGAAGTAGCCGGCCTCGTTGCGCGTTTCGTCGATCGCGTAATAGCGGTCCGGCGCACCGCGCACGGCGGCCTGGAAATACGAGCGCAGCTTCTGGTTCTGGCCGAGCAGGTTGTCGGAGTAGATCCAGTCGCTGGATGCGACCACCGTGCCTTCGGTATCGAGGACGAAGATCGCGAGGCCGCCGTAGAAACTGTTGAGGCGTTCGAGGTAATGGTTCGCGGCAGGTTGCAGCGGCTCGCGCTCCGTCGCCCCGGCGCGCAGCAGGCGGATAACCTCGCTGCTCAACGCAACGGCACTCGGGAGATGCTCGTAGCGGGTGACCGAACCATCGACCGCGGTCGCCAGCAGGTCCAGGTCGTGGCGCGTGTCCGCGCGCAGCGCCGCCAGACCGGCGCGGGCGCTGAAGTGGTAGACGGCGACGCCGGCAAGCAGCATGCAGGCGGCGACCAGCGCAAGACGGACGGCGACGTGAAGGCGTGGGCGCGGGGGCATCGGGGGTGGAAAAAGGCGCGGCAGTGCGGGGATTCTAGGCGCACGCGCCGGGCGGCAACAGTGCCGCCCGGCGAATGCCCCCCGCGCGAAGGGGATTCAGCGCATCACGGGTAGAGACCGCGCACCGCGCGCGCCTCGAGCACGCGACGGCAGGCGACGACAAAGGCCGCCGTGCGCAATGTGAGCTTGCGCTCCGCAGCGATGTGCCACACTGCGCCGAAGGCCTCGGTCATGATGCGCTCCAGCCGAGCGTTGATCTCGGCTTCGGTCCAGAAGAAGCTGGAAAAGTCCTGCACCCACTCGAAATAGCTGACCGTCACGCCTCCGGCGTTCGCGAGCACGTCCGGCACCACCAGAACGTTGCGGTCGTGCAGGATCGCGTCGGCCTCCGGCGTCGTCGGGCCGTTGGCGCCCTCGACGATCATCTTCGCGCGGATGCGCGGTGCGTTCGCGGCCGTGATCTGCCCTTCGACGGCCGCCGGCACGAGGATCTCGCAGTCGAGTTCCCAGAAATCCGCCGGGGCGATCTCGGTCGCGCCAGGATAGTCCGTGAGTTTGCCGCCCTCGGCGAGATGCTTGCGCAGCTGGTACGGGTCGATGCCAGCGGGGTTGTGCACGGTCGCGGCGACGTCCTGGATCGCGACGAGCTTCGCGCCGGCGTCGTGGAAGATGCGCGCCGCGGCCTCGCCGACGTTGCCGAAGCCCTGCACGGCGATCCGCGCCCCGGTGATCGGCAGACCGATCTTCTCGGCGGCCGCGCGGGCGCTCACGAACACGCCGCGGCCCGTCGCATCATGCCGGCCGAGACTGCCGCCGAGCGCGATCGGCTTGCCGGTGACGACACCGGTCGCGGTGCGG
>DASWVL010000224.1:0-1764 GCA_036406255.1 Zeimonas sp.
GGCCGCGCCGACGAGATCGCGAGCCGCTTCGCCGCCCAGTCCGCCGCGCCGATGCTCGCGCAACTCCTCGACCGCGCGGCGCTGTGCCCGCCCACGTCCAGCCTCGGACGGGTGTTCGACGCCGCCGCGGGGCTGCTGGGCCTGTGCCCGGTGATGCATGTCGAGGCAGAGGCCGCGATCGCGCTCGAACGTGCGGCGGCCGGATACCTCGGCGCCGGCGATCTGCCAGCCGAGGCTGGCGGCTGGAGCATCGATGGGGCAGGGCGGCTCGACCTGATGCCGCTTCTCGTCGCGCTGGCGGACGAGCCGGACGCCGCCCGCGGCGCCGCGCGCTTCCACGTGACCCTCGTCGCCGCGCTCGCGGACTGGGTCGCGCAGGCCGTCGCGCGCACCGGGCTCGATGTCGTCGCCCTCTCCGGCGGCTGCCTGCACAACCGCATCCTGTCGCGACGCCTTGGCGCCGCCTTGCGCGCCCGCGGGCTGACGGTGCTCGAAGCGCAGCGCCTGTCGCCCGGCGACGCCGGCCTCGCGTTGGGGCAGGCGTGGGTCGCGATTCATCATCTGATGGCCGGGGAATGCCGTGCATCGTAGGGCGGGAGCAGCGCAGCGAATCCCGCCGACGGGGCGTGGCGCGACTTTCGGCCTTTGGCGACGGGATGCGCCTTCGGCTTCTCCCGCCCTACGTAGTGCCATGCCCGGCCCGCGTACTGCATCGACCACCGATTCCAAGGAATGAAAGATGTGCCTCGCCATCCCCGCCCGCATCGTCGAATTGCTCCCCGGTGACGCCTGTCGCGTCGACCTCGGCGGCGTGCGCAAGGAAATCTCGCTCGCGCTGGTCGACGGCGCCGCGGTCGGCGACTACGTGATCGTGCATGTCGGCTTCGCGCTGTCGAAGC
The DNA here is from genome assembly GCA_036406255.1 of Zeimonas sp. GTDB lineage: Bacteria > Pseudomonadota > Gammaproteobacteria > Burkholderiales > Burkholderiaceae_E > Zeimonas. The sequence goes on from DASWVL010000224.1 coordinate 900, forward strand.
TCGACCAGGACGAGGCGGAGCAGACCCTTGCGCTCTTCGCCGAAGCCGGTCTCGCCGGTCCCGCGCTCGCCGCCGCGAGCGAAGAAGGGGCGGCATGAAGTACGTCGACGAGTTCCGCGACGGCGCGCTCGCCGCCAGGCTCGCGGACGCGATCGCGCGCGAGGCCGACCCCGGCCGCAACTACGCCTTCATGGAATTCTGCGGCGGACACACGCACGCGATCTCGCGCTACGGCGTCACCGACCTGCTGCCGGCGAACGTGCGCATGATCCACGGCCCCGGATGCCCCGTGTGCGTGCTGCCGATCGGCCGCATCGACATGGCGATCCGGCTCGCGCTCTCCCGTCCCGACGTCACGATCTGCACCTACGGCGACTGCCTGCGCGTACCAGCCTCCGACGGCCTGTCGCTGCTGAAGGCCAAGGCGCGCGGCGCCGACATCCGCATGGTGTATTCGGCGGCCGATGCGCTGGCGCTCGCGCAGAAGATGCCCGAACGCGAGGTCGTGTTCTTCGCCATCGGCTTCGAGACGACGACCCCGCCGACCGCGCTGGTGCTGCGCCAGGCGCAGGCGCTGCAGCTCGCGAACTTCAGTGTGCTGTGCAACCACGTGCTGACGCCGTCGGCGATCCTGACCATCCTCGAATCGCCCGAAGTGCGCGAGCTCGGTACCGTGCCGCTCGACGGCTTCATCGGCCCCGCGCATGTATCGACGATCATCGGTAGCCGCCCCTACGCCTTCTTCGCCGAGGAATACCGCAAGCCGGTCGTGATCGCCGGCTTCGAACCGCTCGACGTGATGCAGGCGATCCGCATGCTGATCCGGCAGGTGAACGAAGGCCGCGCCGAGGTCGAGAACGAGTTC
>DASWVL010000225.1:0-7479 GCA_036406255.1 Zeimonas sp.
TCCTGGAGGATCGGCGATGAAGAATCGATTAATCTTTGACGCAACCCCGATTAGCTGCGGCAATCGGTCAACGAAGGAGACTGCACCCATGAACGTTTCGAGACGCACGACCCTGCAGGTCGCGGGTGGCGCCGGCCTGTATGGTGCGCTGCTGTCGCTGGGCCTGCTTCGCCCCGGCACCGCCGCCGCCGAAGCCTTCGACCAGAAGGCCTTCCACGTCGCCGGCGTCCCCGACACGCTGAAGGCACTCGGCGCAGCCGGCGCAACCGAGTCGAAGGACGTCGTGATCGTCTCGCCCGACATCGCGGAGAACGGCGCCGTGGTTCCGGTGGCGGTGAAGAGCAATGTGCCGAACACCGAATCGATCGCGCTGCTCGTCGACAAGAACCCGAACGCGCTGGCCGGCGCCTACGACATTCTCGACGGCACGCAGCCCGAGGTCAGCATGCGCATCAAGATGGGGCAGAGCTCCGACGTCGTTGCGCTGGTGAAGGCCGACGGCAAGTACTACATGGCCCGCAAGGAAATCAAGGTCACGCTGGGCGGCTGCGGCGGCTGACGCGCTCCCGATCGACTCCGCTTCTTACGAATCCACAGGAGACGCTGCGAAATGGCAGACCCGATGAAGATCCGCGCGACCGCCAAGGATGGCGGTGCCGACGTGCGCGTGCTGATGGCGCACGAGATGGAAACCGGACAGCGCAAGGACGCTTCCGGCAACGTGATCCCCGCCTGGCACATCACCGAGGTCACCGCGACGCTGAACGGCAAGCCCGTGCTGCGCGCGCACTGGGGCCCGGCGATATCGAAGAACCCGTACCTGCAGTTCAAGGTCAAGGACGCAAAACCGGGCGACAAGATCGCCATCACGTGGGTGGACACCAAGGGCGACAAGCGCACCGACGAAGCGACGGTGAGCTAGGACGCGCCCGACCACCATCTCGCGGCGACGCGAGCGTCGTCGCGGCGCGGCGGGAAACCTTGCGGGCCATTTCAACCAGAGGAGACGATTCATGCGAAAGGCATCGCTGTGCATCGCAGCGTCGGCGCTCGCCGCCACGGCAGCGATCGCGTATGCGCAAACCGATACGCAGGCCGAGATCGAGCGGTACCGCGAGATGCTGCAGGACGGCAACCCCGCCGAGCTGACCGTGATGCGCGGCGAGGAGCTGTGGAAGACGCCGCGCGGTCCGAAGAACGTGAGCCTGGAGCGCTGCGACCTGGGCAAGGGGCCCGGCGTCCTCAAGGGTGCGTACGCCGAGCTGCCGCGCTACTTCGCCGACACCGACCAGGTGATGGACGCCGAAGCGCGCCTGGTGCATTGCCAGGTGACGCTGCAGGGCTTCGATCGCGCCGAGCTGGTCAAGAAGCCTTTCTCCGGAGCAGGGCAGCGCGCCACCGACAACGAGGCGCTCGTCGCGTATCTCGTCGAGGAGTCGCGCGGGATGCCGGTGGCGATCCCGCAGAGCCATCCGAAGGAGATCGCGTCGTACGAGCGCGGCAAGAAGATCTTCTTCTACAAGGGCGGCCCGTACGACTTCTCGTGCGCGTCGTGCCATGGCGAGGACGACAAGCGCATCCGCCTGCAGGACCTGCCCAACCTGCTCAAGCCGGAGCCGGCGAAGCGCGCGTTCACGACCTGGCCGGCGTATCGCGTCTCGCAGGGGGCGCTGCGCACCATGCAGTGGCGCCTGAACGACTGCTTCCGCCAGCAGCGTTTCCCGGAGCTGGTCTTCACGTCGCCCGCCTCGATCGACCTGATCACGTTCCTCGGCGTGAATGCGAAGGGCGGCACGATGGACTCGCCGGCGATCAAACGATAAGCAAGGAGAAGACGAGATGCCAGGCAAACACGGGTTCACACCGCGCACGGCAGTCGCCGTCGCGGCCATCGCCGCCGTCGCGGGTTGCGCGTCGATCGCCGGCTCGCGCACGGTTTCCGACGCCGAGGTCAAGCAGGAACTGATGTCGTCGTTTCGCGACAAGGGAATCGCCAAGGTCGACCGGCTCGAGCAGAGCAACCTGCAGCAGGTGTGCAGCGAGTACGCCGTGAAACCGCTGCCGGCCGACCTGCGTGCGCAGCTCGAGGCCGACGCGAAGAAGACGGTGAAGTTCCCCGCCGACGGCAAGTTCCTCGGCGACTGGAAGGCGGGCGAGAAGGTCGCGCAGAGCGGCCGCGGGCTGCAGTACAGCGATACCGAGAAGACGGTGGCGGGCGGCAACTGCTACGCGTGCCACCAGCTGTCGAAGGCGGAGATCGCGTACGGCAACATCGGCCCGTCGCTCTACCATTACGGCAAGCTGCGCGGCAACTCGAAGGAGACGCTCGAGTACACGTGGACGCGCCTGTGGAACGGCCACGCGTACAACGCCTGCAACAACATGCCGCGCTTCGGCGACGCCGGGATTCTCACCGAGGCGCAGTTGAAAGACGTGATGGCGCTGCTGCTCGACCCGACTTCTCCCGTCAACCGGTGAGAAGCGAAGCGATGCGCACCGCAGTGTCCTGCGAGCGCTGCACCGGCGGCGGGCGGCGATGATCGATCGCCGCGAGTTCCTGCGACTGCTCGCGGCCGCCTCGGCCGCGGGCCTGTCGCTGCCCGCCGGCGCCGCCTCGCCCGGTTCGGCCCGCGCGGAGTCGTTCTACGACGTCGCGCCCTTCGGCAACGTGAGCCTGCTGCACTTCACCGACTGCCACGCGCAGTTGATGCCGGTGTACTTCCGCGAGCCGAGCGTGAACCTGGGTGTCGCCGACGCCGTCGGTCGTCCCCCGCACCTCGTCGGCGAGGCGCTGCTCCGGCACTTCGGCATCGCGCCGGGCACGCCGCAGGCGCACGCCTTCACGTACCTGGACTTCGAGGACGCGGCGCGCACCTACGGCAAGGTGGGCGGCTTCGCGCACCTGGCCACGCTGGTGAAGCGGCTGCGCGAGTCGCGCCCCGGTGCGTTGCTGCTCGACGGCGGCGACACCTGGCAGGGTTCGGCCACGTCGCTGTGGTCGAAGGGCCAGGACATGGTCGATGCGTGCAAGCAGCTCGGCGTCGACGTGATGACCGCGCACTGGGAATTCACCTATGGCGCCGAGCGCGTCGAGGAGATCATCGCGCGCGACCTGAAGGGCCACATCGACTTCGTCGCGCAGAACGTCAGGACGACGGACTTCGAGGACCCGGTCTTCCCGTCGCATGCGCTGCGCACGATCAACGGCGTGCCGGTCGCGATCATCGGGCAGGCATTCCCGTACACGCCGATCGCCAACCCCCGGTATTTCGTCGAGCAGTGGAGCTTCGGCATCCAGGACGAGCGGTTGCAGGGGATCATCGACGAGGTGCGCGCGAAAGGCGCGCAGGTCGTCGTGCTGCTGTCGCACAACGGAATGGACGTCGACCTGCAACTCGCCTCGCGCGTGAGCGGACTCGACGCGATCCTCGGCGGCCACACGCACGACGGCGTCCCGCAGCCTGTGAAGGTGCGCAACGCGAAGGGTACGACGCTCGTCACCAACGCGGGCTCGAACGGAAAGTTCCTCGCCGTGCTCGACTTCGACGTGCGGGGCGGCAAGGTGGCCGACTTCCGCTACCGGCTGCTGCCGGTGTTCTCGAACCTGCTGCCGGCCGACCCGGCGATGCAGGCGCTGATCGACCGCGTGCGTGCGCCGCACCGCGCGAAGCTCGAGGAAAAGCTCGCCGTCACCGAGGGGCTGCTGTTCCGTCGGGGCAACTTCAACGGAACCTTCGACCAGCTCATCCTCGATGCGCTGATCGAGGAGAAGGACGCGCAGATCGCGTTCTCGCCGGGCTTCCGCTGGGGAACGTCGCTGCTGCCGGGCGAGGCGATCACGCGCGAGCACCTGATGGACCAGACCGCGATCACCTACCCGTACACGACGCTCTCCGAGCTGTCGGGCGAGATGATCAAGACGATCCTCGAGGACGTCGCCGACAACCTGTTCAATCCGGATCCGTATTACCAGCAGGGGGGCGACATGGTGCGCGTCGGCGGGATGACCTACGCCTGCACGCCCTCGGCCGACGCCGGCTCGCGCATTTCGGACATGCGCCTGAAGGGCGAGCCGATCGACGCGTCGCGCAGGTATCGCGTCGCAGGCTGGGCGCCGGTGGCGCAGGGCGCCAGCGGCGAGCCGGTGTGGGAGGTCGTCGAGCGCTGGCTGAAGGCGAAGCGCACGGTGACGCAGCGTCGGCCCAACGAGCCACGCCTGATCGGCGTGCGCGACAACCCCGGAATCGCGTGAAGCGATGAACACGCGCCGTCGCCTGCTCGCTGCGGCCGGCGTCGCGTTGGCGGCCGGCGCGCTGCCGGACGTCGTTCCCGCCGCAACCGCGGCATCGCGCAGGCAGGCGCCGGCGATCGGCACGCCGATCGCGGTGCCGCCGGTTCGCCTGCTCGACGGCCGCGAGATCGATCCCGCCTACTGGCGGGGAAAGGTGCTCGTCGTCGAGCTGTGGGCGAGCTGGTGTCCGTTCTGTGCACGCCAGAATCCGGAGATCGACAAGCTGCATCGCGCGTACTCCGCTTCGGGGCTCGAGGTACTCGCGCTGTCGATCGACCGCAGGGCCGAAGACGCCGCACGCTACCTGCGCGAGCACGGCTACGCGTTCCACGCGGCGATGCTCGACGCGAACTGGGAAGCGGCGCTCGGCCGCCCGAAGGGGCTGCCGATCGTCTGGGTCATCGGCCGCAGCGGCCGGCTCGAACAGCTCGAGGTGGGCGAGATGTTTCCCGAGGACGTCGCCGAGCTGGCTCGGTGGATGAAGAACGGAACGCAAGGATGAACATGTCGTCTTCGAACCGGATCCTGCGCGCCGCGTGGATGGCGGCCGGCCTGGCCGCATCGATCGTTCCGATCGTTGCGCACGCCGAATCCACCTTCGCCACTCGTTCGCTCGTCGCGGAAGTCGCGAACAGGGCCGCGATGGCCGCGCTCGAGGCGTGCCGAAAGGAAGGCTTCCAGGTGGGCGTTGCCGTCACCGATCGCAGCGGCGTCCTGCAGGCCTTCGTGCGCGACCGCTTCGCCGGCGCGCACACGGTCGAGGTCGCGACGGACAAGGCGTGGACCGCCGCGTCGTTCCGGATGACGACGTCGATGCTCGCCGAGGAGACGCAGATGGGCAAGCCGATGAGCGGCATCCGCGGCGCGTCGCGCGTGATGGCGATCGGCGGCGGCGTGCCGATCGAGGCGGGCGGCTCGACGATCGGCGCGATCGGCGTCTCGGGCGCGCCGGGTGGCGATGCCGACGAGCGCTGCGCGCGCAAGGGCATCGAGGCGATCGAGATGGATGTCGAGATGCAGTGAGCGTTGGGCGCATCCTTCGCGGGCTGGTCGCCGCGTGCCTGTACGCGGGCATCACCACGAGCGCCGTTGCGCGCGACCCTGCTCCCGTCGGTGTGGACGTCGAGCCCCGGCGCGTCTCGGAACGTGTCTGGTACGTGCAGGGCGACAGCGGCATGGTGTCGCGGCAGAACGAGGGATTCAACTCCAACGCGGGCTTCGTCGTCACCGATGACGGCGTGGTCGTGTTCGACGCACTCGGCACCCCCGCGCTCGGCGCGGTCCTGCTCGAACGCATCCGCGGAGTCACGTCGCAGCCGGTGCGTCGGGTCGTCGTCAGCCACTATCACTCGGATCACTTCTACGGCGTGCAGGCACTGAAGGACGCGGGGGCCGAGATCTGGGCGCATCGCGCGGTGCGCGACTACCTCGCCACCGATGCACCGGCGGCGCGCCTCGCGGAGCGGCGGGAATCGCTCGCGCCGTGGGTCACCGACGAGGCGCGCATCGTCGCGCCCGATCGCTTCGTCGACGGCGAAACCGCGTTCCGCCTCGGCGGACTCACGTTTCGCCTGTTGCCGGCCGGTCCGGCCCACACCGACGAGGACCTGATGATGCTCGTCGAGGAGGAGGGCGTTCTCTTCGCCGGCGACCTGGTCTTCGCCGGCCGCGTGCCCTTCGTCGGCGATGCCGATCCTCGCGCGTGGCTTGCGGCGCTCGAGAAGCTCGCCGCGTATCGCCCGCGCGTCGTCGTCACCGGGCACGGACCGGCATCGGCCGACGCGCCCGCCGACCTCGCGCTCACGCGAGACTACCTGCTGTACCTGCGTTCCGCGATGGGCGCGGCGGTCGACGAGCTGCTCGATTTCGAGGAGGCGTATGAACGCACCGACTGGTCGCGTTTCTCTTCACTGCCCGCTTTCGACGATGCCAACCGTCGGAACGCCTACAACGTGTATCTGCGGATGCAGCACGAGGCGCTCGGCACGCGCTGAGCCTTTGCGCGGGCCGGTTTTCGAGGCATGCGCGCCGGTTGCCTCAGAATCGCGCGATGCCTTGCTCCTGCCGCACCCGTCTTTCCGCTGCCTGCGCGCTCGCCTCGGTCTTCTGCGCGACGAGCGCGGGCGCGCAGAGCGCCGCCGACCGTTGCCTGCTGTCGGCGCTGCAGCGAGCCGCCGACGACGCGACCGTCGAGTCGGTACGCAGACAGTGCGAGGCGCTTCCGCGGACGGAAGCACAGCCGGATTCGCAGCCGGGTACGCGGCCGACGCCGCGATCGGAGGCAGGGGCGCAGCCGCAGTTGCAATGGCAGTCGCAGCCGCCGTCGCAATGGCCATCGCAGGATTCGCAACCGCCGGCGCTGGGATCGTCCGCACCGGCGTCGCCCGTGCCGCCATCCCCCGCGACCGCTGCCGCTGCCGCGGCCCCTGCCGCCTCGGACGACAGCTCGTTCTCCCCGCCGCTTTCCCCGGTGGCCCGTCGCCTCGCGCTGGAGCAGGAGGTCTGGTCCAAGCGCTTCGCGCTGCTGCCGCATCGGCCGAACTACATCGATCCGTTCTCGCACGCCCTCGAAACGCCGGCGAGCGCGGCGCCCGACGCGCACCTGCAGCGCAATGAAATCAAGTTCCAGATCAGCTTCAAGCTGGCTCTCACGCCGCCGTTGTTCGGCGAGCGCGCGTCGCTGTTCTTCGCGTACACCGGGCAGTCGTGGTGGCAGGCCTACAACCGCGACCGCTCGAGCCCGTTCCGCGAGTACAGCCACGAACCCGAGCTGTACGCTTCGTGGAAGCCGCAACGGAGCGTACTCGGCTGGGACTGGCGACTGGCGAGCGCCGGCTTCGTGCATCAGTCGAACGGGCGCTCCGGTGAGAGCTCGCGCAGCTGGAACCGGCTGTTCGCCGACCTGCGTTTCGATCGCCCGAACGGTTGGTGGATCGGCGTGCGGCCCTGGTGGCGCATTCCCGAGAGTGGCAAGCCCTATCCGGGCGCGCCCGAAGGCGACGACAACCCGGACATCGAACGCTTCGTCGGCGATGGCGAACTGCGCACCGGGTACGTCGGCGAAGTGCACAACTTCACGGTGACGATGCGGCGCAGCTTCGCGCGCGCCGGCAAGGGCGCGGTGCAGCTCGACTGGAGTCGCCCGACCGGTTTCAGCCCCGACCTGCGCTGGCACGTCCAGTACTTCG
>DASWVL010000226.1:0-2672 GCA_036406255.1 Zeimonas sp.
GCTGGCGACGCAGATCGCCGCGCTGCCGCCGCTCGCGATCATGCAGATCAAGGAAGTGCTGCTCGCGGGCCAGGACGCCTCGCTCGACGCGGCGCTGATGCTCGAGCGCAAGGCGTTCCAGTTGCTGTTCGCGAGCCGCGATCAGAAGGAAGGCATGCAGGCCTTCTTCGACAAGCGTCCGGCCGGTTTCGAGGGGGTGTGAGCGATGTTCGATGCAATGCGTAATGACCTGACGCTGGGCGTCGTCGGCACGGGCCTGATGGGGCGCGGGATCGCGCAGATCGCGGTGCAGGCGGGCGTGGCGGTGCGGCTCTTCGACACCCGTGCAGGTGCGGCGGCGGAAGCGTGCGATGCGGTCGGTGGGATGCTCGCCAAGCTCGCCGAGAAGGGCAAGATGGACGCCACTGCCGCGCGCGCGGCGACCGAGCGGATGACGGTCGCGGCGAGCCTGGCGGAGCTTGCCGGCTGCGACGTCGTCGTCGAGGCGATCGTCGAGAACCTCGACGCCAAGCGCACGCTGTTCCGCGATCTCGAAGAGGTCGTCGCGGATGGCTGTGTGCTGGCGACCAACACGTCGTCGCTGTCGGTGACCTCGATCGCCGCAGGCTGCCGCCGCCCCGAGCGGGTCGTGGGCTTCCACTTCTTCAGCCCGGTGCCGCTGATGAAAGTCGTCGAGGTCATCGACGGCGTGCGCGGCGACCGCACGGCAGGCGACGCGCTCACCGCGCTGGCGCGCCGCATGGGCCACACCCCGGTGCGTGCTGCCGACACCCCGGGTTTCATCGTCAATCACGCCGGGCGCGGCTACCTCACCGAGTCGCTGCGCGTGCTTGGCGAAGGCATCACGGACTTCGCGACGCTGGACCGCATCCTCAAGGAATCGGTCGGCTTCCGCATGGGGCCGTGCGAGCTGCTCGACCTCACCGGGCTGGACGTGTCGCATCCGGTCATGGAGTCGATCTACGACCAGTACTACCAGGAGCCGCGCTACCGGCCGTCCCCGATCACGCGCCAGCGCCTGGCCGGTGGGCTGCTCGGGCGCAAGAGCGGACAGGGCTTCTACGTGTACAAGGACGGCAGCGCCGAGTCGGTCGCCATGCCGTCCGTGCCGACCGTCGCGCCGCAGCCCGTGTGGGTGAGCCGCGCTGACGCCGCCCTGCACGCGCGCGTCGTCGCGGCGCTGGAGGCGCAAGGCGTCGCGCTCGACCGCGGTGAACGTCCCGCCGAGGGTTCGGTGTGCATCGTGCTGCCGGTCGGCAGCGATGCGACCACCTGCGCGCTGGCCGAGGGGCTGGATCCGAAGCGCACGCTGGCGCTCGATCCGCTGTTCGTCGAAAAGCACCTGACCCTGATGACGACACCGCTGACCGCAGCCGAAGCGCGTGATGCCGCGTGGGCGGCGCTCGCCGCCGGTGGCAAGTCCGTGTCGGTGGTGCGCGACAGCGCGGGCCTCGTCGCGCAGCGCGTCGTCGCGGCGATCGTCAACATCGGTTGCGACATCGCGCAGCAGCGCATCGCCACCCCGGAGGACATCGATTCGGCCGTGCGCCTCGGCCTCGGCTATCCGAAGGGACCGCTCGCGCTCGGCGATTCGCTGGGTGCCGCGACGATCCTCGCGATCCTCGACGGCATGCACGAGTTCTACCGCGATCCGCGCTATCGCCCGAGCCCCTGGCTCACCCGCCGCGCGCGCCTGGGCGTGTCGCTGCTGACGCCGGAAAACTGACAACCATACCCGTTACCAAAGGAGATTCCATGCTCGACGCCTACCTCTACGCCGGTCTGCGTTCCCCGATCGGCCGCCACGCCGGCTCGCTCGCCCCGGTCCGTCCCGACGACCTCGTCGCCACCGTGATCCGCGAAGTTGTCGCACGCTCGCCGTTCGCTGCGGCGGACATCGAGGACGTGGTCCTCGGTTGCGCCGCGCAGGCCGGCGAGGATTCGCGTAACGTCGCGCGCCACGCGGCGTTGCTCGCGGGCCTGCCGACCAACATCGCCGGCCAGACCGTCAACCGTCTCTGCGGCAGCGGCCTCGCTGCAGTGCTGGACACCGCGCGTGCGATCACCGCGGGTGAGGGCGAGCTGTACGTCGCCGGCGGCGTCGAGAGCATGAGCCGGGCACCCTTCGTCGTCGCGAAGGCCGAATCGGCCTACAGCCGCGACTTCAAGGTGTTTGACACTACCATCGGCGCGCGCTTTCCGAACCCGAAGATCGTCGAGCAGTACGGCAACGACAGCATGCCGGAGACGGGCGACAACGTCGCCGCCGAATTCGGCATCTCGCGCGAGGACTCGGACCGCTTTGCCGCCGCATCGCAGATGAAGTACGCCGCCGCGAAGGAAGCCGGCTTCTACGCCGGCGAGATCCTGCCGATCTCGGTGCCGACCGGGCGCAAGACCCCGCCGCTGGTTGTCGCCGAGGACGAGCATCCGCGCCCGGAGTCGACCTACGAGTCCCTCGCGAAGCTCAAGTCGCTGTTCGCGAACGGCGTCGTCACCGCCGGCAACGCCTCCGGCATCAACGACGGTGCGGCGGCGCTGCTGATCGGCAGCAAGGCGGCCGGGGAGAAGGCCGGCGCGAAGCCGATGGCGCGCATCCTCGCGGGTGCGGTCGCGGGCGTCGAGCCGCGCATCATGGGCGTCGGCCCCGCCTATGCGATCCCGAAGGCGCT
>DASWVL010000227.1:0-5090 GCA_036406255.1 Zeimonas sp.
TGACCGGCTTTCCGCCGCGCATGGCCTACCGCATGCGGCAGATCGCACCGGGCTTCCTTCCCGAGAACGTGTTCGGCGAGGTCGTCCTCGGGCTCGTCGCCACCGGCGCCTGGCTTCTGCTCGTGCGCTGGCGGGTGTCGCGCCAGCCGCCGATGATCTGGCGCCCGATGGTGCTCTCGTGCGGCGGTGTCGTGCTCGCGTGGTTCCTGCTGATGACGCTGTGGCTGCCGGTCTTCAACGAGCGCAACACCTATCGCGATCTCTCGACCGAGTTGCGCGCGGCCTTCGACGACGGCCAGGCGGGCGAGCGCGATTGCGTGGTCACCGACAACGTCGAGCGCGCCGCCCGGGCGAGCTTCTACTACTTCGCGCGGCTGCCCTTCGCCGAAGCGGGTTCGCGCTGCCGCTGGCTGCTCGTGCAGGACGACGGCCCGGTGGCGCGAACGAATCCCGACCCGCGCGCGGGCTGGGAGCTGCTCTGGGAGGGCCGGCGTCGCAGCAACCGCGACGAGCGCTTCGTGCTGTACCGCCGCGGCCCCGGCGCACCGGGCGCCGACGGCATCAGGCGGCCGGAGCGCTGACGAGGAAGTGCTGCCGGTAGTAGCGCAGCTCGTCGATCGACAGCAGGGCGTCGGCGAGTGCGGTGTGGTCGCTCTTCTTCGCGAAGCCCTTCGCGATCTCCGGACGCCAGCGCCGGCACAGTTCCTTCAGCGTGCTGACGTCGAGGTTGCGGTAGTGGAAGTGCGACTCGAGGCGCGGCATGTAGCGCACGAGGAAACGGCGGTCCTGGCAGATCGAGTTGCCGCACATCGGCGAGCAGTTGGCGGGCACGAACGCCGAGATGAAGTCGAGCAGCCGGCGTTCGACCTCGGCCTCGCTGTACGGCGAGGCGAGCACGCGCTCGACGAGCCCGGAGCGCGCATGGGTGGAACGGTTCCACTGGTCCATCGCGTCGAGCACGGAACGCGGCTGGTGGATCGCATACGAATCGCTGTGCGCGACGACCTCGAGCTGCGCATCGGTGATGACGATCGCGGCCTCGATGATCCGGTCGACCGAGGGGTTCAGGCCCGTCATCTCGAGGTCGATCCAGATCAGCCTCGATTCGTCCGGGGACGGCACGGGTGCCGCCGAATGCTGTGACATAATTTTTTTCTCCGTCGGCGATTCTCGCATAGCGCCCCTTGACATCGCAGGCCTTCACGCTGTTGTTCGCTTTCGCGCTGCTCGCATCGGTGGCGACGAAGCTGTGGCTGGCGACGCGGCAGATCCGCCACGTCGCGCAGCATCGCGATGCCGTTCCGCCGACCTTCGCTTCGCGAATCGATCTCGCCGCGCATCGGCGTGCCGCCGACTACACGATCGCACGCACCCGGCTGTCGTTGGTCGACACGCTGTTCGGTGCGCTCGTGCTGCTCGGCTTCACGCTGTTCGGCGGCCTGCAGTGGCTGCTCGACGCGCTCGCGGCGCTGCTGCCCGCGTCGCCCTTCGTGCGCTCGATGGTCTTCGTCGCCGCGGTGTTCGTCGTCTCGGCGCTGCTCGAGTTGCCGTTCCAGTGGATCCGCCAGTTTCGCATCGAGCAGCGTTTCGGCTTCAACCGGATGACGCCGCGCCTGTTCGTCGCCGACCTGCTGAAGGCGGCGGCGGTCGCCGCGGTGCTCGGCCTGCCGCTGCTCGCACTCGTGCTCTGGCTGATGCGAAGCGCCGGCAGCCTCTGGTGGCTCTGGGTGTGGTTCGCATGGGCGGCCTTCAACGTCGCCGTGCTCGTGCTCTACCCCACCGTCATCGCGCCGATGTTCAACCGCTTCGAGCCGCTGCCCAGCGGCGAGGTGCGAAGCCGGGTCGAGGCGCTGCTCGCACGCTGCGGTTTCGCGTCGAAGGGATTGTTCGTGATGGACGGCAGCCGGCGCTCGGCGCACGGCAACGCCTACTTCACCGGGCTCGGCCGCGCCAAGCGCATCGTGTTCTTCGACACGCTGGTCTCGCGCCTGGAGGCACCCGAGATCGAGGCGGTGCTCGCGCACGAACTGGGTCACTACGAGCGCCGGCACGTGCAGAAGCGCATCGTGCTGACCTTCGCCGCGAGTCTCGCAGGCCTCTGGCTGCTCGGGTGGCTTGCGCGGCAGCCGTGGTTCTACGACGGGCTGGGCGTTTCGCCGCGCGTCGGCGAGGTCGACGCGGTCGCGCTCGTGCTGTTCCTGCTCGCGATGCCGGTGTTCACGTTCCTGCTGCAGCCGCTATTCGCGGCCGTCTCGCGTCGCCACGAATTCGAGGCCGACGCGTTCGCCGCACGCCACGCGCGCGCGCAGGATCTCGTCAGTGCGCTCGTCAAGCTGTACAAGGACAACGCGTCCACGCTGACGCCCGACCCGGTTCACTCGGCGTTCTACGATTCGCATCCGCCGGCGTCGCAGCGCATCGGCCGGCTCGGCGAGCTGGCCGATGCCTGAGGCGCCGGCAGCCGCGCAGAGGACACCAGGATGAGAAAGCCCATTTCCCGCGCCCAGCTGCTCGCCCGCGATTCGCGCCCGCTCTCGGGCGGCGGCTATTCGCAGACCGAGATCGATGCGCAGCTCTCGGAGCTGCCCGGCTGGAGCCAGCGCGAAGGCGCGATCGAGCGCAGCTACGCGTTCGGCGACTACTACGAGACGATCGCCTTCGTGAACGGACTCGTGTGGATGGTGCACGGCGAAGACCACCATCCGGAGCTGGTCGTCGGATACAACCGGTGCACGGTGCGCTTCTCCACGCACTCGGTGGGCGGCATCTCGGAAAACGACTTCATCTGCGCAGCCAAGACCGATGCCGTCTTCGGACGAAGCGGCAACTGACGGAAACGCTGCGGCCGGAGCCGCCGAGCGAAGCTCCGCGGGCACCGAGCCCGCAGGCATCGTCGCGAGCTTCGGGCGGCACTACTGGGTACGCACCCGCTGCGGAGACGAGCGCCTGGCGGTGACGCGAGGCAAGCGCACCGACCTGTGCGTCGGCGACGAAGTCGAGATGCGGGCGGTCGGCGCCGACCAGGCGGTGATCGAATCGCTGCACGCGCGTGCGACGCTGCTGCAGCGAAGCGACGCCTGGCGCACGCGGCTGCTCGCGGCCAACATCGAGCGTGCGGCCGTGGTCATCGCCGGCGAACCGCGCTTCTCCGAGGAACTGATGATGCGCATGCTGATCGCGATCGAGACCGCCGGCATCGCGCCGGCGCTCATCGCGAACAAAGCCGACCGCGCGTCGGCGCGCGAAGCGATCGCCCCCCGGCTGTCGGTCTACCGTCGTCTCGGCTATCCGGTGTTCGAGGTGAGCGCGCTGGGCGACGCGCACGCGACTCGGGCGGCGCTGGGTCCGTGGCTCGCGGGGCACACGACGCTGCTGCTCGGCGAATCGGGCATGGGCAAGTCGACGCTCGTCAACGCGCTCATCCCCGATGCGCAGGCCCGCACGAACGCGATCTCGCAGGCGCTCGGCACCGGCAGGCACACGACGACCTTCACCCGCCTGTTCGACGTTCCCGCCGACACGGCACGCGATGCGCGCATCGTCGACTCGCCCGGCTTCCAGAACTACGGCCTGAGCCACCTGTCGGAGTCGGAACGCATGCACGCGATGCGCGAGTTCGCCGGGCTGATCGGGCGCTGCCGCTTCAACGACTGCACGCATCGCGACGAACCCGATTGCGCGATCCGCGCCGCCGCGCTGCGCGGGGAGATCGACGCGTTGCGGTACAGGCTGTATCTCGAGATCGAGGAAAGCGGTTGAGCGCGCGCACGCGCGGCGTCCTGCGCGCTGCGGGCGCTTGCGTGCCCTACCTTCCGAGCCAGGCCGCGATCGTCACCATCGCGAACAGACTGATCCACAGAACGACCGAACGCCAGACGAGACCGACGGCGCTGCGCAGCGCACCCGGATCGGGCTCGCCCCCGGGCCATTCGAAGCCCTGCTCGCCTTCGGTCCAGCGCGCCTCGAGCACCGGCTCGGCGATGCGCAGGCCCAGCGCGCCGCCGCCCGATGCGAGCAGCAGCGCGCGCGAGTCGGCGGGCGCGCCCGAGGCGATCGCGCCGCGCCAGCAGTAGACGGCGTCCTCGAAGTTGCCCACGATCGCAAAGCCGGCGGCGGAAAGGCGCGCGGGCAGCCAGTCGATCACGCGAAATGCACGATCGGCGAAGAAGCCGTAGGGCTCGTCGATGCGCGTCGCGCCGTCGACCACCGGGTGGCTCCATCGGCGCGCGAGCAACTCGGCGACGCGATACAGCACGGGGCCGGTGACCCCCGGCAGCAGGATGTACCAGAACAGCGGACCGAAGACGTGGCGGTGCGCGGCGACGAGCGCTGCGGCGATCGCTTCGCGGCACACGGCGGACACCGACGGGTCGTGCACGACGCGTTCGACCGACTCGTCGGCTTCGATGCGTCCGAGCCAGCGGTCGAGCACGTCGCGGGCACCGGCAGGGTCGTCGGCGGCCAGCGCGACCTGGATCTCGGTGAACGCGTGGCTGAACTGACGGAAGCCGATCGTCAGGTACAGCACGACGACGTGGACGACGAACACCGCGAGCGGATGCAGCGCCGATGCCAGCCACTCGAGCAGCACGGCGCCGAGCACCGCGGCGACCACGACCAGGAACCAGCCGAGCACGCCGTACTGGCGCTCGCCCGCGTCGGTGCTCGAACGCACCAGATCGGCGACGGCAAGCGCAGCGCGGTGCACCGGATTGCCCGCACTCAGCGGCCTGCCCTGCTCGATGAGCAGCGTGAAGATCAGCGCGATGAAGCCCATGCGATTTCGTCTTCGGCCGCGTCGCCGCGCCGGAAGGAATTCTTCTAGGAGCCTGTCGGAGTTGAATCGAGCCCGCGCCGCCGCCAGGCGGGCTGCAGGCCAGGCGCCGGCGACGCCGGTGGTGATTCCACCGACGGAGCCGGCAACGCGGCAGGCAGCCCGCCTGGCGACGGCCCTTCGGGTGAGCCCCTTTCCGGGGCGCACACCGCGTTGCAAATGCTCGCCGTGGCCCCGCCACGGCTGCGCTTTGCGCCTTGTTTGCGCCCCGGAAAGGGGCTCACGCGGGCTCGATTCAACTCCGACAGGCTCCTAG
>DASWVL010000228.1:0-4841 GCA_036406255.1 Zeimonas sp.
CAACTCGCTGCGCGCGCTTTGCGCGCTCCGCTCGAACAGGGCACCGCGAGTCGGAGGAACGAAGCGCGCTTCGCGCGCCGACCCCGAGGCTGCGCTGCTCGGCGCCGCAGAAGTCGCGCTGCCGAGCGCAGCCCGGTCGCAGCGCGCCGTTACCGCGTACCAGGCCCCGATACGGCCTGCCGGCGCACGCCGCCGGCCCGCTGCCGCCTGCCGCTCGGGCGACGCTCGCGGTGCACGAAACGCGAACCTCGACCTTGCCCGCAAAGGCGCGGGCCGTCTGCCCTGCGGCGCGCCTGTGCGCAGCCGAGAAGCGCAGCCGTGCCGGCGTGCGCGCGCAGCGCGCGCCGTCTTCATTCTCGCCGCGTCGGTTCGAGCGCAGCGAGCGAAGCTCGCGCAGCGAGTTACGCGGCGCCAGCCGGCGCGGCGAGCATCGCAGGGAACCCCCGCGAAGCGGGGGCTGCGCACCGAAGCGCCGCAGGGCAGACGGTCCGTGCCTTTGCGCGCGCCGGTGCTTCGTTCACGCGGCACGACTGACGTGGCGCTGCTGCCCGTCGTCGCGCTCGTCGGCCGGCCGAACGTCGGCAAGTCGACGCTGTTCAATCGGCTGACGCGCAGCCGCTCGGCGCTCGTCGCCGACGTTCCCGGGCTGACGCGAGACCGGCAGTACGGACGCGGGCGGGTCGGCGAGATACCGTTCATCGTCATCGACAGCGGCGGCTTCGAGCCGGTGGCGCGCGACGGCATCGCCGCGCTGATGGCGCGGCAGACGCGCCAGGCCGTGGTGGAGGCCGACGTCGTGATCTTCCTCGTCGATGGCCGGGAAGGGCTGACCGGGCGCGATCGCGAGATCGCCGCCGAGCTGCGCCGCACCGCGCAGCGCGTGCTGCTCGCCGTGAACAAGACCGAAGGGCGCCCGCGCGAGCAGGCGGTCGCCGAGTTTCACGAGCTTGGACTGGGCGATCCATTGCCGGTGTCGGCCGCGCACGGCGACGGCGTCCGCGATCTGGTCGACGCGGCGCTCGAACCCTTCGTGCCGCAGGCCGAGCCCGGTAGCGGGGAATCGGACGAAACGCCCTTGCCGCCGGAGGCGCCGGCGCCGCGAACGGAAGGAGGCGCTTCGCCGCGCGACGCCGAACGGGCGCAGCGCGACGCGCGCGTGCGTGTCGCGGTCGTCGGTCGGCCGAACGTCGGCAAGTCGACGCTGATCAACGCGCTGCTCGGCGAGGAGCGCCTCGTCGCCTTCGACCAGCCCGGCACGACGCGCGACGCAGTCGCCGTCGATTTCGAGCACGGCGGGCGCGGCTACACGCTCGTCGATACCGCCGGGCTGCGCCGCCGCAGTCGCGTGGAGGAGGCAATCGAGAAGTTCTCGGTCGTCAAGACGCTACAGGCGATCGAGGACGCGAACGTCTGCATCCTGCTGCTCGACGCGAGCCAGGAAGTATCCGACCAGGATGCGACGATCGCCGGCTTCGTGCTCGAGTCGGGCAGGGCGCTCGTCGTCGCGGTGAACAAGTGGGATCTCGCCGACGCGGGCCAGCGCGAGCGCGTGCGCAGCGAACTCGACCGCAAGCTGCATTTCCTGCGCTTCGCGAAATGGCACTTCGTCTCGGCCCTCGAAGGCTTCGGCATCGCGGCGCTGATGCGATCGGTCCAGGCGGCGTATGCCGCGGCCACTGCGAAACTCTCGACGCCCAAGCTCACGCGTGCGCTGCAGGAAGCGGTCGAGCGCCAGCCCCCGCCCAGGCGCGGCGCGACACGGCCGAAGATGCGCTATGCCCACCAGGGCGGGCAGAATCCGCCGATCGTCGTCGTGCACGGCAGCGCGCTCGCCGACGTTCCCGATGCCTATCGGCGCTATCTTGAGTCGTGGTTCCGCGAACGCTTCGCGCTCTCCGGCACGCCGTTGCGGGTCGAGTTCCGCAGCGGCGCCAACCCCTACGCGCCGCGCACTTGAATTGGACTGCGCGGCCCCCAAATTGCGATAGAGTGGCCGAACCGCGTTCGTCGGCGCGCGACGATGCGGAATCGAACCACAACAAGCCGGAGTCCCCATGAGCAACAAAGGGCAGCTGCTACAAGACCCGTTCCTGAATCTGCTTCGCAGGGAGCATGTTCCGGTTTCGATCTATCTCGTGAACGGCATCAAGCTGCAAGGTCAGATCGATTCCTTCGACCAGTACGTGGTGCTGTTGCGCAATACGGTCACCCAGATGGTCTACAAGCACGCGATCTCCACCGTCGTGCCGGGCCGCGCCGTCCACTTCCAGCAAGAAAGTCCGGAAAGCTGAGCAAGCAAGCCCCTTCCGTTTCGTGCCTGCTGGTCGGCGTCGCTTTCGGCGCCGCGCCGGCCTGTCTCGAATCCCTCGACGAACTCGACGCGCTCGCGCAATCGGCCGGGCTCGCCCCGTGCGGCCGCATCGTCGTGCGCCGTGCGCGTCCCGACGCGGCGCTGTTCCTCGGTTCGGGCAAGGCCGACGAGATCGCCGCGCAGCTGGCCGCCGAAGGCATTTCGCTCGTCGTCTTCGACCAGGAGCTGTCGGCGATCCAGCAGCGCAACCTGCAGCAGCGCTGGGGCGTGTCGGTGGTCGATCGCACCGAGCTGATCCTCGAGATCTTCGGGCAGCGTGCGCGCAGCCACGAAGGCAAGCTGCAGGTCGAGCTGGCGCGCCTGGAGCACCTGTCGGCGCGCCTGGTGCGCGGCTGGTCGCACCTCGAACGCCAGCGGGGCGGCATCGGCGTGCGCGGCGGCCCGGGCGAGACGCAGCTCGAGCTCGACCGGCGCATGTTGTCGGTGCGCGTCAAGCGCCTGCGTGCCCAGCTCGAGCAGCTGCGCAAGCAGCGCCGCACGCGCCGGCGCGCGCGCGACCGCAAGCCCGCGTTCACCGTCTCGATCGTCGGCTACACCAACGCCGGCAAGTCGACGCTGTTCAATGCGCTCACCGGTGCCGGCACCTACGCGGCCGACCAGCTCTTCGCGACGCTCGACACGCTCACCCGGCGCCTTCGCCTGCCGTCGGGCCACGAGGTCGTGCTCTCCGACACCGTCGGCTTCGTGCGCGCGCTGCCGCACTCGCTCGTCGAGGCGTTCACCGCCACGCTCGAGGAGACCGCGCACGCCGACCTGCTGCTGCACGTCGTCGACGCCTCGGCGCCCGACCGCGACGAGCAGATCGCGCAGGTCGACCGCGTGCTCGCCGAGATCGGCGCGGCCGAGGTGCCGCGCATCCTCGTGCACAACAAGATCGATCGGGTCGCCCGGGCGCCCGAAGTCGGGCTGGATCACTGTGGTAGGATCGCCCGCGTCCTGGTCAGCGCCGTCACCGGCGCCGGGCTCGACGCGCTGCGCGAGGCGATCGACCAGCAGGTCGGATCCTGGCGCCAGAAACGCGCGGCGGCCGCCGAAGCGTCGTCGGCAAAGATGCCCGCAACCGGTCCCGTCGAAACTTCCGATCCGCAAGAGCCGGCCGCGCCCCGCGCGGCCTGAATCCGCCCCCTGCCCATGTGGAATCCCCTCCGCTCGATCCTCTCGCTCAACGACCCCGGCTGGGGCCGGGGCGGAGGTGGTGCCGACCAGCGCCCCCCGCCGCGCCCGAACAGCGACGGTCCGCCCGATCTCGATGAGCTCTGGCGCGATTTCAACCGGCGATTGAACGGCCTGTTCCGCCGCGGGGGTGGCTCGCGCGGTCCGGGCGGCAACGGCGGCGAGCCGCCGTCGATGAAGGGCGCCGGCGCCGGCTTCGGGCTGCTCGTGCTCGTCGCCGTGCTGCTGTGGCTGGCGAGCGGCTTCTACATCGTGCAGGAAGGACAGGCGTCGGTCGTGCTGCGCTTCGGCGAATACAAGCAGCTGATCGACCGGGCCGGCTTCACCTGGCGTCTGCCGTATCCGATCGAGACGAACGAAATCGTCAACGTGCAGCAGCTGCGCACGGTCGAGGTCGGCTATCGCAACGCGGTGCGCAACAAGACGCTGCGCGAGTCGCTGATGCTCACGCTCGACCAGAGCATCGTCGACATGCAGTTCACGGTTCAGTACCGCGTCGGCGACGTGAAGGACTACCTCTTCAACAACGACCTCGGGCCCGTTCCCGAGGAAATCGTGCGACAGGCCGCCGAGACGGCGATGCGCGAAACGGTCGGCCGCAACGGCGTCGACCAGGTGCTCTACGAGGAGAAGGAGCAGGTCGCGCAGGCCGCGCGCAAGCAGATCCAGGGCATCCTCGATCGCTACAAGGCGGGCATCTCGATCGTCGACCTGACGATCCAGCAGGTGCAGCCGCCCGAGCAGGTGCAAGCGGCCTTCGAGGATGCGAACAAGGCCGCGCAGGACCGCGAGCGACTGATCAACGAGGGCCGTGCCTACGCCAACGACGTGATCCCGAAGGCGCGCGGAACCGCGGCGCGGCTGCTGCAGGAGGCCGAGGGCTATCGCCAGCGCGTCATCGCGAACGCCGAGGGCGACACCAGCCGCCTCAACCAGGTGGCCGCCGAGTACGCGAAGGCGCCGCAGGTCACGCGCGACCGCATGTACCTGGAGACGATGGAACGCATCTTCGCCAACACGAGCAAGGTCTATCTCGATTCGCGCGCGAGCGGCAACCTGCTGTACCTGCCGCTCGACAAGCTGCTCGGGCAGGTGGGTGGCGACGCGTCGCGACCGTCCGGCTCCGCTCCGCAGGCGAGCGCTCCCGAAGCGCCGGCGCCGGCACCGCGCAGCGACGGGCTGCGCAGCCGCGATCGCGACAGCCGCTGAGAGGGGAGAAGCCATGCAGAGAATCATCCCCACCGTCATCGGCCTGCTGATCGCGCTGTTCATCCTGATGTCGTGCGTGTTCGTCGTC
>DASWVL010000229.1:0-2441 GCA_036406255.1 Zeimonas sp.
GTTGCGAGACGCATGGGCGCTTCGCCGCCTCGCGATCTGTGCGCGCAGTCTCGCCGCCTTGCCCACTTTCGCGCTCGACCTCGTAGAACTGCTGAAGGACGACGCACGCCGCGCGCGCAACGAACATTTTCCCGGGGGACCGTCACGATGATCGATCATCTGGACCATCTCGTGCTGACGACCGCGCATCCGGACGAATGCGTGCGCTTCTACACCGAGGTGCTCGGCATGTCGCTCGAGCGCTTCGGCGAGGGACGCCTGGCTTTCCGCTTCGGCGCGCAGAAGATCAATCTGCACGTGAAGGGCCGCGAGCACGAACCGAAGGCGCATCTGCCGGTGCCCGGCGCGCTCGACCTGTGCTTCCTCGCGGCGATCGGGCTCGACGAAGTCGTCGCCCGGCTGCAGGCGGCGGGCGTGGCGATCGTAGAGGGCCCGGTGCTGCGCACCGGTGCGAGCTTCCGGCTGCGCTCGGTGTATGTGCGCGACCCCGACCTCAACCTGATCGAGATCTCGGAGCGCGCCGACTGACGCTCAGCGCAGCGCGCCGCGCGAGTCCGGATCGAGCAGCGCCGGGTCCACGCGCATCGGCATCGACAGCAGAATCTGCGCCATACCCTTGCCGAGCGGATCGTTGCGCAGCGACGCCATTCCGCCGCCCCCGAGCGCGCGTTCGCAGACGAAATTGAACGCGCCGATCCCGGGCAGCTCGTAGCGCACGACCGGTCCTTCGACCAGGTGCGCGAGGTAGGCGGCGACGCGCTCGGCGCTCAGCTGTTCGCGCAACACTGCGACGAGCCCCGGATGACGGGCGACGACGCCGACGTTCGACGTGTCGCCCTTGTCGCCGCTGCGCGCCAGGGCCAGGCGCAGCAGCGGCACTTCGACGAGATCGGCGCCCGCGGGGGCCGCGTCCCCAGGCGCGCCGGCGACGACGGCTTCGCCGCCCTTCGACGCCTCGGGCACGCCGAGCGGAACCGGCACCGGGAGGCGCTGCCCGCGGAGCACGATCGCCGGCGAGAATCGCGCCTTGTCGAGGAAAAAGGCCAGCTGCCGGATCGACGGCGAGACCGAAGGGCGACCCGACGCGCCGGTGGTGCCCGGCGACCACGACGTCCCCGCGGGAGCGATCTCGCGCGCGAACAGCTCGAGCGCCTCGCGCTTCGCGTGGCGCACGGCAACCCGCAACACCGCCTCGCGCGAGGCTTGCAGCGCCGCGTTCGCGTGCGGGCCGTACCCCGACTCCGTGCCGAGCACCTCGACCCGCGCGGCGCCGTAGTCGGGCCAGCCGAGCCGCTCGAACATCGCGCGCGTGCGGGTGAGGATGGCCTGTCCGGTGCGCCGCGCCTTCGCGACCGCATCGACGCCGACGATCGTCAGCATCGCGCTCGAACGGTACCCGTCGGCCTGCGTCGCGCTGATCTTGTACCGTGCGTCGGGCGCGTATCCGCGGGCGCCCTGCACGAGCACGCGGTCGACGCCGTCCTGCGCAAGCCGCACCTGCGTGAAGTCGCAGACGACGTCGGGCAGCCGGTACGCGCCCGGGTCGCCGATCTCGTACAGCAGCTGCTCGGCGAGCACCGTGGGGGCGACCTTGCCGCCGGTGCCCGGCGGCTTCGTCACGACGAAAGTGCCGTCCTCGGCGCAGTCGACGATCGGATAGCCGATGTTCGGCCAGTCGGGGACCGTCTCCCAGTCGGTGTGCAATCCGCCGGTTGCCTGGCAACCGCACTCGATCAGGTGGCCGGCGAGGCTGCCGGCCGCCAGACGGTCGTA
Organism: Zeimonas sp.; assembly: GCA_036406255.1. GTDB lineage: Bacteria > Pseudomonadota > Gammaproteobacteria > Burkholderiales > Burkholderiaceae_E > Zeimonas. The sequence goes on from DASWVL010000229.1 coordinate 1,774, forward strand.
GTCGTCGGAACGCCAGTCGAAGGCGTGCATCAACGCGCCGAGCGTCACCGCGGAGTCGACGCAGCGGCCGGTGACGACGACCTGCGCGCCGGCGTCGAGCGCCGCGCGGATCGGCAGCGCGCCAAGGTATGCGTTCGCACTCAGCAGCGTCGCCGGCACGGGCCGTCCTTCGACATCGACGAGCGAAGCTTCGGCGTCACGGTCGGCCGCCTCGCGCAGCGCGGCGACGACCGGCAGCGCATCGTCGCCGTCGACGACCGCAACCTCGAGCGCCACGCCCTGCGACTGCGCCAGCGCGGCCAGCGCGCTGGCGCACCCGTGCGGGTTCACGCCGCCGGCATTGCTGACGACGCGGATTCCGCGTTCGACGATCTCGCGCAGCACCGGCTTCATCGCCACCTCGACGAAGTCGGTGGCGTACCCCGCCTGCGGATCGCGCAACCGCGCGCCGGAGAGAATCGACATCGTCGTTTCGGCGAGATAGTCGAAGACGAGGAAATCGACGTTGCCGTGCGCGACGAGTTGCAGCGCGCCGAGCGCACTGTCGCCCCAGAAGCCGCTGGCACCGCCGATGCGCACGCGTCGTCCGCGTCCCCGCCCCTGCGCAGCCAGCCGCGCGTCTCCTTCTTGTCGCGTACCCATCGCGCCGTCCGTCGTCGACGCGGCGA
>DASWVL010000230.1:0-10448 GCA_036406255.1 Zeimonas sp.
CGTCGTCGCGATGTCGCCCTGCGTGAACTGCTGCGTGATCGCCGCCACCGTCACGCCGATCCCGTTGTAGTGCGTGCCGGCGCCGTACAGCGACGTCGCGTAGATGTCGGCGAACTCGGCGCGCGACGCCTTCGCGCCCACCGTGTTGCTGTTGGCGACGTTGTTGCCGATCACGTCGAGGTTGCGCGCCGCGGCGTTCAACCCGCTCAATCCCTGCTGGAAAGACATTCGTGGCTCCTGTGGAGGTGCTGCGGGTTTCAGAGGACGGCGCGGATCGCCGACGCGGCGACACCCTCGCGTCCGACCAGCTCGAGTCGTGCGCCGCCCGGGCCCTGGTTCACGCCGTGCACGCGTGCCGGCACGAGCGCGACGACGCGCGACTCGCCGCCCTTCTCGTCGATGCCGTACGCACGCAGCCGGTACTTGCCCGACGCCACCGCGTTGCCGTCGGCGTCGACGCCGTCCCAGTCGAAGGTGTGCACGCCGGCCTCGGGTTCCGCGTAGTCGCGCGCCTGCACGACGCGCCCGGTGCTGTCGACGATCTCGACGCGCACGGCGCGCGCCGCCGCCGGCAGTTCGAAGCCGACGCGCACCGCCTTCGCGGTGCCGGAATCGACCTGCGGCATCGTCGGATCGTTGTTCACGAGGCCCGCGCCCGGGTTCGACCACTCGAACTGTTCGCCCTCGACGAGCACCTGCCGCCCGAGCAGTCCGACCGCGGACAGCGGCGACACTGCAGTGGAAGCGGCGGCGACCTTCGTCATCGACGCGTTCAGCTGCTCGATGCCGCGCACGGTATTGATCTGCGCGAGCTGGCTCGTCACCTGTGCATTGTCGAGCGGATTCAGCGGGTCCTGGTTGCGCATCTGCGCGACGAGCAGCTTCAGGAAGCGGTCCTCGGTGCCGTCGGCGGTGTCGGTTCCGTCGGCCGGGGCGCCGTAGGCGGCGGCCGCCGCATTCGCTGCCGCGTCGGCCGCAGCCGCCCGGCTCGCTGCATCGTTCTGCGTACTGCCGATCATCGTCGCTCTCCTTCGCTTGCGCTCACTGGCCGAGCTGCAGCGTCTTCAGCGCGAGCTGCTGCGCCGTGTTCATCACTTCGACGTTGTTCTGGTACGAACGCGACGCCGAGATCATGTCGACCATCTGCTCGACGACGTTGACGTTGCTCTGCGTGACGTAGCCGTCGGCGTCGGCGAGCGGATGCGACGGATCGTGCAGCCGCTTGCCGGGGGCCGCGTCCTCGATCACGTCGGTCACCCGCACGCCGACCCGAGCGGCATCGGCGCCGCCCGTTGCCTGCGCCTGGAAGACGACGTGGCGCGCGCGGTATGCCTGGCCGTCGGGGCCCGCGACGCTGTCGGCGTTCGCGAGGTTCGACGCTACGACGTTCAGGCGCTGGCTCTGCGCGGACACCGCGCTGCCCGAAATCCCGAGAATGTTCAGAAGCGACATCGTTCGACTCCCTGGTTTCATTCGCCGCGGATGGCGGCGAGCACGTTGCGCACGTTGCCGTTGATGAAGCGAAGCGTCGCTTCGTAGCGCAGCGAGTTGTCGGCGAAGTCCGCGCGTTCGCGGTCGAGATCGACGCTGTTCCGATCGAGCGACGGCTGCTGCGGCGTGCGCCACAGCAGCGCGGGATGCGACGACGAAGCCGAACCGTTCAGCGGCAGGAACGCCTTGTCCGCCGTGGCGGCCCCCGGACTGCCGGTACCCGCGACGCCTGCGGCGCCGGCCGCATCGGGCGCGGCGAACGCCACCCGCATCGAAGACCCGCTCGAGGAAACGACCGATGCGCGCTGGACCGACGGATCGCCGATGCGCATCGCCGCCTGCGCGAGCGCCTGTCCGAAGTCGAAGTCCCGCGCCTGGTAGCTCGGCGTGTCGGCGTTCGCGATGTTCGACGCGAGCACCTGCTGGCGCTGCGCGCGCAACGCCAGCGCCTCGCCCTGGAACTGCAGCGTGCCGGTGAGCCGTTCGAGCATCGCGCCCTCCTGTTTTGCCGATCGCTGCCGATTATTCGACGGGGGTCTCGCGCGGATGTGCCGATAAGCGCGGGAATTGCGCCGCATCTCGCGCAACCGCCTTGCGCATCGGCGCACTAGGCTGCGCAGATGGATACGCGGACTCGCCCCTCCCGTTCGACGCGGCTCGCTTTCGTGCCGGTGTTCGCGGCGTGCGCTGCCGCCTGCCTCGCAGCGCTTCCTGGCGCGCGCAGCGCGCAGGCGGCGCCCGCGCACGCGCAGGCGCCTCGCACGCCCTCGCCGCTCGACGAAGTCGCACCGCAGCTGCAGCGCTGGATCGAGGCGTCGGCTGCGTCGACGTGGACGGTCCGCCTGCCGGGCGACGTCGACGCCGACGACGGCGGTACCGGTGCGGCCGGCTTGCGCGTCGAGGTGAAGGTCGGTCGTCTGAACCGCGGAATGCGGCTCGCGCCCTGCGCGCGAATCGAGCCCTTCCTCCAGCCGAACGCGAGACTCTGGGGACGCAGCTTCGTCGGCGTTCGCTGCGCGGAAGGCGCATCGTGGTCGACGATGATTCCCGTCACCGTGTCGGTCTACGGCCCGGCACTGGTGGCGAACCTGCCGATTCCGGCCGGCGCGATGCCGCGAGCCGAGGACTTCCGGATCGAGGAAGTCGACTGGACGAAATCGACCGGCCTGCCGGTGTCGGATCCCGCCTGGCTCGCCGGGCGCTCGCTCGGCCGGCCGCTGTCGGCCGGACAGGTGCTGCGCGCCAACGACCTGCGCGTTCCGCAGACGATCGCCGCCGGCGACCCGGTCCGGATCCGCATGGTCGGCGCCGGATTCAGCGTCTCGGCCAGCGGCTTCGCGATGGCGGGCGCCGGTGAAGGCCAGTCGTTGCGTGTGCGTACGGATACGGGCAGGATGCTCGTCGGCACCGTGCGCGAGCGGACTGTCGAGATCCGGCTCTGATGCGATCCGCGGCCGACGAATCCGGACATGCGGCGCCGGGAGCCTCAAGTTCGGCGCAACGCGGCCGAAACTCCCGGCATCCGGGCGCGTACCCGGATTCGAAAGGGGAATCGCCATGAAGATCGGCAAACCCGCTGAACCGCAGCAACCGGATGCACTGTCGCGTGCCGGAAGCGGTACGCCTGTCGTCGGCTCCGGCGGTGACCGTCCGGAGGCGGTCGAGAAGACGCCGCGCGCCGACGCGGTGCACCTGTCGCAAGCCTCGAAGAGCCTCGCAGCCCGCACTGCGGCAGAGGAACTGGAGCGCGCACGCAAGGTCGAGGACGTCAAGACCGCGATCCGCGAAGGCCGTTTCCAGGTGAACGCCCATGCGGTCGCCGACAAGATGATCACGCAGGCGGCCGAGCTTCTCGAGACGCTTTCGGGACGGAAATGACGGGAAGCGTTCGCGCGGCGGCGCCGTCGCTCGACGACGGTCTCGCCCTGCTCGAGGAGCAGCGCGCCGCGATGCTCGCGCGCGACGCGAATCGGCTCGAGGACGCGAACGCACGCCTGTCCCGATGGATCTCCGACTGCCGGAGTGCCGGCACTCTGTCCGGCGCGGACACGACCGGGCACCTGCACGCCATGCGGGGCGCGCTCGATTCGAACTCGACGCTCGCACGCCGCTCGGCACTGCAGGCCTCGCGCGCGCTCGGCGCGCTGCTCGGGCCGGAATCCGGCCTGTACACCGACGAAGGGATGACCCCGGCTGCTCCGGCGCACCGCCGGGGAGTGCGTTCCGCCTGACTTGGCGGGGCCAGTAGTGCCGGGTGCCGGCACTCGGCACCCGCGTTGCAACACACCCCGCGCTCGTCTTTGACCCGCACGCTCGACCGTTGCTGCCGCGGCGATCGAAAATCGGCGCTACAAAACGAAGCGTTCTCGCCCGTGGAATCGATTCCACGGGCGAGAACGCGCCAAAAGGTAGCGAGTCGGCAGGGCAGCGAGAACCGGAAAAGGGTCCAGCTAGAAGCTCTCCCAGCCCTCTTCGGCATCCGGCGCCGCGGGCTGCGCAAGCGCTGGACGGGACGTTGCCGACGGAGCCGCCGCCGCGTGCAGGCCGCCCGGCGTCCTGCCGCCCGCGCCCCCCGCGGCCGCCAATGCAGCCTTCGTCGCCGGCTTTCGGCCCGCGGCCGCCGAGACCGCAGCGCCCGACGAAGCAGCGCCCGACGCGCCTGCCGCGCCTCGTTTCGCCGAGTCGCGCGCACGCGCGATGGCAGCGCGCGCCTCGTCCGGCGAAGCAGCACCTCGGGCACGCGCCGCGCTGGAGCGACCGTCCACTCGCGCGTCACGGTGCGTGCGTCCGCCGGAGCGCGCACGCTCTGCGGCATTCGCCCGCTCGCCCCGCGGAGTTCCGTGCCATTCGCCCTCGTCCACCCGGAACACGCCGACCACGTCGGCGAGATTCGCGGCCTGGTGCTTCAGGCTCTCGGCGGCCGCCGCCGACTCCTCGACCAGCGCCGCGTTCTGCTGCGTCATCTGGTCGAGCTGCGCGACCGCGACGTTGATCTGGTCGATGCCGCTGCTCTGCTCGTTCGACGCTGCGGTGATCTCGCCGATGATGTCGGTGACGCGCTGCACCGAGACGACGATCTCGCGCATCGACGCACCGGCTTCGCGCACGAGCCGCGACCCCGCCTCCACGCGATCGACGCTCGTGCCGATCAGCGCCTTGATCTCCTTGGCTGCCTCGGCGCTGCGCTGGGCGAGGCTGCGTACCTCGCTGGCGACCACCGCGAAACCCCGGCCCTGCTCGCCCGCACGCGCCGCTTCCACCGCCGCGTTCAGCGCGAGGATGTTCGTCTGGAACGCGATGCCGTCGATCGTTCCGATGATGTCGGCGATGCGCCGGCTCGAATCGTCGATCTCGCCCATCGTCGAGACGACCTGCTCGACCACGTTGCCGCCCTGCGCCGCGACATCCGAAGCAGTCGTCGCCAGTTGGTTCGCACTGCGCGCCGAATCGGCGGTCTGCCGCACGGTTCCGGTGATCTCCTCGAGCGATGCCGCGGTCTGCTGCAGGTTCGACGCGGTTTCCTCGGTGCGCTGGCTGAGGTCGAGGTTGCCGAGCGCGATCTCGTCGGAGGCGGTGCGGATGCTCTCGGTGGAGACGTGCACCTGTTCGATCATCCGCCGCAACGCGGCGATCATCGTCTGAAGTCCGTCGAGCAGGCTCCCGTGCGCGGCACGATCGAGCCGCGCAGCGAGGTTCCCGCGCGCGACTTCGTCCATCACGCGCATCGCATCGGCCGGGTCGCCCCCGATCTGGCGCAGTACGCTGCGTCCGACGAGCCAGCCGGTGCCGGCGACGATCGCCAGCAGCGCCAGCGCGACCGCGATGTCGCGCAGGCGCTCGCTCTGCACGAGCGCGTCGAGGTCGTCCATGTAGACACCGGATCCGACGACCCAGTTCCAGCCGTCGACGCGCGTTCCGTACTGCAGTTTCGGCACGGCCTTCGTCTGCCCGGGCCGCGGGAAGGCAGCCTGCGAGAAGGCGCGCCCGTTCGCGCTCGCCGCGACCGCATCCAGCAGCCGCTTCAGCGTATCCGCGCCCGTTGCGTCGAGCAGCTTGCCGAGCATGGGCTGGCCGGTCCACTCGGGATGCAGCGGATGCATCACGGTCGCGCCGTCGACGGTCCAGATGTAGAAGTACTCGGTCTTGCCGTCGGCGCCGCCGTAGCGCGACAGGCGGATCGCCTCGATGGCCGCCTTCTTCGCGTCGTCGACCGCCATCTCCCCGGCGACCGCGCGCGCCTGGTACGCGACCGCGATGTTCGCCGCCGACTGCACCGCGGCGACCAGTTCGCCCCGGCGTGCGTCCACGGTCAGGCGCTCGTTGCGCAGCGACGAAATCACCGAGAGCACGATGAAGCCGAGCAACGCGCTTGCGACGAGCAGGAAGATCTTGTGCTTGAACCCGAAACGACGAAACATTGCGACTTCTCTGTGGGTTGGGAAGAGGGGCAGCCTGCGGCCGTGCCGCTTGAAGCGGCACGCACCATCGATCTTTATCGGCAGGAAAGAGCCGGACCTTAGATCCGGCGTCGTTCAGAACTGGTACGCGAGCCGAAGGCCCCCCCAGTGGCGCCCGCGTACGAGGATCGGCGCCGACAGGTCCTTCATGTAGACGAACTGTCCGCCGCCCATGTCGCGCCGGTACGTCTGCAGCAGGAAGCGGCGCCGGTTGCGCCCGGCCGCCAGTCCCGTGCGATCGTTGAACAGGCGCCGGTTGCGACAGTTCGCTGCGTTCCAGACGGGATCCGGCCCCTGCGGGCGCGAGTAGCGGGCATTGTGCGTGGGCAGGTAGCCGTTGCGATCCACCGCCGCGCACAGCGTCGCCTTCGCCGAGCATTGCAGCATCGGCTCCTGGATCTGCGGCAGGATCCGGTCGGTGAGCGCGACGAAACGCGTCATGTACTGCTGCGGGTTCGTTCCCGGCACCGGCACGTAGTTCTCGTCGAACAGCTCGGCCATCGAGATCGCACCGCTGTCGAGCGCGTCCTCGAACAGGCGCGCGACCTGCGCCGCGGCGCCGATCACCTTCTCGATCAGCGGCGTGTCCTCGGTCTGGATTCCCGATTCGACGGTCAACTCGATCAGCGACTCGGACAGCTCGAGGAACTTCTCGGCCCTGCGCCGGGTTCCGGCGATCGCGTCGGCGCTGGCGTGCGAATCGGCGGCGAGCTGGCGCACCGACTCGAGCACCTCCTCGCAGCGCTGCACGTTGCACACCGCCGCCTTCACGACCTCGCTCGCCTGCGCCTCCGAGCGTGCGAGCGCCGCACGGAAGGTGCCTTCGCGCTTCGCGTCGTCGTCGATCTCGCTCGACAGCCCGGCGAGCCGCGCATCGAGCATCGATACCGTCTGCATGATCTGCCTCGACGCCTCCTCGACGCGCGCGGCGAGGTCCTTGACCGCCTCGGCCACGACCGAGAAGCCGCGACCCGCCTCCCCAGCGCGCTTGGCCTCGACCGAAGCGTTGAAGGCGACCAGTCGCGTCTGCAGCGCGATCTGAGTGATCTCGCGCGCCGACGAGGTGACGTGCGACAGCGTCTCGGTCGTCTCGGCGAATCCCGCCACGACCTTGGCGACCGCGTCGTGCGCCTCGACCAGGCATTGCTGGCCGGCGCGCGAAGCATCGCCGATGCGGCGGTTCGAATCGACCATCGTCGCAATCGTCTGCATCGCGCCGTCGAGCGTCTGCGCCTGCGCGATCGCGCCGGCAGCGACCTCCTCGAGCACGCCGTTCACTTCGGCCGCTTCACGGCCGAGCCCCGCCGCCTGCCGCGCGATTCCCTCGAAGACTTGGCTGCCGAGGGCCGACGCGGCACCCGGCTGGCCCGTGCCCGCACTCGCAGCGGCGCCCGCAGCGGCCCCCGCTCGTCCGCGCGGCGCTGCCGCCGCTTCGCTCTTCAACGTTTGCGCGCGCCGGCGCGTCGTGAACATCAGCATGACGTCTCTCCCATGATCATTTCGGCGGGCCGCGTCTCAGATCCACTGCTTCATCTGCGTGCGCAGCCGCGCGACCGCCTGGCTGTGCAGTTGCGAGATGCGCGACTCGGTCACCCCGAGCACCGCGCCGATCTCCTTCAGGTTCATTTCCTGCTCGTAGTACATGCCCATCACGAGACGCTCGCGTTCGGGCAGCTTCTCGATGGCCGCGACGAGCGCGTGGCGGAAGCGCGAGTCGCCGAGGATCTCCTGCGGATCCACGCCGGAGGCGACGACGTGCCGATCGAGGAAGCCCTCTTCGCCGTCGTCGTCGTAGTCGTCGAGATGCACCAACTGCGCGCCGCGCGCACTGTCGAGCAGGTGCTGGTATTCGGCGAGCGGCACGCCCAGTTCCTCGGCGATGTCGGCTTCGCCCGGCGAACGCCCGAGGCGCTGCTCGGCGCGATGGATCGCCGACTCGATCGTGCGCTGGTTGCGCCGCACCGAGCGCGGCAGCCAGTCGCTTCCGCGCAGCTCGTCGAGCATCGCGCCGCGCACGCGCTGCGTCGCGAAGGTCTCGAACTGTGCGCCGCGGTCGGTTTCGTAGCGCGTCATCGCGTCGAACAGGCCGATCATCCCGGCCTGCACGAGATCGTCCAGCTCGACGTTCGCCGGCAGCCGGCCGATCAGCTGGCTCGCCATCCGGCGGACCATCGGCCCGTAGCGCTCGATGGCGCTCGTTCGATCGAGGGTTCCTTGCGCGGTGTACATGGGCGTGGCGGGTCCGGAATCGGCGCGTCTCAATGCGCCGGCGCGCGCGTGCGCGCAACGATCGGCTGCGACCAGCGCAGTGCGTCGTCGGCGAAACGCTCCGCGTCGATCGCTTCGTGGGTGCCGCCGAACTCGATCGCGGCGCCGAGGAAACGCGCCGCGGTGTCGGCGAGCCGGCGATGCGAGGCAAGCGCCGCCGCATGCGATCCCGCGTCGAGGAAAACCGTGCAGTACGCGCGAAAGCCGTGCGCCAGGTGCATCGCCTTGATCTGCGAATAGGTGCGCGCAAGACCTTCGCCGCGCGTGCGCGCGACGAGCACGATGCGCTCGGCGACGCCGGCGGTCAGGTCGGCCAGCCGCAACGGATCGGCCGCGACGAGCGCGACGTCGAAGGCGCCGCAGCCGCCCTTCGCGGCGCCGGCGACCTTCTCGACGAAACGCGTGAAGTCGCGCGGCCCCGCGCCTGCGGGCAGCAGCGCGTCGGCGTCGATCCGTGCGAACGACGAAGGCTCCCCGGCCTGCGACCCGCCGAGCAGATCGACGAGCAGCGGGCGGCGGCCGGCGCGCACGAGCGCGCGCGCCATTGCTTCGACGCCGGCACGATCCGACGCATCGCCCACCGTACAGCCCAGCGGAAGCAGGCTCGGCTGCGGCGGACGGAACAGGCGCCGAAGGCCGGCGGCCTGGTCGCGCGAAACCTCAAACACGCTGCGCCTCGCGCATGCGCTGCGCGGCCGTGCGCTGCCCCGCGGCGAGCAGCATCGCCAGCTCGGCCTCCTCGAAGGAGAACGACGTCGAGACGCGCGACGACTCGGTGGCGAGCGCCCGGTCGACGAGCATCTTCGGCTCGGGCCGATGCCAGTCCTCGGGAACGCGCTGGCCGTTGGCGACGCCCTGCAGCGTGAGCCGATGCCGGATCAGGCAGTCGAGCGCGCCGCCCAGGCGCACCGCCTCGTCGACCTTCGACAGCACGACGCCTGCGGCATTGCGCCCCTGGTACGCCTCGATCGTCTCGTCGATCGCCTCGGCCTGCGAGGCCGCGTTCAGCACGAGCACCTTGCGAACCTGCGCCGACGACAACGCGGCGAGCAGCTCGCCGACGCGCTCGTCACGCTGCGCGACGCCCGCCGTATCGATCAGCACGAGCTTGCGGTTCATGTACATCTGCAGGAAGTCGGCGAGCGTCGACACGTCATGCGCAACGTGCACCGGCACGCCGAGCAGCCGCCCGAAGGTGCGCAGCTGATCCTGCGCGCCGATCCGGTAGACGTCCGCCGTGATCAGGCCGACCGACTGCGCACCGTGCTTCAGCGCGAACTGCGCGGCGATCTTCGCCGCGGTCGTGGTCTTGCCCACGCCGGTCGGGCCGAGCAGTGCGTAGGTGCCGCCGGCGTCGAAGATCGTCTGCTCGGGCGAGTCGATGCGCAGGTTGCGCACCAGCGCCTCGCGCAGCCAGCGCTCGGCGTCGTCCTCGCCGAAGTCCGCCGGAAGGTGGTTGGCGAGCGTGCGCGACAGCGATGGGGAGAAGCCCGCCTGCAGCAGTCGGCGCAGCATGCGCGACTGCCCGGGACGGCGGCGCACGCCCTCGAACCAGCTCATCGACTCGAGCTGGTCGGACAGCGCGCCGCGCATCTCGCGCAGCTCGTTCATCAGCGAGCGCACGTCCAGGCGATCGTCGGCGAAGGGCGGCATCGCACCAGCTGGCAAAGGCGGCGCACTCGAAGACGCGTGCATCGACCGCGAACCCGGTGCCGTTCGATCCTCGACCTGCGCGTCGAGCGCGAAGCCGGGCGAGACGTGCACGGCGGGCGCCTCGAAGCGCGCCGCGCCGCGCGCGTCGGCCGGCGGCTCGTCATCGAATGGCTCTTCGCGCGATTCCTCGCGCACCGCGGCCAGCCGCCGCTGCTGACGCTCGCGCACGTAGTTCTCGAAGTTCACCGTGCTCATCGCCGGCGAGCGCTCGGCATCGGCTGCGACAGCGGCGGCGGCGGCTCGCGTCGTCGACGGCCCGGTCGCGCCCGGCGCCGTGCGCTGCGCCCGCTCGTCGCCGCTCGCGCCGCGATTCGAATGGGCGACCGGCTCGGCGTCGGCCAGTTCCGAACCCGCCAGCGCGAGGATCTCGACGCCGCTGTCCACCGGCCGGTTCTTCAGCACGATGGCGTCGTCGCCGAGTTCGGCGCGCACGCGGCTCATCGCCTCGCGTGCGGTACGGGCGAAATAGCGTTTGACGTTCACTTCGCTTCTCCGATCAATCGTCCGATGCGGATCGAA
>DASWVL010000231.1:0-11393 GCA_036406255.1 Zeimonas sp.
TCGTCGGGCAGCCACGAACGAGCGTCGCCCCAAGAGACGACGCGCCGAGGAAGCCAGGAGGATCACGAATGAGCGACGCGACGGACGGCCCGTTCCGCACGTGGATGTGCCTGATCTGCGGGTTTCTGTACGAGGAAGAGAAGGGCTTGCCGGAAGAAGGCATTCCGCCGGGTACGCGTTGGCAGGACATCCCGATGAACTGGACCTGCCCGGAGTGCGGCGCGCGCAAGGAGGACTTCGAGATGGTGGAGATCTGAGAATGAGCGGCGCGGTGGCGTTGAGCGGCGTGAAGGTCATGGTGATAGACGACAGCAACACGATTCGTCGCAGCGCCGAGATCTTCCTGAAGCAGGCGGGCTGCCAGGTGATCCTCGCCGAGGACGGCTTCGACGCGTTGGCGAAGATCGCCGATCACGACCCCGACCTCGTCTTCTGCGACATCCTGATGCCGCGCCTCGACGGTTACCAGACCTGCGCGCTCATCAAGAAGAGCCCGCGCTTTCGCACGATTCCGGTGGTCATGCTCTCGAGCAAGGACGGCCTGTTCGACCGCGCGCGCGGCCGCATGGTCGGCTCCGACCAGTACCTGACCAAGCCTTTCACCAAGGACGCGCTGCTGCGCGCCGCAAGCGAGCACGCGCGCTGCGCGGATGCGCTCGCCGCGGCGGGCGCCGGCGCTGCCTGAACCTGCCCCTCCATCGCATCCCCGTGCACGCTTCAAGGAAGACCATGGCTTCGTACAAGATCCTCGTCGTCGACGATTCGCCGACCGAGCGCCACTACATCGCCGAGCTGCTCTCGAAGAAGGGCTACAAGGTCATCACCGCGGAGGACGGCCAGGAAGCGATGGCGAAGGTGAAGATCGAGCGTCCGTCGCTCGTCGTGCTCGACGTGGTGATGCCGGGCCAGAACGGCTTCCAGGTCACGCGTGCGCTGTCGCGCGATCCCGAGACGCAGTCGATCCCGATCATCCTGTGCACGAGCAAGGGCAACGAGACCGACCGGATCTGGGGCCTGCGCCAGGGCGCACGCGAGTATCTCGTGAAGCCGGTCAAGCCTGAGGAGTTGCTCGCCCGGGTGGCCGACCTGGCGCATTGACGATGGCCAGCGGCAAGAACCTGCGCGAATTCCAGATGCGGCTGTCGGAGCGGCTGCGGCAGGCCGCATCCGCGCCGCCGCAGTCGGCGCGACTCGGCGTGCAGGTCGGCGTTCGCAGCCTGCTCGTCGACCTCTCCGAGGTGGGAGAGATCGTCGCGCTGCCCGGCGAGATCACGCCGGTGCCGCTCACGCACGAATGGTTCCGCGGCCTGGTGAATCTGCGCGGTTCGCTCTTCGGCGTCTCCGATCTCGCGCGCTTCGAGGGGCGCGAGGCGACGCCGATGACGAAGTCGACGCGCCTGCTGGCGTTCGCCCCGCGACTGAACCTGAATGGCGCGATCGTGGTCGATCGCATGCTCGGCTTGCAGAACGACGCGACGTTGACCGAGGCGGAGCCGGAGGAAGCGCCGGCGCCGGCCTGGCTGGGCCGCAGCTGGGTCGATTCCGAGGGCCGCCGCTGGACCGAGCTGAGGCTCGAGGCGCTCGCGGGCGACGAGCGCTTCCTCGCCGTGAATCGCTGAATCGCCAGGTGGAGACACGACAATGAGCATCGCCACGAAGTTCCCGGCTTTCCTGCAGCGGCAACCGCGAGCCCAGGCCGCGGGGGCGCCGGACACGGCGATCCTCGAGGATCTCCTCTCGGCGCAGCCGGCAACGCCTCCCGTGCGCCCGGTGACGCGCATCTTCGAGCGCCCGGCGCCTGCGCCTGCGTCCGCGTCCGTGAAAGCCGACGCCGCTGCGGGCGACGAGACGCCGGCGACCGCGCCGGCGAGGCGCGAGCGCTTTCGCGTTCCCGTCGTCGGGGCCCTTCCGTTTCGCCGGCAGATGCAGATCTGGCTGCCGACGCTGCTGCTGTCGCTGCTTGTCGCGTTCTTCCTGCTCCAGCTCGACGCGCGCCAGGCCACCGATGCCTCGCACTGGTTCCGGCAGCTGGGCGATGCGCTGATGCAGTCGCAACGGGTGGCGAAGGCGGCGTCGCAGGCGATCGCGGGCGACCCGATCGCGCTGGGTCAACTGGCCAACGGTCGCGAGGCGATGAACCGTTCGATCGACACGCTGATGCGAGGCACCGCAGACGAGCGGCCCGCCCCCTCGCAGGTGGCGGCGGACCTGCGCACGCTGTCGCTCATCTGGTCGAAATCGAACCAGGCCGTCACCGTCATCCTGAACCAGGATCTGCTGCTGCAGTCATTGAGCGGAATGCGCCGCGACGTGGCTCGTGCCGAGCCGGTGATGCTGCGCGACGCACAGGCGGTCCTGGCGAGCCGCCTGCGCGCGGGTGCGTCGGCGCGCGAGGTGGCTGCGGCCGGCGAGCTGGTGATGCTCACGCAGGCGATCGCGAAGGACGTCAACGAGATGATCCTGTCGGGGGTTCCCGACCGGACGATCGAGTTGCGCCTGCGGCAGTCGGTGATCGACCTCGGCGAGCTGACCGACGCGATGCTCGACGGCAACGACCGCGCGCGCCTGTCCGCGGTGACCGACCCGGAGGCGCGACGCGCGCTCACCGCGCTGAAACAGACGTTGACCGGCGTCGCTCCGCAGGTCTCCGGCATCCTGGCGAGCCTGCCGCGGCTGCAGCAGGCGCGGCAGGCCGAACGGCACGTGTTCGGCGACAGCGAGGTGGTACAGGCGCTGCTCGAAGCGATCCGCGGCAAGCTGCAGGCGCGAGACGCGCTGCGCTTCTGGAACGTGGTGGGTGCGGCGACCTTCGGCGCGCTCGCGCTGCTGGCGCTCTACGGGCTGTTCCGCGCATTCCTCTCCGACAGCGAGCAGCGCGCCGACGAGGCCGAGCGGCACGAGGCGGCGGCGCGGCGCCAGGAGCAGCAGGCCAAGACCGCGAACGACCAGAACCAGGCGGCGATCCTGCGCCTGATGAACGAGCTGCAGGAGGTGGCCGACGGCGACCTGACGGTGCAGGCCACGGTGTCGGAGGACATCACCGGCGCGATCGCGGACTCGGTGAACTACACCGTCGAGGAATTGCGCAGCCTCGTGGGCCGGATCAACCGGACGGCCGACCAGGTGAACGAAGCATCGGCGCGGGCGCAGGTCACGGCGTCGAGTCTTCAGGCGGCGAGCGAGCAGCAATCGCGCGAGATCCGCGACACCGGCGAGGCGGTGCTGCGCATGGCGCGCCAGATCAACGAGGTGTCGACGCGTGCGGCGGAGTCGGTGCAGGTCGCTCGCCAGTCGCTCGGTGCCTCGGAGGACGGCTCGCGCGCGGTGGACAACGCGATCGCCGGCATGAACGGCATTCGCGACCAGATCCAGGACACGTCGAAGCGCATCAAGCGACTGGGCGAGTCGTCGCAGGAGGTCGGCGAGATCGTCGAGCTGATCTCCGACATCACCGAGCAGACGAACGTGCTCGCATTGAACGCGGCGATCCAGGCGGCGTCGGCCGGCGAAGCCGGGCGCGGCTTTACCGTCGTCGCGGAGGAAGTGCAGCGCCTGGCCGAACGTTCGGCCGAGGCGACGCGCCAGATCGCGATGCTGATCCGCACGATCCAGACCGACACGCAGGACGCCGTCGCTGCGATGGAGCGCAGCACGCAGGGCGTAGTGGAAGGCGCGCGGCTGTCGGACGAGGCGGGACGCGCGCTGGGCGAGATCGGTCGCGTGTCGACGCTGCTCGCCGAACTGATCGAGGATTTCTCCGCGACGACGTCGCGCCAGGCGGCTTCTGCGGGCAACGTCGCACAATCGATCCAGCGCATCCTGCTCGTCACCGAGCAGACGAGCGAAGGAACATTGCACACCGCGGGCTCGATCCGCCAGCTTTCCGAGCTTGCGCTCGAGCTGAAGAGCTCGGTGGCGCGGTTCAAGGTCGCGTGAAACGGAAGCACGTCCGATGACCGACGCACATCGCAACGAGAGCCTCGAGGCCGCCGACCTCGCGGCGCTGTCGTGGTGCATCGGCGAGATCCGCGAATCGCTCGCCGCCTGCGAGCGGGGCTTGCGAGGCTGTCTGCAGCCCGGCGAAGGCGACTCGGACGAAGCGCCCGGGGAACGCGCGGGCCTGGTCGCCGCACGCTCGGCGCTGCACCAGGCGCACGGTGCACTCGCGATCGTCGACCTCGCCGGCGTGACCGCGCTGACCGGAGAAGCCGAAGCGCTGCTCGAGCGCGTCGCGCGCGGCCAGCTCGCGCTCGACGACGCGGTGCTCGCCGCGCTCTCGCGCACCTTCGCCGCGCTCCTCGAGTACCTCGACGAGCTGGCGCTCGGCGAGCCCCAGCAGCCGCTGTACCTGTTTCCCTACTACGCGTCGCTGCTGCAGTTGCGCGGCGCCGAGCGAATCCACCCCGCGGACCTCTTCGTCGTTCCCGTGCGCGCGCAGCTCGTCGGCAACGACGATGCGATGCGCGAGCGCGATGCGGCCGAACTGGTCGCTGCGCGGGTTTCGTTCGAACGCGGCCTGTTGTCGGTGCTGCGCGATCCGCTCGACAGCGAAGGCCTCGCTGCGCTGCACGCGTCGGTGGCGACGATCGGCGCCTCGCAGGTGGGCGCGGCGCACCCGACCTTCTGGAAGGTTGCGCTCGCGTACTTCGAGGCGCTGCGCGACGGTGCGCTTGCACTGGATGTCTACGGCAAGCGGCTGCTCGCGCGCCTGAACCTGCAGCTGCGCCGCTCGATTGCCGATGGCGCCCTGGTCGCCGACCGGCTGCTGAAGGACACGCTGTTTGCGCTCGCCGGCGCCGACGAGGCGCGCAGCGCCGGCTCGCCGCTGCTGGCCGAAGTCCGACGTGCGTTCGGCCTCGCGGGGAGCGTTCCGCCCGACTACGCGACACCGCGTTTCGGTCGAATCGACGCCCAGGCCGTCCAGGCCTCGAGGGAGGCGATCGCGCGCGCGAAGCTCGGTTGGGAGAAGCTGTCTTCGGGCAGCGCGGCCGAGCTTGCTGCGTTCACGCAGTCGATCGCGGCGCTTCGCGGGGCGGCGGCGAAGCTGCCGTTCCCGGGCGTGCGGGCGCTCGCCGACGCATTCGGCGAGGCGAGCCGCGTCCTCGCGCTCGGCAAGGCCGTTCCGTCGGACTCGCTCGCGCTCGAGGTGGCGTCGGCGCTGCTCTTCGCCGAGCAGATCTTCGAGCGCGGACTGAAGGGCCGGGGAGACCACGACGCACGCGCCGGCGAGATGGCCGAGCGCGTGCTGCAGTGCTGCGCGGGACGGCCGCCGGCCGACGACATGCCGGGCTGGCTCGGCGACATCAGTCGCGCCGCGCAGGAACGGCTCACGATGTCGACGTTCATCGCGGAGGCGCAGGACAACCTGCGTTCTGCCGAACAGACGCTCGACGCGTTCTTCCGCGACGCCTCGCAGCGAGCCGACCTCGCACCGATCGCGCAACGGCTGCGCCAGGTCGCTGGCGCGCTCGGGCTGCTCGGGCACGAAGAGGCGGCAGCGGCGGCGAGGGCGGCGGCGGCACGGGTCGACGAATTTGCGAGCGCGGAGGGCATCCCTGCGCCGGAGGTCTGCCAGAACGTCGCCGACAGCATCGGCGCCCTCGGCTTCTTCGTCGAGCGACTGCAGCAGGCGAATCGCAGTGGAGCGCGCTTCGCGTTCGACGCGGCGAGCGGTCGCTTCGATGCCGTTCTCGACGAAGCCCGTCCGGATCCGCGCACCGCGCTCGTCGCGCTCGATGCAACGGCCGAATCGCTGCTCGCGCAGCACACGCGGCAGGCGCTGGAACTGGTCGCGACGCTGGCCGAGCATCCACGCGATGCGGCGACGCGCGACGCATTGCGGCGCACGCTGGCGAAGGTGCGCGACGACGCCCATTTCGCGGACGACGCGGCGCTGAAAGCGCACGCGAGCGAGTCGATCGCGTGCCTCGATCGATCGACCGGCGAGGACGTTTCCGAACTGCGCGTCGCGGTGGCGAAGCTCGCCGGCGAGCCGCAGGCTGCTCCCGTCGAGCCGGCGGCTGCCGAACCAGAGCGCTCCGACGACGAAGTCGATCGCGAGCTGCTCGAAATCTTCCTCGGCGAAGCGCGGGAAGTGCTGGCTGCGATCGCCGACGCGTCGTCGGGCTCGCGTTCTGCGCCGCGCGACACGGCGCTGCTGACGACGATCCGGCGCGGTTTTCACACGCTGAAGGGATCGAGTCGGATGGTCGGCCTCGCCGCGTTCGGCGACGCCGCCTGGGCGATGGAGCAGGTGCTCAATCTCTGGCTCGCCGAGGAGCGCGCGGCTACGGAGGCGCTGCACGCGCTGATCGACGCCGCGCACCTTCGATTCGTGCGATGGGTCGATGCGCTGAACGCCGATGCGTCGCTGTCGATCGATCCGGCGCCCATCGTGGCCGCGGCCACGGCGCTGCGCGAAGGGCGTGAAGCGGAGGCAGTGCTGCCGCCGGCGCGGGAAGCGTCGTCGCCGCGTCCAGAAACGCGGGCCACGGACGGGGAACCGGTGGAAGCCGCAGGGCTCGATGCACCGTCGGTGGAGCCGGGTCCGCTCGAAGCGGAGGTGCTCGAAGTCGCGACGCTCGAAGCCGAGACGCTCGAGGCCGAGACACTCGAAGCCGAATCGCTCGACGCCGACACTCCCGAAGCCGAATGGCTCGACGCCGAAACTCCCCAGACCGAGACGCTCGACGCCGTCGCGGCCGACGTCGGCGAGCTGACCGACACCGCCGAGGCGCTCGGTGCCGGGGAGGCATATGACGCAGTCGAGGCACCACAACCCGACGACGTCGTGATCGGCGAACGTTCGATCAGCCGCCCGCTGTACGAGATCTTCCTCTCGGAGGCCGACGAACTCGTCGCGACGCTGAGCACCGACGCGGCCGACTGGGCAGTGCAGCCGGAGCGCGTGGCGACCGAAGCGGCGCAGCGCGCGATGCATTCGCTCAAGGGTAGTGCTGCGCTGGTGCAACTCGACGAGGTGCACGCGATCGCCGAGCAGCTCGAGACCTTCCTGCTGCGTCAGCGGGCACAGGCGCGCGCCGTTGCCGCGGGCGATCTCGACGACTATGCGCAGGCGATCGAGCGGATGCGCGCGATGCTCCATCAGTTCGCGGCCGGGCACACGCCGCGGCCCGAGCCGGACGCCTTCGCGCTCGCTCATGCGCTCGCCGCGCGGTGGGATCCGCGCGCCGCGCCTGCACAGGCGGCGGTCGCCTCGGTCGTCTCCGGCGAGGATCTGGATGCGGACCTCCTGCCGATCTTCGTCGAGGAGGCGAGCGATCAGTTGCCGCGCATCGGGGAGAACCTGCGCCAATGGCAGTCGGCCCCCGACGACCGCTCGCTGCCGCAGCAGCTGATGCGCGACCTGCACACGGTGAAGGGCAGCGCGCGGATGGCCGGTGCCATGGTGCTCGGGCAGCGCGTGCACGAAATGGAAACGCGCATCGAGGCGGCGAGCGTGCTCACCGTCGTGCCTGCCGCGCTGATCGACGAACTGATCGCGGACCACGACGCCGTCGTCGGTCTCTTCGAGGCAATTCGCGATCCGGGTCTGCGCGTGCCGGATACCGTACGAACCTCGCCCGCCGAGGCACTCGTCGATGCAGTGGATGCCTCGCCGGCGCAGGTGGCCGCCGTCGAAACGGCCGACCGGATGCAGCCGACGCACGAGCGCATCGCGGACCCGGAGCCCGATGCGTCGATGCACCCAGCGGCGGTGCCGCAGGAACCGTCCGTCTCGCCGCCCGTGCGCTCCTCGTCCGATCTTCGCGCCGCGGGGCCGGCGACCGTTTCGTCGACGGGCACTTCGCTGGTCCGCGTGCGCGCCGACCTCCTGGAGCGAGCCGTCAACGAATCCGGCGAAGTGTCGATCGCGCGCTTGCGCATCGAGAACGAGCTGGGCACGTTGCGGCAGGTGCTGCAGGATCTCACCGAGAACGTCGCCCGGTTGCGGTCGCAGCTGCGCGAGGTCGAGATCCAGGCCGAATCGCAGGTCCAGGCGCGCATCGCGCAACAGAAGGAGACGACGGCCGAGTTCGATCCGCTCGAGTTCGACCGCTACACGCGTTTCCAGGAACTCACGCGCATGCTGGCCGAGTCGGTGAACGACGTCGCCACCGTGCAGACGAACGCGATGCGCAGCCTGGACGACGCTTCGCACGACATGCTGCGCCACGCACAGGTGCTGCGCGACCTGCAGCAGAACCTGATGCGCATGCGCATGGTCCAGTTCGGGACGATCTCCGATCGCCTGTACCGCGTCGTCCGGCAGGCGGCGAAGGACGCCGGCAAGCGGGTGTCGATGGACCTGCGCGGGGCGTCGGTCGAGATCGATCGCGGCGTGCTCGAGCGCATGGTCGGCCCGATCGAGCACCTGCTGCGCAACGCCGTCGCGCACGGCATCGAGTCGGCCGGCGAGCGGCAGGCGGCCGCAAAGGCGGAGACGGGCGAAATCCGCGTCGAGGTGCGCCAGGAGGGCAACGAGGTCGTGCTCGTCTTCTCCGATGACGGAAGGGGCCTCGACTACGCGAAGATCCTCGCCCGCGCGCGTGCCATCGGTCTCGTCGATGCCGGCGCGCAGCCTTCCGAACGCGACCTTGCCGAGATGATCTTCGCACCGGGCTTCTCGACGGCGAGCGAGGTCACCGAGCTGAGCGGCCGGGGCGTCGGCACCGACGTCGTCCGCGCCGAGGTGCAGAGCCTCGGCGGGCGCATCGACATCGATTCCCGGGCAGGGCACGGAACGCGCTTCACCGTGCACCTGCCGCTCACGCTGGCGATCGCGCAGGTCGTCGTCGTCACCGTCGGCCCAACGCGCTATGCGATTCCGTCTTCGAGCGTCGAGCAGGTGCTGCAGCTCAAGCCGCAGGCTCTGGCAGCCGCGTACGACGAAGGCTCGGTCGAATGGCAGGGCGCGCGCGTTCCGATGCACTACCTCGGCGCGCTCGTCGGCCTGGACGACCAGCATGCGCTGGCGCAGCACCTGTCGCCGGTCGTGGTCGTGCGTTCCGGGGCGCTCCGCCTGGCGATGCACGTCGACGCCGTCAGCCGCAACCAGGAGGTCGTCGTCAAGAACGTCGGCGCGCAGGTGGCCCGCGTGCCGGGCGTCGGCGGCGCCACCGTGCTCGGCGACGGCGAGATCGTGCTGATCCTGAACGCCGCGCGCCTCGCGCAGCAGGTGCTCGGCGACCTGTGGCTCGAGCAGCGTAGCGCGGCGGTCGACAGGCGTGCACTCGCCGAAGCGCCCCCGACGGTGATGGTCGTCGACGACTCTCTCACCGTGCGCAAGGTGACGCAGAGGCTGCTCGTACGCGAGGGCTACGAGGTGATGCTGGCGAAGGACGGCGTCGACGCGATGCGCCAGCTGCAAAATCGGCAACCCGACGTGATGCTCGTCGACATCGAGATGCCGCGCATGGACGGTTTCGACCTCACCCGCAACATCCGTGCCGACGACCGTCTCCGCGACACGCCGATCGTGATGATCACTTCGCGCATGGCGGACAAGCATCGCAATCACGCGATGTCGCTCGGGGTCGACGTATACCTGGGCAAACCGTATCGGGACGACGAATTGCTCGGCCACATTGCGAGGTTCGTGGAGGAACGGTTGCAGACAAGCAACGCAGGGCCCTCGCTCACTGAAGTACCATTCGCACGCCTTTGAGTATGGCGCTCACTGACGCAAGTTCTTCCGTTGTCGTCCACAATCGCGGCTCGTCGAGTCGTCTCTTTCTCTGCCGTTCTTCTTGTTCTGCATGTTTTCGCGCGCGTTGGACGATCTCCTCTTCACTCGCATCAGGAAGGGCGTCCTATGTTCACTGTTGATCGTTCTGGCCGGTTGCGGTGGAGGGGAAACGTCACCTGGCGTTCTATCGACCGAACCGGAACAGCACGGTTGGACCGAACCTGCGTTGCCGTCGGGCGCACCGTCGCCACACGCGCCGCTTCCCCGCGTATTTGATCGAGCCGAGTTCGACCAGGTCGCATATCAGGGAACGCATGATCTGGTGCGTGATGTCGAGGGCACCTACAGGTCGATCGTGCGTGTCGAGAACCGCCATGCCGAAGCAACCGAGGTGCTTATCGGAATCGAGGACCTTCTCTTTATCGACAAGGAGGACATCCTCGAATCCATCGAACGGATGCCCGAGCAGTACTCGGACGAGCCCGACTACAGGAAGGCGTGGCGTTTTGTTGCTGCGCGCGCCTACCACGCAAATCCGTTCTCCGAGCGGCTGACGCAGCACGATCCGCTGCTTTACATGAACTCGATGGGAGCCGGCTTCTGCGACGACGTTGCTGCCGTGTTGGCAACGATCTGGCACTGGCAGGGCCATTCGTCGCGAGTATGGGGATTGTCGGGCCACGTTGTCGCCGAGATCGAGCAGAACGGCGATTGGATGATGTTTGACGCCGACTACGGAGTGATCTACCTGGACGAGTCGGGGAAGATCGCCTCTGCTGCTCAATTGTCCGAATCGCCTGACCTCGTCCTTCAGCCATACGATCCCGTCCGTCCCACGGATCACTCTGCGTACAGTCGATCTCTCGCAGATCTCTATGCGAGCATCGAAGACAACTTCCTGCTGGATGGAATTCGAACCGATGCGGAGCATGCGCTCTCGCTGCGGTTGCCGCCTCGATCTGCGCTCACTTTTCCCATCCCCTTCGATGAACCGATCATCGCGTACGACGGCGAGCGTATCCCGCTGCTTGGTGCCGGACAGATCGAGGTTCCCGCTGGTTCGGAGGTGTCGCTTGAGCTGCCCTTCATCGTGCTGGATGTGCAGGGAAGCGGAGAGCTCAGTGTTGACGGTGTAGCCTACGAGATCGGGTCGGAGGAGGCGGACAGGCGCCTGCGAGGCGACATGACCACCAGCGCGGGCGAGGCAATGCCCGTGACTTCCATCGCGCTGCGTGCCGGTGAGGAAATGGTACGTGTGGTCTTCGGGATGAGCCCTTTCGTCACCGACGGCGCCTTCGATGCCCGGCTGACATTGCTGCAGCGGCGGTTGGATCCGCCGGTGCACGTGTCGATCGCGCACGAGCAGGATTTCAATGATCTCTCGCCCGTTTCGCAAACGCTTGCCGATGCGGTCCAAAGCGGATGGTCTTCGCCCGTCTCTCTGCGAGCGTTACTCGACAGCCTGTAGCGGCAGACGCCGAGGACTGAATTGTCCGGTTTGTGCCGCCCGTTGTCGCGCGCAATACCGGGTTCTACAATACTTGCGATGGCCTCCATCACCGCCCCTGACTTCACCAACCAGTTCCTGATCGCCATGCCGAGCATGAGCGACTCGAACTTCGGCGGCGCCGTCGTGTTCGTCGCCGAACATAGCCCGAAGGGCGCGCTCGGCCTGGTCATCAACCGGCCGATGCAGATCGACCTC
>DASWVL010000232.1:0-3862 GCA_036406255.1 Zeimonas sp.
ACGCGGCGCGGGCAGGGATACGTGTTTCGCGCCGACGAATGAGCTCGCTGCGCAACCGGCTGACGCTCGCACTCTCGCTCGTGCTGCTCGCGATGGCGGCCCTGCTCGCCGTCGGGCTGCAGCATTTCCCGCGCCAGCTCGTCGAACGCTACGTCGCCTCGCGCCTCGAGCACGATGCCGAGACGCTCTACGTGCGAATGGTCGAGGCGCCCGATCCTGCGTCGGCAGCGGCCGATGCGCTCGGGCCCGTGTATGCGCTGCCGTTGTCGGGCCACTACTTCGTCGTGCAGCGCACGATCCGCACCGCAGCGCAGGAAGTCCCCGCCACGGAAACCATCGTCTCGCGCTCGCTGTGGGACGAAGACCTGCCGATCGCGGCCCTCTCGGGCGGCAGCGAGCGCACCGCACGCCGGCCGGGCCCGGCCGGACAGACGCTGCTCGCCTACACGCGCCGCTTCTCGGGAACGAACGCCGAGTGGACCGTCACGCTGGCCGAGGACCTCTCGCGGCTGGACGCGGCGATCGCGCGCTTTCGCCGCGTGCTGCTCGCGTCGATGCTCGTCGCGCTGCTCGCGCTCGCATGGCTGCAACGTGCGATCGTCGTGCGCGGGCTCGCGCCGCTCGCACGGGCCGTGGACGCGTGCCGCCGGCTCGAGCGCGGCGAGAGCGCGTCGGTGCCCAGCGTCGCGCCCGACGAGGTGCGACCGATGCTCGAGGCGGTCGACCGTCTCGTGCACCACCAGACGCAGCGTCTTGCGCGCGTACGACACGCGGCGGGAAATCTTTCGCATGCGCTGAAGACTCCGCTCGCCGTCCTCGCGCAGGTGGCCGACGAGCGCGCATCGGCCGGCGATGCGTCGGCCGCCGACGCGATCCGCGAGCAGGTCGACTCGATGCGCGCGACGATCGAGCGCGAGATGCGCCGTGCGCGGCTCGCCGGCAGCGGCGTGCGCACCGAGGGCTTCGAGGCGCGCGGACAGCTCGACGCGCTCGCCGAGGCGCTCGGCCGGCTGCATGCGCAGCGTTCGCTGCACATCGAAGTCGTCGCGCCCGAGAAACGGCTTCCGCTCGACCGCGAGGACATGCTCGAGCTTTTCGGCAACCTGCTCGACAACGCGTGCAAATGGGCGAGGACGACCGTGCGCGTCGAGATCGCCGAGGAACGCGATGTCGCCGCCTTCCGCGTCGACGACGACGGACCGGGCGTCGACGATGCGCTGCTCGAGCGGCTCGGCCGCGGCAGCCTGCGCACCGACGAGAGCCGCCCGGGCCACGGGCTGGGGCTGACGATCGTCGCCGACATCGTCTCGCAGTACGGAGGGACGATCGAATACCGGCGCTCGCCGCTCGGCGGCCTGGGCGTGCGCGGGACCCTGCCGCTCGAGGAGGCGCACGCGCGGTGACGGCGCCTTCGGCAACGCCGGCCGTCGCCTCGGGCGCTACGCGAAGGTGATCGACGCGCGCCGCTCGGCGGTGTCGAGGTGCGGCACGTTGTTGAAGCTGAGCAGGCGCAGCGCACGGCCGCCGGCGATCAGTTCGGTGAAACCGGTGTTGCGGCACTGCAGGTTCAGCTCGATGGCCGTGCTCGCCGGCGCGCCGGTCAGGTCGGCGAGCAGCCGCCCGATCGCCCCGCCCGAGCTCACCACGAGGATCGAATCGTCGCGCGCGGTTCCGCGCGTCGCTTCGGCGATCGCCGCGCGCACGCGCGCACCGAAGTCGAGCCAGGTCTCGGGCACGTCCGACAGCCGGTCCTCCGACCACGCATGCATCGCCAGGCGGAACGTACGCCAGTAGTCGCGTGCATCGGCCAACTGGTGCTCGCGTGGCGCAAGCCCCGTGTGCGCGGTGTAGAGCGCCTCGCCCGGATACTCGTTCAGTCCCTCGTGCAACTCGAGCGCTTCGTCGGCCTCGCCCATCGCCTCGAGGATCGTTCGCGCGGTCGCCTGCTGGCGCACCATCGTCCCCGACATCGCGCGCGCGAAACGCAGCCCGCGCGCGGCGAAATGTTCGCCGAGCCAGCGCGCCTGGCGAAAACCCAGCTCGGAGAGCGCATCGTAGTCTTCGGCGCCGAACGAGGCCTGCGCGTGCCGCACGAGATAGACGATCGACATCGGTGGTGAGCGGTTCGAGGGGAGCGGGAAACATTATCGCCGCACGAACCTTTACCATTGCACCTGACGGCCCCGCGATGCGCTTCGGTCCACGGGCAGCCGCATCCCAGGGGAGAGAACGCATCATGCGAGTACAGGTCGCGATCATCGGGGCGGGCCCCGCCGGGCTCTTGCTGGGCCAGTTGCTGTACCGCGCCGGGATCGACTCGATCATCCTCGAGCGCCGCAGCGGCGAATACGTCCTGAGCCGCATCCGCGCCGGCGTCCTCGAGCAGGTCGCGGTCGACCTGCTCGACGAGGCGGGCGTGGGCGAGCGCATGCACGCCGAGGGCCTCGTGCACGACGGCATCGAGCTGTGCTTCGACGGCGTGCGCCACCGCATCGCGCTGGCCGACCTCACCGGCGGCAAGCACGTCACCGTGTACGGCCAGACCGAAGTCACGCGCGACCTGATGGACGCGCGCGCCGCCGAAGGCGGCCGCACCGTCTACGAAGCCGCCGACGTGTCGATCCACGACTACGACGGCACGCGGCCGACGGTGCGCTACCGCAAGGACGGCGCGGTGCACGAGATCGAGTGCGACTTCATCGCCGGCTGCGACGGCTTCCACGGCGTGTGCCGCGAGACGATCCCGCACAGCGCGGTCAAGGAATTCGAACGCGTCTTCCCCTTCGGCTGGCTGGGCCTGCTCGCCGACGTGCCGCCGGTCTCCGACGAACTGATCTACGTGAACCATCCGCGCGGTTTTGCGCTGTGCAGCATGCGCTCGCGCGCGCGCAGCCGCTACTACCTGCAGGTGCCGCTCGAAGAGAAGGTCGAGAACTGGTCCGACGAACGCTTCTGGGAGGAACTGAAGCGCCGCGTCGACGCCGAGGCCGCGCGCACGATGATCACCGGCCCGTCGATCGAGAAGAGCATCGCGCCGCTGCGCAGCTTCGTCGCCGAACCGATGCGCTTCGGGCGGCTGCTGCTCGCCGGCGACGCCGCGCACATCGTCCCGCCCACCGGCGCGAAGGGCCTGAACCTCGCGGCCAGCGACGTGCGCTATCTGTCGCGCGCGATCATCGACCACTACCGCACGGGCTCGATGAAGGAGATCGACGCCTATTCCGCCAAGTGCCTGCGCCGCGTCTGGAAGGCCGTGCGCTTCTCGTGGTGGATGACCTCGCTGATGCATCGCTTCCCCGACACCGGCGAGATGGGCCAGAAGATCCAGGAAACCGAGCTGTACTACCTCACCGGATCGAAGGCCGCGTCGACCTCGCTCGCCGAGAACTACGTCGGGCTGCCGTTCGAGGACTGATTCGCGTACGGCGCGACGCGCTCGTCGCGCTCGCGCGACAGCACCGCGCGCAGCTCGGCCTCCGCCATCCCGGCACGGCCCAGCGCAAGGGCACCGAGCTGCAGCGCCGACTCCAGCGTCTCGGGAATCACCGCGTCGGCGCCCGCCGTGTGAAGCGCTCCCGCGTGCCGCTCGTCGCGCGCCCGCGCGAAGATCGCCACGTCCGGCGCGTCGGCGCGGATCGCGCGGACAGCGCGCACGGCCGCCGCCGGCTGGTCCATCGTCAGCACCACCGCACTCGCCTGCGCGAGCCCGAGGCGGCGCAGGAGGTCGCCACGGCTCGCGTCGCCGACGTACACCGGCCAGCCCTTCGCGTGGAACGACGAGACGGCGTTCGGATCGTCGTCGACGGCGACCCACGGGATCGACTGCGCGTCGAACAGGCCCGCGAGCACCTGCCCGATCCGT
>DASWVL010000233.1:0-1738 GCA_036406255.1 Zeimonas sp.
TCGGTGGTCGCGCCGTAGGGCACGTAGTCGAGCAGGCTCTGGCCGGTCGAGCGGATCACCGCGACGATGTCGGCGCCCTGCTCCGCGGCGGCGCGCGCCTGGACGATGTCTTCAAAGATGTTGCCGGTCGCGACGATGAGGTAGAGCCACGGCGTGCGGGCTTCGCCGACCTTCTCGATCTGCTTCGCACGCAGCGCGCGCTGGCCGGCGATGTAGTCGCACATCTTCGCGGCAATCGCTTCGGCGGACTGGTTCGCGGCCTTGTCGCTTTTCGGACGGCCGAGCACGAGCTTGCCTGCGGCGACGGCTTCGGCGATCTGCTGCGCGCTGAGACCGTGCTCGGCCATCGCGCCGGCAACCACGCTCGCGGCGCCATGCGGCAGCAGCTTCTGCTCCTGCAGGTGGCTCACGAGACGGTTCGGCAGCGGGATCTGATTGTCGTCCACGCCGTCGACACCCATCAGGCGCAGCGTCGCGCGTTCGACGGTGGTGGTCGTGTACTGGCTCATGTCGTCGAACACGCGGTGCGCGATGCGGCGCGCCGAGTCGCGCGCGCGGTCGATCTGGCCCTGGTCCAGATTCAGTTGGCTCATTGGAGTACTCCTTCCTGCATGGTGTGTTCCTCGCGCATCACGTCGGCGACGACGTGATCGGAGAAGGCCCGGCGTGCCGCGTCGAGGAAGTCCCCGGCGTCGAAGCTGCCACCGAGCGGCGAAAACGGGTTGAGGGTGATTCCGGCGATGC
Source organism: Zeimonas sp. (assembly GCA_036406255.1). GTDB lineage: Bacteria > Pseudomonadota > Gammaproteobacteria > Burkholderiales > Burkholderiaceae_E > Zeimonas. The sequence continues at coordinate 745 of DASWVL010000233.1, forward strand.
GGATGCCGCGGAAGGCCACGAGCCGTCCGCCCTTCGCCGTGAAGGTCGCGACGTCGGTCGCATCGATGAAGAGCTTGGTACCGTCGGCGACGACGACCGAGAGCCCCCGATGGCGCGCGAGCAGCGTGTTGAGCGCGTGCCACAGCGCGCGGCCGACCGCGCCGCTGACGGCGACGGTGGCGATCGCCGGCTCATCGAGTCCGAGCAGCGTCGACGCGGCGTTCAGCGTGGGAATCCGTGCGTCGAACACGCAGTCGCCGGCGCGGTTCCACACGCCGATGCCGCCGTGCGCGAAGACACGCCCGCAGCGTTCGGCGAGCGCCTCATCGACCGCCGGAATGCCGAGGATCGCGAGCCGGTCGCGCGTCTTGCGGATCACGTCGGCGATGCCGCCACCGATGGCCGCGCCGGTCGCGAGCACGACGCCATCGGCGATCGCCGGTGAGGCGTGATGGCTGCGACCGAGCGCGCCGTCGAGCAGCACCAGCGCGCAGCCGCAGCCCTTCAGGATCGCGATCACCTTCTGCTGGTCGGAGCTGCGCGACGCGCCGGCGATCTCCATCTCGCCGTGGTCGAGCGCGCGCACGATCAGGATCTCGCCCATCGGGCTGTCGATGCCGGTCGCGCCGATCTGCTTCCAGCGCACCTTCGCGCGCAGCAGCGTGTCGCGTGCGGTCGCCACGAGGCTGCCGGGCCACATGAGCACGGGCGGCTTCGGGATCGAGAACACCTGATCGCGCTCCTCGCCGTCGCGGCCGATCGACGTGATACCGACGCTCGCTCCGTGGGCATGGGCCTGCGCGAGGAGATGGTTCAGGCACACCGTCTTGCCGGTGTTCTTCGTCATCCCCATCACCGCCAGCGTCGTCATGCCGGCGGCGCGGATCTCGCGCCACAGCGCGCTCGCGTGCATGGCAGCTGCCTCAGACATAGCGCGTCTCGAAGAGGCGGCGCAGCGCGGGGCTTTCGCGCAGCAGTTCGAGCGCGAGCACCG
>DASWVL010000234.1:0-9446 GCA_036406255.1 Zeimonas sp.
TTCAAGGCTTTCCGGAATTTTTCCGGGCGCCGGGCGTTTCCCGCGCGGCCGGATCGAAATCGAGCGAGATTCTCTCATGGCAAACATTGCTTCGGCCCGCAAGCGCGCCCGCCAGGCGGTCCAGCGCAACCTGCACAACTCCAGCCTGCGTTCGCGGCTCCGCACGGCGATCAAGTCGGTGCGCAAGGCGATCGCCGCCGGCGACCCGCAGGGGGCGCGCAGCAGCCTGCAATCGGCGCAGGGCGTGATCGATCGCATTGCCGACAAGCACATCATCCACAAGAACGCCGCTGCACGGTACAAGAGCCGCCTGTCCGCGGCCGTGAAGTCGATGGGCTGAGCCCATCGCTCAACGGCCCCCCGTCTTCGGGGGCCGGTTGCCGAAGAGCGCGGTGCCGATACGGACGATCGTCGCGCCTTCCGCGACGGCCGCTTCCAGGTCGGCCGACATCCCCATCGAAAGCGTGTCGAAGCGTTCCGCCGCCTCGTGAGCGAGCACCGCGCGGATGCGCTCGTGCAGCTCGCGCAGCTGGGCGAAGCGGCGGCGCTGCAGCGAGACGTCGTCGGTCGGCTCGGGGATCGCCGTGAGTCCGCGCAGACGCAGCCCCGGTAGCGTCGAGCACAGGCTCGCCAGTGCGAAAGCCTCCTGCGGTGCGACGCCGCTCTTCGACGTTTCTCCCGACACGTTGACCTGAACGCACACCTGCAGCGCGCCGCGCGCCGCGGGTCGCTGTTCGGCCAGTCGGTGGGCGATCTTCTCCCGATCCACTGAATGGACCCAGTCGAAGCTCTCGGCGACGGGGCGCGTCTTGTTCGACTGGATCGGGCCGATGAAGTGCCACTCGAGCCGGGGAGTCGGCCCGCGCCCTTCGTTCGGCTGCGACCGCTCGTCGCGGCAGGTGGAGATCTTGTCCAGCGCTTCTTGCACGTAGTTCTCGCCGAAAGCACGCTGTCCGAGCGCGGCGAGCGCGAGAACGTCGGAGGCGGGAAAGGTCTTGCTGACCGCTAGCAGCCGGACCGCTGTGCGAGGCCGCCCGGCGGCCTCGCACGCACCTTCGATGCGGGCAAGGACGCGCTCGTAGTTTTGCTGCAACGGGGAGTCGCCGTTCATCGTTCAATGGCCCGCCTCGGCGGACGGTCGCTGCGGGCGTGCGCCGGGGCCTCGAAGATCGATGGGTGACGCAACAGCGCGAAAGATAACAGCGTGATCGCTGCCGCGCGGGAAGGAGCTCGATGGACATCGCCGAACTGCTCGCATTCGCCGTGAAGAACAAGGCGTCGGACCTGCACCTTTCCTCCGGCCTGCCGCCGATGATCCGCGTGCACGGAGACGTTCGCCGGATCAATCTGCCGCCGATGGAGCACAAGGATGTCCACGGCATGATCTACGACATCATGAACGACTCCCAGCGCAAGGAGTACGAGGAGAATCTCGAGTGCGACTTCTCCTTCGCGATTCCCGGCCTGGCGCGCTTTCGCGTGAACGCCTTCGTGCAGCAGCGGGGCGCGGGCGCGGTGATGCGCACGATCCCGTCGAAGATCCTCACGCTCGAGGAGCTGAACGCGCCGAAGATCTTCACCGAGATCTCGATGACGCCGCGCGGTCTCGTGCTCGTGACCGGGCCGACCGGCTCGGGCAAGTCCACGACGCTCGCCGCGATGATCAACCACATCAACGAGAACGTCTACGGCCACATCCTCACCGTCGAGGATCCGATCGAATTCGTGCACGAATCGAAGCGCTGCCTGATCAACCAGCGGGAGGTCGGGCCGATGACGCTGTCGTTCAACAACGCCTTGCGCTCGGCGCTGCGCGAGGACCCCGACATCATCCTCGTCGGCGAATTGCGCGACCTGGAGACGATCCGCCTCGCCCTTACGGCAGCCGAGACCGGCCACCTCGTGTTCGGCACGCTGCACACGTCGTCGGCCGCGAAGACAATCGACCGCGTGATCGACGTCTTTCCGGCCGCCGAGAAGGACATGGTGCGTTCGATGCTCTCGGAGTCGCTGCGCGCGGTGATCTCGCAGTCGCTGCTGAAGACGAAGGACGGCAACGGACGTGTCGCGGCGCACGAGATCATGATCGGCACGCCTGCGATCCGCAACCTGATCCGCGAGGCGAAGGTCGCGCAGATGAATTCGGCGATCCAGACCGGTGGCGCGCTCGGCATGCAGACGCTCGACCAGTGCCTCGCCGACCTCGTTCGACGCAACACGATCTCGATGTCCGAAGCGCGGGCCGTCGCGACGGTGAAAGACAACTTTCCGGGCTGAGCCCGAAAGTCGTCCGAGAAGGGGGAAGGGAGAAGGGAGAAGGGGAACCGCACGGGCCTCGGGACGGTCGAGCTTTTCCCCTTCCCCTGACGGACCGACGATCACCGACAAGGCACTGAGGAAATGGAACGCGAACAAGCCGCCAAATTCCTGCACGACCTGCTCAAGCTGATGCTCGCGCGCAACGGCTCGGATCTGTTCCTGACGGCCGATTTTCCGCTGGCCTTCAAGATCGACGGCCGGGTGCAGCCGGTGTCCAGCACGCCGCTCACGCCGCAGCACACCGTCGAGCTCGCACGCGCGGTGATGAACGACAAGCAGGCGGCCGAGTTCGAGGGGCACAAGGAGGTGAACTTCGCGATCAGTCCCGCCGGTATCGGGCGCTTTCGCGTCAACGCCTTCATGCAGCAGAACCGGGTCGGCATCGTGCTGCGGACGATCAACACCGAGATCCCGACCTTCGAGCAGCTCCAGCTGCCGCCGCTGCTGAAGGAGCTGGCCCTGACCAAGCGTGGACTGACGATCGTCGTCGGCGCAACCGGTTCGGGCAAGTCGAACACGCTGGCGGCCCTGATCGGGCACCGCAACGCGATGTCGCACGGTCATATCGTCACGATCGAGGACCCGGTCGAGTTCGTGCATCCGCACCGCAACTGCATCGTCACGCACCGCGAGGTCGGCGTCGATACCGAGAGCTGGGAGATCGCGCTGAAGAACACGCTGCGGCAGGCGCCCGACGTGATCATGATCGGCGAGATCCGCGACCGCGAGACGATGGAGCACGCCGTCGCCTTCGCCGAGACCGGGCACCTGTGCCTCGCGACGCTGCACTCGAACAGCGCCAACCAGGCGCTCGACCGGATCATCAACTTCTTTCCGGAGGAGCGTCGCGCGCAACTGCTGATGGACCTGTCGCTGAACCTGAAGGCGATCATCTCGCAGCGGCTGATCGCGTCGATCTCCGGCAAGGGCCGGGTGCCGGCGGTCGAGATCATGCTGAACTCGCCGCTGATCGCCGACCTGATCTACAAGGGCGACGTTGGCGGCATCAAGGAAATCATGAAGAAGAGCCGCGAACTCGGGATGCAGACCTTCGACCAGGCGCTCTTCGACCTGTTCGAGCAGGGGCGCATCGGCTACGACGATGCGTTGCGCAACGCCGATTCGGTGAACGATCTGCGGCTGAACATCAAGCTGAACAGCAAGCGCTCCGAGCGCGACCTGACGCGCAACACGGAGCACCTCGGCATCGTCTGAGGACGAGTGCCTGCGGCGCGAGTGCGCGCGCGCTCAGTCCCGCTCAGTCCTTGTGCCGGAAGCGGATGCGGCCCTTGGTGAGGTCGTAGGGCGACAGCTCCATCGTGACGCGGTCGCCGGGAAGCACGCGGATGCGGTGCTTCTTCATCTTGCCGGCCGCATAGGCCGACACCTCGACGCCGTTGTTCAGCGTGACCCGATACCGCGTATCGGGCAGCACTTCGGCGACGATGCCTTCCATTTCGATCAGTTCTTCCTTGGCCATCTCGGGCTCCTGTTTCTGCACTCCCGGATTGCGGCACCGGCCGCGCGGGCCGATACGACGGCGGGGCGCGGGGCTTCGAACGGGATGATTCGGGTACGGCAATTCTCGTGCCGACCGGGCGGACCGCACGCGGGCACGGAGCGGGTATGCGGGTTTTCTGCGTCCGGAACTCGCACCCGCCTCCTGCAGGCGCACCCGAGGTCCGTGAACGCCGGCGCGAAGGCCGGCCTCGAGCGCAGCGAAAGCTAAACGCTTGATTATACGCGAGAAGCGCTCGGCTTGCGCAGCAAGTTTGCGTCGTCCGGATCGATCGTCTATAACGCCGTACCATGTCGTATTCGGGGTTCCTGTGTCGCCTGTCGCGAGGCGTCGTTCGCCTCCTCCGCGCGCAGGGCTACGTCGGGGTCGTCGCGGCGCTCGCATGCGGAGTCGCCGGCCCGGCGAGCGCGGACACCGTATTCCTGCACAACGGCGACCGGCTCACCGGCCGCATCCTGCACCTGTCGCCCGATTCGCTCACGCTGGAGACGACGTGGGCCGGGGAGATGAACATCCGGCGCTTCGAGGTGCGCGCGATCGAAACCGACAAGCCCGTCCTCGTGCTGCGCGAACGTACCGACCACACCGAGTGGGCAGTGATCTCCCCGGGCGACCCGGGACGGATGCTGATGCGACCGGTCTCGCCGGAAGAGGTACTGGGCCCGGCACCGATCGAGGGCGAGCAGCCGGCAGCGCCGGCGCAGCCCGAGACGCCGCAGAGCACGCCGCTCGACATCGCGTCGCGTTCGATCCGCTACATCAATCCGAAGCCCGAGGAGAGCGGCGAGGGCGTCTCGCGCGACGGGCGCATCACGCTCTCCGGCGCGATCCTGCGCGGCAACAGCAACGGCGAACGCCTGTACGTCGAGTCCGACTTCAATTCCCGTGCGCGCGACTGGCGCTATTCGATCGGTCTGAAGGCACGGCGCGAGCGCGACGTGGGGAATCTGGTTGCGTCGAACTGGCTGCTCTCGGGCAACTACGACCGCTTCCTCGCCGGAAGCGCCCGTTTCCGCTATCTGCGTGGTTCGCTCGAGGAGGACCGGTTTCGCGACATCGATCTGCGCAGTGCCATCGGCGGCGGGCTCGGCATGCAGCTGCTGTCCACCGACCGGACGCAGCTTTCGCTGCGCGGCGGTCTCGATGTGGTCGACCTGCGTCGCGACCAGGGCCCCGACGAGAGTTACCCGGCGCTCGGCTGGGGCGTGAACTTCGCGCGGCGCATCGACTGGTTCTCGGCGGAGCTGTTTCACGACCAGAGCGGCTACTGGAACCTCGAAGACCAGCGACAGGTCACCGTTCGAAGCCGAAGCGGCATCCGCCTGCCTTTCTTCTCGGGCATCACCGCTTCGCTGCAGCTGAACCTCGACTGGGAGGGCGAGCCGACGGAGGGACGCCGCGCGACCGATGCGAGCTGGCTGATCGGGCTCGGCTATGAGTGGTGATTCGCCGGCCACCCGAAGGGGAGGCGCGACGGCGCGCGCTGCGGCCGTCGCGCTCGCCTGCTTCGTCGGTACGGCGTGTACCACGGCGACCCCCGACGAGGGCGTCGCGAGCCTCCCGGCGAATGCAGCGACGAACGCGAAGGCGAGCGCAGGGGCGATGCCCGCGATCCCGCGGCCCCGGGAAGAAGCGCTGCACGGGGCGCGCACCTACGCCGGCACCTATTCCTGCGACGGTTGCGTCGAGCGCCGGCTCACCGTCACCATCTTTGCCGATGGCCGCTACCGACTGCGCGAGGTGGCCGGACACGGTGCACCAAACCAGGAGCACGGCCGCTGGAGCGCGGCCCCGACCGCGCCCGAGCGCCTGGTGCTCGAATCGGCGGGCGGCGCGCGCGTGCTGCGCCGTACTGCGCCGGACGAACTGACGATCGTCGATCACGAGGGCCGTGAATTGCACGGACTGATCGGCGGGGTGCTGCTGCGCTTGCCGGATGTCGATCCGCTTCCGGAGCCCGAGCGGCTGGTCGGGACCTATCATCCGACCGGCACCCGGCGCGTGCTGGTCGATTGCGCCAGCGGCAACGCGCTCCCGGTGCTCGCGGGGGTCGGCGATTCGGCGCAGGCGGCGCTGGACCAGGCGTGGAGCGAGTTGGCCCCGCACGACGACGAAAGCGTTCTCGTCGTCGTGCACGTGCATCGCGTCGCCCTCGACACAGGCGCCGCCGCGGCGGGTCGCGAGGCGATCGTCGTCGACGCATTCGAACGCGCGACGCGCAACGCCCGCTGCGGCGGGCCGCTGTCCCGGCTTCGATGAGCGCCGAACGGACGTTCCTCTTCGTCGGCGCGCTGTCGGCGCTCGTCGCGGTGGGTGCCGGGGCGTTCGGCGCGCACGGCGCAAGGGCGCTGCTGCCGCCGCAGGCGCTCGAGATCTACGGCATCGCCGTGCACTACCAGATGCTGCACGCAATCGGGCTGTGCATCGTCGCCTTCGCCTGCGAGCGCACCGACGGCGCCCGGGCGACCAAGGCGGCCGGGGTGCTGTTCATCCTCGGAACGCTGCTGTTCTGCGGCGCGCTGTACCTTCACTCGCTCGCCGGGCTGCGGCAGGCTGCGCGCGTCGCGCCCTTCGGCGGCGCGTCGTTCATTGCCGGCTGGGCGTGCCTGGCGTGGGCCGCGCTGCACGTGCGGGGAAGATCTCGAAGCCGAACAGCCGACACTCGATCGCCCCGTTGAACAGCGGCGTGCGCCGTCGCTCCTGCATCTGCAGCTGGCGCGGCAACTGGGGATCGCTGCTGAGCATGTAGACGCGCCAGCCGGCAAAACCTTCCTTCAGCGCTGCGCCGAAGGCGCGCATGGCCTCCTCGTGCCGCGTCCGTGCGCGTGCCGCTGCATCGCGCACGTGCGGCCGTTCGCCGGTCGATCCGCCCTGCGCGTGCAGACGTTCCCCGTACGGCGGATTGGTGACGATCAGGCCCGGCTCTTCGAAAGGCGCGCGCACGCGCGCGGCGTCGAGCACCGAGAATGCAACGGCGTCCGCGGCTGCGCCGGCGCGCACCAGATTGCGCCGTGCGCGCTCGATCGCCGTCCGGTCGACATCCGAGCCGGCGATGCGCACCGCACGCGCCCCGTCCGATGTGCGCTGCGCGGCCGCCTCGGCACGCAATGCCGCCTCGCCGCGCAGATGCTTCCACAGTGCCGCGTCGTGGTCGAACAGCTTCTCGAAGCCGAAAGCGCGCGCCGTGCCGGCAGCGATGTCGAGCGTTCTCTGCGCTGCCTCGATGACGATCGTGCCCGAGCCGCAGAAGGGGTCGTAGAGCGGCATCTCGGGCGACCAGCGTGCGAGCGCGAGCAGGCCTGCAGCGAGGTTCTCCTTCAGCGGAGCAGCGCCCTTGTCGTCGGCGCCCGAGCGCCATCCCCGCTTGAACAGCGGCTCGCCGCTCAGGTCGAGATACAGCGTCGCGTCGCGCGCATCGAGGTGCGCGAACACGCGTACGTCGGGCGAGCGCGTGTCGATCGACGGACGCTCGCCGCTCGTTGTGCGCAGCCGGTCGACGATCCCGTCCTTGATTCGCAGCGTCGCGAAGTTCAGGCTGCGCAACGGCGAACGCTGTGCGCTCACGTCGACGCGAAGCGTGCGCTTCGCATCGAAGAAGCGCTCCCATTCGGTTCCGTTCGCCAGGCGGTACAGGTCGTCGTCGTCCCGATAGCGACGTCGCGCGACGGCGCGCAGGATCCGGCTCGCCAGGCGCGACCACAGGTTGGCCGAGTAGGCGACGGTTCGATCGCCACGGAACTGCACGCCGCCGCCGAGCGCACGGCAATCGACGGCGCCCAGCGACTCGAGTTCGTCGACGAGCGCGGTTTCGAGCCCGCGGGGACAGGCGGCGAAGAGATCGAAGGTCGCGGATGGCTCAACCACGTTCAGAACGGCTTGACGACGACCAGCACGACCGCGGCGAGCAGACCGAGCACCGGAATCTCGTTGAAGATGCGGAACCACCGGTGCGTGTGCCGGTCGGTTCCCGCGGCGAGCGCACGAAGCAGCCGACCGCAGGCGAAGTGATGCACGAGCAGCAGCGCGACGACGGCGAGCTTGGCGTGCATCCATCCGCTGCCGCGACCGACGCCGTAGCCGAGCCACAGCCACAGGCCGAAGACGACCGCGAGCGCCATCAGCGGCTGCATGAAGCGCCAGAGCTTGCCCGCCATCGTCAGCAGGCGATCGCGCTCGGCGCCCGGGCCGGGGACGAGCGCGAGGTTCACGAAGATGCGCGGGAGGTAGAACAGGCCGGCGAACCAGCTGGTGACGAACACCACGTGCAGGGCCTTCACCCACAGGTAGCCGGTCGAGGTCATCGTCGTGCGGTGTTCTTGGCGAAGTGGTGCGTGGCGTGCGCGACGCGGACGCTGCGTGCGCCGGGCCGCACGCCCTCGCCGTGCCAGACGCCGACGCCGACGGCGCGTGGCGGCCGGGCGCAGCGCAGGCGGCGCACACGGGCCGGCGCCGAGCCGCAGCAACGGCATCGCACGAACCGGGGCGTCAACTGCGCACTTCCCCGTGCCCGAACACCACGTATTTCAGCGACGTGAGCCCCTCCAGGCCCACCGGCCCGCGCGCATGCAGCTTGTCGGTCGAGATGCCGATCTCCGCACCGAGGCCGAACTCGAAGCCGTCGGCGAAGCGCGTCGAGGCATTGATCATCACGGACGACGAATCGACCTCGCGGAGGAAACGCATCGCCCGAACGTGGTCGGTGGTGACGATCGCGTCGGTGTGTCGGGAACCGTAGGCGGCGATGTGGTCGATCGCCTCGTCGAGTCCCTCGACCACGCGGATCGCCAGGATCGGAGCGAGGTACTCGGTGCGCCAGTCGTCCTCGCTCGCGACGCCGCAGGCGATTCCGTGCGCGGACAGGATGTTGCGCGTGCGCTCGTCGCCGCGCAGCTCGACGCCCTTGTCCGCGTAGATGCGCCCGAGCGGCGCCAGCAGGCGCTCGGCGATGCCGTTCGCGACGAGCAGCGTTTCCATCGTGTTGCACGGCGAGTAGCGCTGCGTCTTCGCGTTGTCGCAGATGCGGATCGCCTGTTCGAGGTCGGCGCGGTCGTCGACGTAGACGTGGCAGATCCCGTCGAGGTGCTTGAGCACCGGCACCCGCGCCTCGCGCGCGATGCGTTCGATCAGCGACTTTCCGCCGCGCGGAACGATGACGTCGACCCATTGCGCCGACGTGATGAGCGCACCCACCGCGGCGCGGTCGGTGGTCTCGATTGCCTGGACGGCGTCCTCGGGCAGGCCGGCGCTGTGCAGCCCTTCGCGCACGAGCGCGGCGAGTGCCTGGTTGCTGTGGAAGGCTTCGGAGCCGCCGCGCAGGATCGTCGCGTTGCCCGACTTGATGCACAGTGCCGCCGCGTCGATCGTCACGTTCGGGCGCGATTCGTAGACGATGCCGATGACGCCGAGCGGAACGCGCATCTGTCCGACCTGGATGCCGGTGGGGCGGTAGCGCAGGTTCGAGATCTCTCCTACCGGATCGGGCAGCGAGGCGACCTGCAGCAGTCCTTCGCGCATGCTCGCGAGCACCGATTCGCTCAGCGCGAGGCGGTCGACGAACGCCGCGTCGTGGCCGGCGGCGCGTGCGGCGACGAGATCGCGTTCGTTGGCC